>NZ_MVDG02000002.1 GCF_002008315.2 Arthrobacter sp. KBS0703 | reverse complement strand
GGCGGCGGGACCGGGAGCCGGGGCGGGACGTGATTCTGCCGCCTTGGCCGGTGCTTTTGGCGCGGATGCGGGTGCTTCGGACTTCGAAGCAGTCGCGTCGGGGAAGGCGTTACGGAGTTTCCGCACAACGGGGGCCTCAATGGTGGAAGAGGCGGAGCGAACAAATTCGCCCAGTTCCTGCAGTTTGGTTACTGCATCTTTGGAAGTGATACCGAGCTCTTTAGCAAGCTCATGTACGCGGACCTTGGCCACATTTCTCCTGTCTCGGTCCGCACCGAGCCAGGCACGAACCGTCTACTTCTTACTGCGGGCCTCCGCCGCGAGTGCAGCTGAAAGGCCCATTGCAGAGCGCAACAAAGTTGTCATCGTTGCGCACTCATCGCTGGGAACTCATCGGGTTTCCATCAGTTTTCTGACCCGCTTTCAGGTTGGACGGTTGTTGCTGCGGCCACCGGAGTGTCCACGGCTTGCGTGCCTGCCGTGATCCGGCGTTCAACATCGGCTGTTCCGGTCGCGCCGTTGAGGGCGCGTCCGAACGCTCGACGTTTGACCGCCAGTGCGAGGCACGCTTCGCTGGGGTGCAGCCATGCACCCCTGCCAGCCATCCGGCGTCGTTCATCCACTACGACGGCGGACGAACCGCCGGCGCCGGAGACAAGCCGGAGTAACTCAGACCGCGATCCTTTTTTCCGGCATCCGATGCAGGTACGTTGCGGCTGATTCCCGAGGTGTTGCACGTGTGCCACTGTCGAGTATCTTCCTGCCTATACATAACTGCTTGCCCGGCGGCCCGCTGCTGCCGTGAGGCAAATTTGCGGGCGCACACAAGCACGCTGATGCCGGCTGCGAGGCGCGGTCATGTTCTATTCTAGCCCCTCAGGGGCCTGTCACCCGAAACTGCCCGCTGCAATCGCGGGCAGTTTCGGTGCCGGTCCGGGCGGCGCCGAGCCGGGGAGGAGTCCTTTTAGCCGCGGGGAGCGGCGGCGTCGGAAACGATGTCGATCCGCCAGCCGGTCAGCTTCGCAGCGAGGCGGGCGTTCTGGCCCTCCTTGCCGATGGCCAGGGAGAGCTGGTAGTCCGGCACCACTACCCGCGCCGAGCGGGTCGCTTCGTCGGTGATGGTGACTGAATTCACACGTGAAGGCGACAGTGCGCTGGCGATAAACGTCGCCGGATCCTCGCTGAAGTCCACGATGTCGATCTTTTCGTCGTTCAACTCGGTCATGACGGCCCGCACGCGGGAACCCATTTCTCCGATGCAGGCACCCTTGGCGTTGATGCCGGGCGTATTGGCCTTCACTGCGATCTTGGTGCGGTGGCCGGCCTCACGCGCCAGGGCAACGATCTCCACGGAGTGGTCGGCGATCTCGGGTACCTCCAGCTCGAAGAGCTTCCGCACGAGGCCCGGGTGCGACCGGGACAGCGTGATGGACGGACCCTTGGTGCCGCGGTGCACGTCAATCACAAACGCGCGCAGACGGTTCCCGTGGACGTACTTCTCCCCCGGCACCTGCTCGGGCGGCGGAAGCAGCGCCTCCACCGTGCCGAGGTTGACCTGGATCATGTGGGGGTTGTTGCCCTGCTGGATCAGGCCGGCAACGAGTTCGCCCTCGCGGCCCTTGAACTCGCCCAGGACGTTGTCATCCTCGACGTCGCGCAGGCGCTGGAGGATGATCTGGCGGGCGGTGCTGGCTGCGATGCGGCCGAAACCGGCGGGGGTGTCCTCGAACTCGCCGATGGGTGCACCGTCGTCGTCGATTTCGGTGGCCCAGATGGTCACGTGGCCGCTCTTGCGGTCCAGCTCGGCGCGGGCCTTCTCGAAGGCTCCCGGCGACTTGTGGTAGGCAACCAGCAGCGCCTGCTCGATCGTGGGGATGAGGAGATCCAGCGGGATTTCGCGCTCACGCTCCAGGAGTCTCAGTGCGCTCATGTCAATATCCATCAGGCCTCCTCAGAAGGTCCATTGTGTTCATTTTCCAGACCGGCCTCGTCGAGGTGGCTGAACTCAATTTCGACTTTTCCGCTGCGGATCTTGTCGAAAGGAAGTTTTACGGGGTCGCCCTGTTTCGGCTTCATGCCTTTTTTCACTGCAATTTCGGGGACGAGGGTCACTCCGGATTCGTCCACGGACTGGATCCGTCCGGTGACGTTCTCGCCCTGGATGACCTTGACGCTCACCATGCGTCCACGGGCGCGGTGCCAGTGCCGCGGCTCGGTCAGGGGGCGGCCCACGCCGGGCGAGGAGACTTCAAGGTCGTACGGACGGCTGTCGGTGCTGGGATCGCCGTCCAGGATGTCGGAGAGCTCCTTGGAGATGTCTGCGATGACATCAAGGCTGACCCCGCCGGTTTCTTCCTGCGGCAGGTCCACCACCACGTTGACCACGCGGTTGGAGCCTGCGATGTTGATGGCAACATCCTCCAGGTAGAGCCGGTTCGCCAAAACCGCGGGCTCAAGCAAGGCCCGGAGGCGTTCAGCCTCGGGATTGTGGACTGCCGCGGGTTCAGCCCTTCCCGCGTCGGTCCGGTCTGATGAAGCCGTGGCTTCTGCATTGCTCACGATGCCGGCCGCCTCCCGATAGATGATGTTGTGACTACTAGCGTAGCCATTTTCCGACGGGCTTGGTGCACCGAGTTCCTTCCGGCCGTGACAACATGGTCTGTTGTGAAAGACGACACCAGGGAAAACAGCAGGCCGCGGAACTTTTTCCGCTATGCCCTGCTTTGCTTCACCGCGTTCCTGGTGTTGAGTCTCGGTTTTGCGCTGATTCCGCGCGAAGCTCCGGCCCCCGCCGTACCGCCTTTTTCCGAGCAGGCGCGCGCCTCGGCGCTGGCTGAAACCATGCGGCTGCGGGCCGCGGGCCACGAACTTGCCGAGGGCGCTTCCGGTGCCCAGCGGCAGCTTTTCTCGCGGACTGTGACGTTGCTGACTACGCAGGCCAGGGCGTTGGTCCTCCCGGCCGAAAATGGACCCGACGGCGACGTCTGCGCTGACGATGGGCGTCATGCTCGTCCTCCCTGATCCGCGCAAGAACCCTCGATCTCCATGCCCTCCTGCACCTCGACGAGGCAGGCACGCTGATTCGCTTCGCCGTCGACCGTTACGAGGCAGTCGAAGCAGACGCCGATGCCGCAGAAAAGTCCGCGGGGACGCGCGTTCTTGCGCGTGCTGCGCCAGGCGGTGATGCCGTTGGAGACCAGGGCAGCGCCGACGTTTTGTCCTGGTACCGCGGCCAGTGGACGGCCGTCGAAGCTCACGTTGACCGCACCCGGCGTGTTGACCGGCCAGGTCTCTCCTGATGAATGGGTGCTCATGCTGTGGCCTCCTCTCGGTGAGTTGTGCTGTTTTCCTTTCGCTCGCCGAAGCGGGCCGGCGCGAAGGGTGAAAGGTCAAGGTCCGGGGCCTGGCCGGAGAGCGCCTGGGCAAGGAGCTTGCCCGTCCCGGCGGAGAGGCCGATTCCGGCGCCCTCATGGCCGGCGGCATGCCACAGCCCGGGGGCGCGATCGTCGTGGCCTATCACCGGAAGGTGGTCCGGGCAGTACGGGCGGAAGCCGTGGTAGTGGCGGATGGCCTTGACGTGCTCAAGGAAGGGGAACAGTGCGACGGCGTTGCCCGCCAGGAGCCTAAGGGCGTTGGTGCTCACGGTGCGGTCGAAACCGACGCGTTCGCGCGTTGAGCCGATGAGAATAGTGCCGCTGGGAGTGCTCTCGACGACCGGCGAGGCCTGGAGTCCGGCGTCGGAACTGCCGACGTTATCGATGTATTCGGCTGCATAGACCTTGTGGTGAACCATGGGCGGTAGTGGTTCCGTGACCATGACGAAGCCGCGGCGGGGGAGGACCGGGACGTTGACCCCGGCCAGCGCGGCGAGTTCGCCGGCCCACGTACCAGTGCAGTTCACCACAGAACCGGCGGAGAAGTCACCGCGAGGTGTCCTCACACCCGTGATGCGGTCTCCGCTCCGGACGAAGCCAGTGACGGGGGTGTCGGCGACGAAACGGGCCCCTGCGTCGGTTGCCAGCCGAACCAGATGTGCGGCGACCAGCATTGGTTGGACCTGGCAGTCTTCGGGGTAGCTCGCCCCGCCCAAGGCGTCAGGGGTGATGTTCGGTTCGGCGTTCCGCAGGGCGTCCGGGTCCAGCTTCTCCACCGCAACGCCGTAACTGGCTTGCGCAGCCATCACACGGTTGAGGGATGCCAGGCTGCTTTCCCGGGAGGCGACGATAATGCCGCCCTTGGACTCGAATTCCCAAAGCCGCTTATGCTCAGCGAGGTCGCCGTGCCAGACGCCAAGGGAGTAGCGGGTTAGTTCGAGTTCGGGACCGAGTTCCTTGTCCGAGACAAGGATGTTTCCTTCGCAGGCGGAAGACGTGCCGCTGGCGGGGAGCCCCTTGTCCAGGACAGTGACGGTGAGACCCTGCTGAGTTGCGAAATAAGCAGTGGCGGCGCCGATAACCCCGGCGCCAATGACGAGCACATCGCTCGCTGGGTTCATGTCTGTTGCTCCTGTGGTTTCTCGTTCTCGCCCGTGGCCCAGAGACCGCGGGCGTGGCCAATGTGGCGGCGCATGAATTCCTGAGCCGCTGGCCCATCACCGGCTTCGATGAGGTCGAGCAATTCGTGGTGTTCCTGGGCGGAATCGGCCAAGCGGTTGCTGTCGCTCAGGATCTTAAGGCCGTACATCCGGGTACGGGAACGAAGGCTGGTAGCCAACTCAACGAGCTGGTTGTTGCCGGCGTACCGCAAAAGCTCGGCGTGGAATATGCGGTCCGAGGCAAGGTAGGCAGTGAGGTCGCCTTCCCGCGCGGCGTCCACGATGTCGTCCGCCATGGAGCGCAGCACCTTGATACCCGACGGCGGGACCGCCCCGGCCACGTCGCCAACAACAGGCGGCTCGAGGAGCAGGCGGATTTCCGTGAGCTCGTCCAGTTCGCGGTCGCTCATGGCGGTGATGCGGAAGCCTTTGTTCTTCAGTGTTTCCACCAGGCCTTCACGGGCCAGATCCATCATGGCCTCGCGGACCGGTGTGGCCGAGACGCCAAATGCCGCGGCAAGTGCGGGGGCGGAATACAGGGTGCCTTCCGTTAACGTGCCGGCGATGATCGCTGCGCGCAGGGACTCGGTGACGGACTCGCGGAGACTGTGCTGGCGGCCGAGCGGCGCGATCGGTAGCTGGTTGTTGGTTGGCACGTTAAGCACTCCTTGTGCGGATTTCATGTTCGGGTGCCTCCTTCATACACCACGGCAGCGGTCGCGAGGTCTTCCCATGCCATGCCCACGCCTGCGTACAGGCAGGGCTTGCCTGGGGAGCGCTCAAACTCTCCTTTGACCAGGTCCAGGAGGTTGGCGGGACGGATCGCTTCCCATTCCTCCGCGCTGCGTGCGGGTATCAGGTCCCCGGCCTCGCGTAGTGCCGAGGCGCGTCCCTCCACCACGACGTCGCTGCGCAGCACAAGGCCGGCGTCGACTTCACGGGCGTCCAAGCCGTGCTGGCCTACAGCGGCCACCACGGCACCAGGGGCAACCAAACCGCCGTCGAACAGGGGCGTACGGGAGGAGGTTGCGCAGATCACCACATCGGCGTCGGGCACCTCGCTTTGATTGCCCGGGCGGACTTCGATGCCCTCGTCGGCCAGCTGCCCGATCAGCGCTGCCACCCGCTCGGGGCGCCGGCCGACGACGGCGAAGCCCGCCTCCGGGAGCACGGCGTGCGCCGCGCGGAGGTGGTTGAGCGCTTGGACGCCAGTGCCGAACACGAGCACGCGGTTTCTTTCGGTGCTTTCGTGCCTTCGGGGAGCGCCCTCGGGGGCCGAAGCCAGGATGTGTTTGACGGCCAGTAGCGTGGTGGCCGGCGTTCGGATGGCCGTGAGTTCGTTGCCGTCCATTGTGGCCAGCGGCGCCAACGTGTCCGAATCGAAGAGGATGTAAACCCCTTGGATCTTTTCGAGCCCCCGTACCGGGTTGGCAGGGGCTACGGTGAGCGCCTTGAGACCGCTGTAGCGCTGGCCTGATGCGGGCATGAGCAGGAACTCGCCGTTCGGTGCGGGGCTGAACAACCGTGGACTGTCGTCCTCGGGGTCAACGCCGTTCAGGAGCGCGTGCTCAAGGGCCGCGATCGCCGTCGTCCAAGGGGCGGCGGCTCGCACCGCCGTCGAATCGAAGTAGGGAAGGTTCACAGCAGGAACCCCGCGGGAAACGGGTCGGTGGGATCCAGGAAATATTGCGCGGTGCCGGTAAGCCAGGCCCGGCCGGTGACGGTGGGGACGACAGCTGGGCGGCCAGCCACCTCCGTTTCCTCAACCAAGCGGCCGGTAAAACGGGAACCGATGTAGGACTCGTTGACGAAGTCGGTGCCCAGGGCCAGTTCGCCGCGCCCGTGCAACTGCGCCATACGGGCGCTCGTGCCAGTACCGCACGGGGAGCGGTCGAACCAACCCGGGTGGATGGCCATCGCGTGCCGGGAGTGCTCGGCCGTCGAGCCGGGCGCCTTGAGATAGACGTGGTGGCAGCCACGGATATCGTCGCGCTCGGGGTGGACGGGCTCATCCGTGGCATTGATCGCCTCCATGATCGCCAATCCGGCCTTGAGCAGGTCGTCCTTGCGCTCGCGCTCGAACGGCAAATCAAGGCTGTCCAGGTCCACGATCGCGTAGAAGTTCCCGCCGAATGCCAGATCGTACGGAACGGCACCGAACCCAGGAACTTCCACCTTGGCATCGAAGCGGTCCACGAAGGAGGGGACGTTGCGGATGGTCACGGACTCGGCATGACCATCCTTGACGGCGACCTGCGCGACCACCAGGCCGGCGGGGGTGTCGAGCCGCACGGTGGTAACCGGTTCAACAACCTCCACCATGCCCGTCTCCACCAGGACGGTTGCGACGCCGATGGCGCCGTGGCCGCACATTGGCAGGAGACCGGACACCTCGATGAAGAGCACCCCGAAGTCCGCGTCCGGCCGCGTCGATGGCTGGAGGATCGCCCCGCTCATCGACGCGTGGCCGCGCGGTTCGGTCATGAGTAAGGTGCGGATCCAGTCGCTGTTCTCCATGAACCACAGGCGGCGCTCGGCCATGGTGGCGCCGGGGATCGTCCCGATGCCGCCGGTGATGACTCGCGTGGGCATGCCTTCGGTATGCGAGTCCACGGCGTGGAAGATGCGGCTGGTTCTCATGCTTTCCTTCTCCTCTTGTTGGGGCTGGTTTGGCGGGATTTCGGCGGCTCCGCTGGGCTTCGCCGGGCAACGGCCCTTCGGCGTCGCTTAGACACAGCCGACAGGCGTCACTTCGGTCGCTGGGCGACCTTCGTGACGCGGTCGGCCGCGATGCGCTCCTTTCCGAAGGTCCGCGGCCCGGCTTGTGCGTCTGTCACCGGCCGCTTAGGTCCGCGGCCCGTCTAGTGGGTCTGTCACCGGACGCTTAGGTCCAGATTCGGATCCGGCCTGCCCGTAACCAACCCTTTTGTTTACTTGTAGCCCTTGGCGAGGGCTGCTTCGGTGTCGCGGACGACGGCGTTCCGCACGTCTGGGGCGAGCGGTCCGCGCGGCGGGCGGCAGGCGCCGCCACGGAGGCCAACGACGTCCATGGACAGCTTGATGGACTGGACGAATTCCGTCTTGCTGTCCCAGCGAAGCAAGGAGTGCAGGTCGCGGTAGATTTCCCGGGCCCGCTCAAGGTCTGCGACGTCGCCGGAGGTGGAGAGCCGGTAGAGCTCGAGGGTGGATTCAGGAATTGCGTTCGGGTAGCCCGCCACCCAGCCGACGGCACCTGCCAGGCCCATTTCGACGACGGTATCGTCCGTTCCGATGAGGAGGTCCACCTCCGGAGCGAGTTCTTTGATCTCGTAGGCCCGGCGGACGTCACCAGTGAACTCCTTGACGCCGACAATGAGGCCTTCACCGTGGAGGCGGGCGATGAGCTGCGGAGTCAGGTCCACTTTGGTGTCGATGGGGTTGTTGTAGGCCACGATCGGCAGCCCGACGGCGGCCGCGCGGCGAAAGTGGTCCACCACCTCGTCGTCGTTGGCGCGGTAGGCGTTCGGGGGAAGCAGCATGAGCGCCTTGGCGCCGGCCTCGGCGGCCTGCTCTGCCCACTTCTGCGTCTGCAGCCCGCCGTAGGCGCCCACGCCGGCCATGACGGTGAAGCCCTCAGGCGCGGCCTCGACCGCAGTCGTGATCACGCGGGCGCGCTCTTCTTCGCTCAGCGTCTGGTACTCGCCCAGCGAGCCGTTGGGGGCTACGCCGTCGCAGCCTGCGTTGGCCAGGAAACGGACATGCTCAGCGTAGGCGTCGTAGTCGATGCTGAGATCGTCCTTGAACGGCAGCGCTGTGGCGACGAGTACGCCGTGCCAGGCCTTGCGGGTTTCAGTCATTGTGGGTCCTTTCGGTGGGGCACACGCGGCGCCGTCATTGTGCTGCCGTGAGCTACCTCACAGCCTAATCTACCATGTGACATTGCACAGGTGGTTGGAATGGGTGCCGGGCCGCAGCCCGGCACCCGGGGTTGCTGACTTGCGTCAGCTGGAAGGAGCAGGGCGGGCTAGCTTGCGGGAACTACGTACTGCTTTTCGGCGACCTTCCCGAGTCCTTCGGACAGCCCGGCGCCGGTCAGGAGCTTGGTGATGGTGCCATCCGCGCGCTGTGCGGTGATGCCGGCGTCGAGTGCCTCCTGCAGGCTCTTGTTGCCCTTGGTCATCGGGAACGCGGCTTCGGGTGCGTGGGCGATTGCCCCGACGCGCGCGTCCGGCTTCTCGTTCGCGAGCGAAACCTTGACGCCGGCGGCGCCCTTGAACTGAAGCACCTGCACGCCGTAAGCGTCGACGTCGGCGTCCAGGCGGCCGGCGTCGAAATCCGCCTTGAGCTCGACGCTGCTGGGGTAGGTGACGAGCCTGTCGCCCAGGATCTTCTTGAGGTCCTCAACCCACAGGTAGCCGTCGATCGTGCCGACCTTGTTCATCTTTTCAAGATCCGAAACGGTGGTGGCGCCCGACTTGGAAACGATGCCCATGCCGTCGAGGTAGGTGGAGGCGGAGAAGTCGACAGCCTTGAGGCGCTTCTCGGTTGCGTCGATGGTGCCCACCGCGAGGTCGATGTTGCCGCCCGAGATCGACTGCACGGCATCTGCGTAGGTGGCTTGCTGGTAGGCGGGTTCGAGGCACTCGTCCTTCGCAATATTGCTGACGATCGCGATGTCTATGCCGTTGGGCTTGCCGCTGTTGTAGCTGCTGAACGGCGGGATGTCGATGACGCCCACCGTGAGCTTGCCCGGTGCGACGGTCTGGATGCCGGGGTGCTTCGGAGTGCATGAGGCGGTGCTTGCGTCCGAGGATCCGCCGCAGGCTGTCAGGGCGAGGCTGAGGGCGATCGCGCTGGCAGTCAGGATGCCGGCGCCTTTGAGTCGGTGGGTATTCATGGTTCCTCCTGTGTTGTTGGGGGTGCTGCAGGATGTGGCGGAGCGGTCAGGTGTGGCGGGCCATGCGCTTCTCGAAGAAGACGGTGATCCACGTGGCCGGCATCGAAATGACGGCGTAGCAGAGGCCTGCGAGAGTGAAGATCTGCAGATAGTTGAAGTCCTGGCTGCCGATGTTGTACGCCGTCTTCATCAGCTCGGGGACGGCGATTCCGTATGCAAGGGACGTGCCTTGGAACATCTGGATCGCGACTCCCATGAGCCCGGGGATCGCCGACCTCATGCCTTGCGGCATGACGACCCGGAAGAAGGTGTCGCGCTGCGACAAGCCAAGGGCATTGGAAGCCTCAAGCTGTCCGCGGGCCACCGATTGGAGCCCTGCCCGCATGATCTCGCTCGAGTACGCCGCTGAGTTCCACGTGAGGGCGAGGCAGGCGGCAGTGATGCTCTCGAACGCGATCCCGAACTTCGGCAAGCCATAGTAGAAGAGGTAGAGGATCACCAGGGCCGGTGCGCCGCGGCCAATTTCGACGACGGCGAGTCCCAGCGTGCGGACGGCCAGGTTCTTCGCGGTGACCATGAGGCTGAGTACCAGGCCCAACGGATAGCCGAAGAAGATCGAGATGCCGGCGATCAGGAGGCTGACACCGAGGCCGGCCATCATCTGCGGGAGGTAGCCCGCCCATTCTGTTAGCCAGGTCATGCGTAGATGGCCTTCCTCATGCGGGAGTCGAGTCGACGGGACAAGTACGCGATCGGCAAGCTGAGCACGATGTAAAGGACGCCCACGATGATGTAGGGCAGGATCCCCTCCACCGTGGGGTGTTGCCGGGCGAAGGCCTGGGACTGGAAGACCATCTCGGTGACGATGATCGTCGACGCGATCGAGGAGTCCTTGAGCAGGCCGGTCAGATAGGTGGCGATCGAGGGGGAGATGATGCGGAAGGCCTGCGGGACCATCACGCCGTAGAACGTGGTCCCGCGGGTCAGTCCGAGGGCATGCGCTGCCTCGCCTTGGCCGCGCGGAACGGACTGTAGCCCGCCGCGGTAGATTTCGGCGAGATAGGCGATGGAGACAACGCCCAGGCCGACTATTGCGGCGCCGACGGGGTTGAACTTGAACGTGCCGATCTGGATGCCGAACTTGAGCAGGAAAAGCCAAACGATGATCGGGACTCCGCGGACCAGGTCCACGAAGAGCCGCGACACCAGCCGCGCAAGAAGGTTCGACGACGACAAGCCCACTGCCAGGGGAACGGCGCCCACGATGCCGATGGCGAACGCTGAGAGCGTCAGCATGATCGTCATAGGCAGTCCCTGAAGTACTGCTGAAAGGGCGTCCATATCAGCGCTCCAGCACGGCCCGGAGGAAGCGGCGGGTGCGGGCTTCCTTGGGGTCGCTCATGATGGCGCGCGGATCGCCCTGCTCGATGATCTTGCAATCGGCCATGACGACGAGCGTGTCCGAGACGTCCCGGGCGAACTGCATTTCATGGGTGACCACGATCATCGTCATACCGTCCGCGGCCAGTTCGCGCATCACGGCCAGGACTTCGAGCCCCACCTCGGGGTCCAGGGCCGATGTCGGCTCGTCGAAGAGCATGATGGCCGGATCGAGGGCAAGGGCTCGGGCGATGGCGATGCGCTGCTGCTGGCCGCCGGAGCACTTCCCCGGATGCTGGTCCGCCTTCTCCTTGAGGCCCACCCTCTCCAGCAGCTGCCTCGACCGTGCGTCGGCCTCTTCCTTGGTGCGTCCCAGGACCTTCTGCTGGGGGAAGCTGATGTTCTTCAAGGCGGACATGTGCGGAAACAGGTTGAAGGACTGGAACACCATGCCCACTGTGCGCCGCAGGGCCGCAAGGTCGCGGCTGGTGACATCCTTGCCGGGCTCGATGGTGTGCTGGTCTACCTGGATGGTGCCGGAATCGGGGCGCTCCAGCAGGTTGATGCATCTTAGGAATGTGCTTTTACCGGCACCTGAGGGTCCGATGAGAGCCGTGACCGTCCCCGGTTCAACGTGCAGGGATACGTCGTCGAGGACGGTGTGTTCGCCGTAGCGCTTCGAAATGTTGTCTAGCTTGATACCCAGACGAGGTGCGAGCTTACCGTCTGCGATTTCTGAAAGGGTCATAGCGATCTTCCATGTGGGGGCCAAGAGCCGTCGATCGATGTGGGCTATGTCACGTGATATGTGAAATGGTACATGGCACACTCAGCCAAGGGAAGACCTAAATTTCGGCAGCCGCAGCCCTGCTGACCCTGTTTGACCACAGAACGACGGCGACACCCCAGCAAGTCCGGAGTGTCGCCGTCGTTTTTTTGGCAAAAAGGGTCAGGACGGCGGAATTGGGCAAATCCTTGGACCGCCTTGACCGGAAGTTGAGGCACCTCCGCAACACTCGAACAAACGGTTCCGAAATTGGTGTGTTGGGGGATGTGCACGCATGAGAAGAATTCAAGCCGGGCGGACGCTGCTGGCAGTGGTGTCGGGCAGCCGCGAGCTCCTGGTCCAAGGCCCGGAACTCAAACGGCGGGCAGTTCACTGCGTGCGGCACTCGTGGAAGGTTCATGCCCTCTCCAAGGCATTGACCGCGGCCCTGGTCGACTCCCGTGAGGCATCCGCCTGGCCCGGCCAGCGTCTCCCGGTCAGCCTCCAGATCTCCGAACAGGTCGAGGTGCTCACGCAGCGGATTCAGGCCGAGACAGAGGCGGCCGCGGCCAGCTATGCCGCCCTCCGAAACCTCTGCCGCCCGCTCCCAGTGTGACTGAGCCTGCTGACCCCTGTTGGACCCCACGACGACGGCGACACCCCGGTAAGTCCGGAGTGTCGCCGTCGATGTGTGGCAGAGAGGAGCGCGTCAGCCGCGCAGTCGCTCCATGCCGGGATCAAAGAGGGGCTCGGCCGTGACGGTCGCCGCGATGCGCTCGCCGAAGTACTCGATCTCCACGGAGTCGCCGATCCCGACGCCGGCCGGCAGCCAGGCGTAGGCGATCGGTTTGCGCACCGAATAGCCGTAGGCGGCGCTCGTGACGTAACCAGCCGCCTGGCCGTTGACGTACACGGGTTCCTTGCCGAGGACCATGGAGGTGCCGTTATCGACAGTCAGGCACCGCAGGGCCCGGCTGGCGGGCTGCTCCTTGCGGACGGCCAGTGCCTCGCAGCCCACGAAGCCTTCCTTGTCCTTGGCGATGGAGAACCCCAGCCCTGACTCGTAGGGGTGGTGCTGGGAGGTCATGTCCGTCCCCCACAGCCGGTAGCCCTTCTCGAGCCGCATGCTGTTGAACGCGCCGCGGCCGGCAGCGATGATGCCGTGTTCCTGCCCGGCCTCAAACAACAGGTCCCAGAGCTTCAGCCCGTACTCCGCTGTGGTGTAGAGCTCCCAGCCGAGCTCGCCCACGTAGGAGAGCCGCATGGCCGTGACGGGGATGCCGCCCACTGAAATCTCCTTGGTGCGGAAGTATTTCAGGCCGTCGTTGCTGAGGTCGTCCCCGCTGACCTTGCCGATCACTTCACGGGCCAGCGGCCCCCACAGCCCGATGCAGCACGTGCTGCCGGTGATGTCCGTGACGTGCACCCACTGGGCGGGGTCCGCGGCCGACTGCTTCCCGGCCTCGACGCGCAGGTAGTCGAAGTCCACGTTGCTGTTCACGCCCAGCTGGAACTGTTCCTCCGCGAGGCGGGCGACGGTCACGTCGCTGCGGATGCCGCCGTCGTGCTCCAGCAGGAGGCAGTACGTCACCGCGCCCGGCTTCTTGGCGATGTTGCCGGTGCTGAGCCGGTGCAGCAGGCCCTGGGCGCCGGGGCCGTTGACGGCAAGCCGCTTCAGCGGCGTCATGTCGTAAAGCCCGACGGCGGTGCGCGTCCTCCACGCCTCGGCCGCCGAGATGGGGGAGGAGAACATCGCGGACCACGCGTCCCGCTCCGGCGCCTGCCATTCCGCGGGCAGCTCTTCGAGCAGGCCGGCGTTGGCCTCGAACCAGTGCGGGCGCTCCCAGCCAGCTGACTCCAGGAAGAACGCGCCGAGTTCCTTCTGCCGGACGTTGAAGGGGCTGACGCGCAGGTCCCGCGGGGATTCCTTCGGCTGGAGCGGGTGCAGGACGTCGTAGATCTCCACGAAGTTCTGCTGGGAAGTTTCGCTGACGTACTGGTCGGTGGTCTGGACCTTCTCGAAGCGCGTCAGCTCGCAGCCGTGCAGGTCGGTGCGGGACCGGCCCTCGATGATCAGTTCGGCCATGGCCCGGGCGACGCCTGCGGAGTGGGTGACCCAGACGGCCTCGGCGACAAAGAAGCCCTCGACGTCGGGGGACTCGCCCATGAGCGGGCCGCCGTCCGGGGTGAACGAGAAGATGCCGTTGAAGCCGTCCTCGATCTGCGCCCCGCGAAGTGCCGGGAGCAGGTCCTTGCTGTCCTCCCAGGAGGGCAGGAAATCGTCCAGGGTGAAGTCCAGCCGGGAGGGCATGTGGTGATCGGTCATCTCGTCGGCGCCGACGCGGGGGAGCTCCGCCATGTCCACCGGCATGGGGCGGTGCGCGTAGCTGCCGATGCCGATGCGGTCGCCGTGCTCGCGGTAGTACAGGTCCTTGTCCTGGTAGCGCAGGATTGGAAGGCGGGCGCCGTTGGGAAGCTCGTTGCGGCCCTTCAGCTCCGCCAGCGCCGTGGTCTTCACATACTGGTGGGCCAGCGGCAACAGAGGCACCTTCATGCCCACCATCTTGCCGAGCTCGCGGCCCCAGAACCCGGCGCAGGACACCACGATGTCGGCCGGGATCACGCCGTCGGCCGTTTCGACTCCGGTGACCTTTCCGCCGGTCTGCTCGATGCCTGTCACGGTGGTGGAGCCGAGGTAGGTCACACCTGCTTCGCGGGTGCGGCTGATCAGCAGCTGGACGGCGCGGGCGGCGGAGGCCAGGCCGTCGGTGGGGACGTAGAGGCCGCCGAGGACTTCGCGGCCGTCTCCGAGGGCGCCGGAGTTGAGCAGCGGGTAGTGCTTTTCACACTCGTCGGGGTCGATGATGCGGCCTTCGATGCCCCAGGACGTGGCGTAGCCCAGCTTGCGCTTGAGGTCCTGCAGCCGCGTCTCGGTGGTGGCCAGCTCGAGCCCGCCCAGCTGGTTGAAGCAGGACACTCCGTCGGCGCTGAGGGAGAGCAGCTTGTCCACCGTGTAGCTGGCGAACTCGGTCATGGTCTTGGACGGGTTGGTTTGGAAGACCAGGCCGGGCGCGTGCGACGTGGACCCGCCGGCGAGCTCGAGCGGGCCCTGCTCGACGACGGTGATGTTGTCCCAGCCGCGGCTGGAAAGTTCGTCCGCGAGGTTGGTGCCGACGATGCCGGCGCCGATGATGACGACGCGTGGTGATGCGCTCATAAATGGTTCTCCTGGTTCGCGTTAGCGGAATACGACGGTGCGGGTGTTGTTGAGCAGGACGCGGTGCTGGCAATGCCACTTCACGGCCCGGGACAGGGCCTGCGATTCGGCATCGCGGCCGACCGTCACCAGGGCGTCCGCATCAAGGCTGTGGTCCACCCGGAAGACTTCCTGCTCGATGATGGGGCCCTCGTCCAGCTCCGGGGTGACGTAGTGCGCCGTGGCCCCGACGAGTTTCACGCCGCGGTCGTATGCCTGGTGGTACGGCTTGGCGCCCTTGAAGCCGGGCAGGAAGGAATGGTGGATGTTGATGGCCCGGCCGCGCAGGCTGGTGCACAGATCGTTGGAGAGCACCTGCATGTAGCGGGCCAGGACCACGAGGTCGGCATCGTATTCGGCGATGAGCTCCAGCAGACGGGCCTCCGCCTCGGGCTTGGTGGCGGCCGTGACGGGCACGTGGATGAAGGGCAGCCCGGCACCTTCGGCCATCGCGCGCAGCTCCTCGTGGTTGGAAACCACGACGGCGATCTCCGCACCCAGGCTGCCGGCGCGCCAGCGGAAAATCAGGTCGTTCAGGCAATGGCCGAACTTCGAGACCATGACCAGCAGCCGCTGGGGCCGACCGTCATGGAAGGTGAAATTCATGCCGAACTCCCCGGCCGTCGCCGCGAATTCGGCGGTGAGGCTTTCTGCCGTGACGGCTGCCCGGTGGTTGAGCTCGTCGAAACCGGGGTCGGCGCCTCCTCCCGTGAAGGCCGTCCTCAGGTAGAGGTTGCCGCTGACGTGGTCGTCGAACTGCTGGTGCTCCACGATGTCGAAGCCGCGGTCGGCCAGGAAGGCGGTGACAGCCCGGACGATGCCCGGCCGCTCGGGGCAGGCCAGGGTCAGGACGAATTCCGCCGTCCGGGCCTCGGACACCGAACGCGCAGCCGCGCTAGAGGCCTCGGCCCTTGCGGCTGCAGCGGCCGTAGTTGCAGCGCCGGCGGGGCGGCTTTCAAGAACTGTGGTCACGGTTGTCTCCTTGGTGGTGGCGACTAGTTGGTGGCGACGGCGTCGGTGGCGTCGCTGGTCTTGGCGTCGCTGGACGTGGTGTCACCCGGGCAGCGCGTGCCCTCGGCACAGCGTCCGTCGCATTCATGCCTGGTCACGAGATCGAACTGGACGCCGCCGTGCTGTTCCACTCCGGTGCGGATGGCGCGTTCGACCACCGTGGTGGCGAGCCGCTGCCGCAGCGCCAGCGGATCACGGCGCAGGTCGCGGGCCAGAGCGAGGCAGAGCAGGAGCATCACCACCACGAAGGGCAGGGCGGCCACGATCGTGATCCGCTGCAGGCCGGACAACGCTTCGGACGGTTCGTCTCCGCCGGCAAGGAGCATCACGGCTGCCACTCCGCCGGTCAGCAGGCCCCAGAAGATCACCAGCCCGCGGCGGGGTTCGCTGGCTCCGTTGGAACTCAGGGAGGCCATGATGATGGAGGCGGAGTCTGCTCCGGTGATGAAGAAGATTGCCACCAGGACCATGGCCAGGACGATGACCGCGGCGGTGGCCCAGGCAGGCATGTTCAGGTTCTTGATCAGGTCGAAAAGGGCGCCGTCGAACGAGATGGAGGGTGCGCCGTCGACCATTTTGACGAGGCCGTCGGCGGGGTTCTCCGTCTTGTCGGCCTGCTGCTGGATGCCGAAGGCAGTGCCGCCGAAGATGCCGAACCAGATCACGCTGACAAGGCTGGGAACCAGCAGGACTCCGGTGACGAACTGCCGGATGGTACGGCCCCGGCTGATACGGGCGATGAACATCCCAACGAACGGTGTCCAAGACAGCCACCAGGCCCAGTAGAAGATGGTCCAGCTGGACATCCAGCTCCGCAGCGCCTCGTCTCCCACGGCCTCGGTCCGGGAAGACATTTCCGCCAGGTCCCTGGCATAGTCCCCCACGGCGGCCGGGATCAGGTTCAGGATGAAGAGCGTGGGCCCGGCCACGAACACGATGAGGGCCAGGACAACGGCCAGGACCATGTTGATGTTGGACAGCCACTGGATGCCGCGGCTGATGCCGGAGACCGCGGAGGCCACGAAACAGGACGTCAGGATTGCGACGATGACCACGAGCACGGGTGTGCCGATTTCCCCCACCCAGCCGTTGGACGTCAGGCCGCTGCCGATCTGGAGGGCGCCCAGGCCCAGCGAGGCAGCGGTGCCGAACAGCGTGGCGAAAATAGCCAGGATATTAATGAACTTGCCCACCGGGCCTTCAACCATCCTGATGCCAAAGAGCGAGGTGAAGGCCGCGGAGATGAGCTGCTTGCGGCCCAGTCGGTAGGTGCCGTAGGCCATGGCGATGCCAACCACTGCATACATGGCCCAGGGGTGCAGGGTCCAGTGGAAGATAGAGGTGGCCATGGCGGTCTGGATGGCCGCGGGGGTCCGTCCGTCCACGGTTCCGGGCGGCGGCGAGACGTAGTGGTAGAGGGGTTCGGCCACGCCGTAGAACATGAGCCCGATGCCCATGCCGGCGGCAAACATCATGGCTACCCAGGAGATGGTGCGGAATTCGGGTTTCTCGCCGTCCTTGCCCAGCGGGATGTTGCCGAACTTGCCGAGGGCCAGCCACAGAACAAAGACCACGAAGAGCGACGCCAGGACCATGAAGAGCCAGCCGGTGTACTCCATGACCCAGTCGAGGACGCTTTGCGATGTGGCAGCGAGGCTGTCCCGTCCGAAGAAGCCCCACAAGACGAAGGCGACGGCGCATGCGCCCGTGATCCCGAAGGTGGCCTTGTCGAGTGTGAGTTTGCGGTTCCGGCGTTCCGTTACGGCCCGCTCGGTCTTGGTCTGGCGCAGCTCCTGCAGGAGCTGCTCACAGTCCTCCGTGTCCAGGACTGCTGCGGGCGGGAGGGGTGCGGGCGGGGTGGGATCGAGGGCAGCAATGTCACTGTCCAATGCCATGAGGGAGTCCTTTGTTCGGATTCATGGGCTGGTGCTAGACGTGGCCGTCCATTGTCAGGCCAGGGGGGGAGGTTGGGAACCTCGTCGGATTCGGTGATCATGATGTCGCCGTCGATCACTGAGACTTCGTGGGAGCGGACCGGCAGCTTGGCCGGCGGGGCGTCAACGCTTCCCGTGCGCAGGTTGAACCGGGAGGCGTGCAGCGGGCATTCGACCCAGCAGTCCTCCACCCAGCCGTCGGCCAGGGAGGCGTCTTGGTGCGTGCATGTGTCGTCGATGGCAAAGAGTTCGCCCTCTTCGGTGTGGAAGACGGCGATGGGCGGCGACGTATTCAGCCGCAGCGCTTCCCCGGGTGCCAGTTCGCTGAGCGGGCATGCCTTGTGCATGGAGGGACCTCTTCTTCGTTCGGGGATCCTGCGCAACTGCCGGGCGTTGTTCCGCAGGGATCAACAGCAATCGCAATAAGCAACAGAGTGGGGTTGCTCACAGGGGATGTCAAGACTTTTCTGCTCTATTGCGCGGCCCGGTCCTGCCGGCAGACCGGTCTCGGCGGAGGACTGGCCGTGGCAGGATAGGCCTGATCTGGGTCCTCTCGGGCGTGCTGATGACCGGCTACCCGGCACCAAGACCGAAGCCGGGACCGAAGGATGCCCGCTAGGCCGGTACTAGCTGTACTGCCCAGAGACGTTGGTTGGGTGAATGTGATGACTCGCTGGAGTCGTTGACTCATGGGTGAGGACCTCCGGTTGCACAGTGGAGTTGCTTAGACAACCGCTGAGGCGACCAGGAGGTCCTCAATGTCCCACGCTAATGCCGCTTTGACTCCACGCCAACGGTTACGCCTCGCGCGTCTCGTCGTTGATCACGGCTGGCCGGTGTCCCGGGCTGCCGAACAGTTCAATTGTTCCTGGCCCACAGCCAAACGGTGGGCTGAACGGTATGCCGCGATGGGCGAAGCGGGCATGCCTGACAGATCCTCACGTCCGCACCGGGTGGTGAACCGGACCCCGCAGCAACTGGTCCGCAAGGTCGTGCACCTGCGGTGGAAGCAGCGGCTGGGGCCGGTCGCGATCGGCGCGAAGCTGTCCACGCCCGCCTCGACCGTCCACGCGGTTCTGGTGCGGTGCCGGCTGAACCGGTTGCATCACGTGGACAAACGCACCGGGGAAGTCATCCGACGCTACGAGCACGACACGCCGGGGGCGATGATCCATGTCGACGTGAAAAAACTCGGCAACATCCCCGACGGCGGCGGCTGGCGCTACGTCGGACGGCAGGACGGCAAGCGGAACCGGATAGGGACCTCTGACAAGCCGCGCAACAGGCATCACAATCCTTTGATCGGCACCGCCTACGTGCACACGGTCATCGACGACCATTCCCGCGTCGCCTACGCCGAGATTCACGGCGACGAAACAGCGGTCACCGCTGTGGGAGTGCTGCGACGGGCCGTGTCCTGGTTCGCCGCCCGCGGCGTCACCGTCGAGCGGGTCCTGTCTGATAACGGCTCAGCCTACAAATCCCACCTCTAGGGGGACACCTGCCGGGAGCTGAACGTCAAGGCCAAGAAGACCCGCCCCTACCGTCCGCAGACCACGGCAAGATCGAACGGTTCCACCGCACTCTGGCCGACGGCTGGGCATTCCAACGCTTCTACGCCACAGAATCAGCCCGCAGAAACGCCCTCCCGGCATGGCTGCACCATTACAATCACCACAGGCCCCACACCGCAATCGGAGGCCACCCGCCCATCAGCCGCTTAACCAACCTGCCTGGGCAGTACAACTAGCGCCGGGTGTAGCCCATGTTCGCGCTGATCCGGAGGCCTGCCTGTTTGAGCGCCTCGAGGAGTCCCGGCGCCGCCTCGGGATCAAAGCGGAAGGCCGGGCCGGAAATGCTGACCGCGCCGATCACCGCCCCAACATGGTTGTACACCGGCACTGACATCGAGTTGAGCCCGATTTCGAACTCTTCCCGGACCACGCCGTAGCCGTTGCGGGCGACGTCGAGAAGCTGGTTTTCGAGCTTGGCCCGGTTGGTGATGGTCCGGGGAGTCCGGGCCGGGAGCCCCGTCTCCTTCAGGATGCGGTCGCGGTCGTCCGCGGACAAGGCTGCGAGCAGGACTTTTCCGCTGGACGTGGCGTGAAGCGGCGTCAGGCTGCCCACCCAGTCGTAGGTGGCCAGCGTTGACGGTCCCATGGCCTGGTCCACATTAACGGCGTAATTGGAGCGCAGAACGGCGAGGTTGACGGTCTCCTTGAATTCCTCGGCCAGGCTTTCCAGCACGGGCCGGGCCTCGCGGACCAGGCTGAGTCGGCCGGGGATGGAGCTTGCCAGCCGCAGGATGCCGAACCCCAGTTGGTATTTTCCCCGTTCGCTGTTCTGGTGGACCATTTCCCGGCTGACCAGGGAGCCCAGCAGGCGGGAAACCGTGGACTTGTGGATGCCCATCTCCTCGGCAATTTCGCTCACGCCCGCATGGCCGTCCCGGGCAAGTATTTCCAGGACTGCGAGCGCCCGGTCTACGGACTGGACACCTCCGTGCTGCCCACCCTCAGCATCGATATCAGATTCAGGGTCACTGTTCGAAGCCATGATCCATACTCTCAAGTAGTTTCTGCGGCTTTTGCTTACCCGCCACAAGGCCGCCTGTAGCGTCCTCTCGGTTAGTTCGACCATTCCGATCCTAGTCCCGGAGGTGTGACGGAGCTGACATTGCGTTAAGCGGGTTAACGCAGCGCCTGCGAATCAGCGCAGGTCACGGCGCATGAGCACGCGGGGGAAGCCATTGATCACTGAGTCAGTGTCGGCAGCCCAGGCGAACCCGGCCTGTTCGAAGAGTTTGCGGGTGCCAACGTAGGCCATGGTGAGGTCAACGCGTTGGCCCCGGTTGTCCACGGGGTAGCCTTCGATGGCGGGCGCACCGTGCTGCCGGGCGAAATCGACGGCACCCTGCAGCAGCTGATGGGAGATTCCCTCGCGGCGATGTCCAGGCCGCACCCGAATGCACCACACGGACCACACGTCGAGGTCGTCCACGTGCGGAATCCTGCGGTTGCGGGCAAAGCTGGTGTCGGCGCGCGGATGGACGGCCGCCCAGCCCACCACTTCATCCTCGTCGTATGCGAGCACCCCCGGCGGCGGCGCCTGCCCCACGAGTTGCTCCACCAGTTCCCCTCGCTCCGGGCCGTGTAGCTGCACGTTCTGATTGGAGGGGATGCGGTAGCTCAGGCACCAGCACACGGTCGCATCGGGCCGCTTGGGTCCGAGCATCGTTTTCACGTCCTCGAACTGCGTCGCCGGACGAATCTCGATCGCCATGCCGCCACCCTGTCACCGGCCTGCCGGTCCTGCAAGGGGCAGTTCGCGGGCAGCGGTTGAAACCGCACTACGCCCGCTGTGTCGCGACGGCCCTAGAATGTCAGACCCCCTTGGAAGACTGTGTCTATGAACAACATTCGGGAGTCGGAGTTGAGACTGGTAGCCCCGCCACCAGGCGGCGCTCTTCCCGGTGCCGCTTTTCCGGACGGCGGGTTTTCATTCGACGCGTTCCCGGATGACAGCTATCCATATGACTCTGACCCGAACATCGTGTTTTCAGACCCCACCTTTCCAGAGGACCCTTTCCCCGACGCCGCATTTTCGGGCCCTGCGTTTCCCGAGGCCGCGTTTGCCGATGACGCCGCCTCGAACACCTATGCGTCCAGCTCCGCTGGGTCCTGTGCCAGTGTTCAAGACCTGATTGCTGCGGCGGGTTCGCTGCAGATCAGCCCGGACAGCGCCGGGCTGATCGAGCAGCTGGCTGGCTTGGAGGTCCTGAAGTGCGTGGGCGCCGGCCTGCAGGCAAGGATTGCCGCTGTCTCTTATACACATCTAGATGTGTATAAGAGACAGGCCACGGCCGGGGTCCCCGTCGCGGAACGGGGCCAGGGCGTGGCCGCGCAGATCGCCCTCGCCCGCCGGGAATCGCCCAGCCGCGGCAGCCGCCAGCTTGGCCTCGCCAAGGCCCTCGTGACCGAGATGCCGCACACCCTGGCCGCCCTGGACAGCGGGCAGCTCAACGAATGGCGTGCCACCGTGATCGTCAAGGAGACAGCATGCCTGTCCGCGGCCGACCGGTGCGCCGTCGACGACGAACTCGCTCCCGACACAGGGACCTTCGCCGGGGTCGGGGACCGCGCCATCACCGCGGCGGTTAGGGCCGCGTCCTACCGCCGGGACCCCCGCTCCGTCACCCAACGGGCCGGTCGCGCCGCTGAGGAGCGGTGTGTCAGCCTTCGCCCGGCACCGGACACCATGACCTACCTGACAGCCCTGCTGCCCGTCGCGCAGGGCGTCGCCGTGCATGCCGCGCTCAGCCGGCACGCCGACAGCCTTCGCTCCGAAGGGGATGACCGGACACGTGGACAGGTCATGGCCGACGCCCTGGTTGAACGTACTACGGGCACCCCCGGGGGAATCTCGGGCGTGGAGATCCAGCTCGTCATGACCGACCGCACCCTCTTCCAAGGCGATGGCGAGCCGGCCCGGCTACCCGGGTACGGCACCGTCCCGGCCGGCTGGGCCCGCCACCTGCTTACCCGGGCGCAGGGCCGGAAGGAGGACGATCACGAGCTCAGGACCTGGCTTCGCCGGCTGTACACCGCACCCGGGACCGGCGACCTCGTCGCCATGGATTCACGGGCACGACTGTTCCCAGCCGGGCTGCGGCGCTTCATCGAGGCCCGTGATGACACCTGCCGCACCCCGTACTGTGACGCACCCATCCGCCATCACGACCACGTCGTACCGTGGCACAAGGGCGGAACCACCAGTCTCGGAAACGCGGCCGGGCTGTGCGAGGCCTGCAATCACACCAAAGAACTCCCCGGATGGAAAGCCCAACCCGCGCCCGGCCCCCGGCACGCCATCGAACTCCGCACCCCGACCGGCCAAAACTACCGTTCCACGGCACCTCCCTTGCCCGGGTCCAGCCAACCTGAACAGCCAGCCCCACCCGCGCAACCGACCAAGCCACAGCGGGGGTATCGTCGCCGCAGGAGCGGGTCGCCGGCGCGACGGAGCGTTGCGCCCCCAGAGCCAAAGCCGGAAAGCAAGCGTGAGCACAGTTCTTATCTGCCCACGCCAGCCAGGGGCACGCTTAGCGCAGGCCGTTGCTGTGGGCGAGCGCAATGGCCTCTGTCCGGGACGAGGCCCCGATCTTGCGGAAGATGTTCCGGAGATGGAACTTCACCGTGTTCTCGCTGATGTGCAGCTTCCCCGCTATGGCGCGGTTGCGCTGCCCGGCGGAGAGCAGCTGGAGCACCTCCAGTTCCCTCTCGCCGAGCTTCCACTCCGAGACATCGGCCAGCTGGCGCGCGGGCGGATCGAGGGGGAGGTCGACGGCGACATCGGCGCCCCAGCCCGGCATCACCTCGATCGAAATGCGGCCGTCCAGGGCTTCCACGCGCTGGACCAGGCGCGCGATATTGGGTGCTTCCGCGGACAGCTCGCCGAGGCCGTCGTCGCGGACGTTGATGAGGAGGTTCTCGCCGTCGCAGTCCCACTGGGTCCGGATGCGGCGGACCTTCGGCTGGTCCACCATGGCGAGCACCACGCCCCGGACGATGGCCCGCGCGGCGTGGGCCACCTCTCCGGGCAGGGCTCGGCCGTTGACGGGCGGTTCGATGAACTGGACGTCGATCCCGCTGAAATTCATGAGCGGCCGGAGGTCGTCCCGCAGGCGCTGGAAGGCCGTGCTGACCGGTTCTTCCACCAGGTCGGTGGTGCGGTCGTTGAGCGTGCGCAGGCCCACGAGTGCTTTGGCGGCAACGTCGGTGGCGGACTTCCGCGCCGCGTCGTCCTTCAAGGCCGGCGACCGCAGCGCGGCGAGGAGGGTCTCGAGCGTGGTGGAGTGGCGGTCGACGAGCTCGGCCGTCACCCGTACCCGCTCGGCCGACGCCGCGCGGGATTCAATGAGGTACGACGGCGGCGCATCGGCCACCTTTTCCCTGATGCGCTCCGCCGTGAGCTGCCACAGGTAGCGGAGCACCCACTGCGCTTCCGCCTGGTCCGCGGGATCCGGCAGGGGCTGCGGATGGGCGAGGACCAGCAGCGCATTGCTGGGCGAGGACAACGCGAGGACCGGCCGTTCCTCGCCGCCCAGCACGGCCTCCCCCTCCCACAGTTCGACGCCGGAACCCTCGAAGCCGGAGCTGTTGCCGCCGGGCAGCGACGGGCCAGCCGGAGACGGGCCAACTAGCGATGCCCGGATGTGGTCCAGTTCGGCGATGGACACCCGGCTGATGATGGCTTCGGCGCCGGCTTTCTTCTGCGGCCGGCCGGTGCAGTCCTCGGTGAAGATCACCAGGGCGCTGCTGTCCAGGTAGGGGACGAGCGCCGCCCTCAGGCGCCGGGCGATGTCGGCCAGCGGTGCCGCGGACAGGGCGGCGACATCCTCCAGCAGAGGCCGGGCCGCCTGCATCAACTCGGGATGGGGCGGCCGCGGAGCGGAGGTTGCAGGCGCGGTTTCGACAGGTCGGGTCACCCGCCCAGTTTACGGAGTTCGAGCGGGTTGCCCACCCTTTCGGGTAGTACGAACCGTCCGATGATGGCGTATTGCCTGCCCTTCGGGCAGGTCAGGATGAAGAGGTAACCACTTCTGAAGGAGGTACGCGCCGATGAGCGTCATCGCAGAAACTGATCCGGCCGCCCTGGCCGGCACGTCCCGGGCCTTTAGCCGGAACCTACTTCTCATCCAGGACGAGATCGCAGAGGCCGCCGGCCGCGTGGATCCGGAACAGGTTGCTGGACTGGCGTCCGAACTCCGGCTGGCCGGCAGGATTTTCGTGACGGGCGCAGGCCGCAGCGGCCTGGTGCTGAAGATGGCGGCCATGCGGCTAATGCACCTTGGCCTGACGGTGCACGTGGTCGGGGAGACCACGGCCCCGGCCATCCGTTCCGGCGACCTGTTGCTCGCCGCCTCCGGATCCGGCACTACGGCAAGCGTGGTCAAGGCCGCGGAAACCGCGGCCGCCCAAGGCGCCCGGGTTGCCGCCTACACCACCAACGCCGGTTCCCCGCTCGCGGAGCTGGCCTCCGCCGTCGTACTGATTCCGGCGGCGCAGAAGACGGACCACCGTTCCGGAGTGTCCCGCCAATATTCGGGCAGCCTCTTCGAGCAGGCGCTGTTCGCCGTCACCGAGGCCGTCTTCCACGGCCTCTGGGACGAGGACGCCGCCGCCCCCGAGGAACTCTGGCTTCGCCACGCGAACCTCGAATAGCCCCCTCATTTCATCCCCGTCACCACCAAGAACCACGAACCAACCAACAAACCAAAAAACCCAGGAAAGAGACCCCCACATGAAACTGCAAGTCGCCATGGATGTCCTCACCGTCGAAGCCGCCCTCGATCTCGCCGGGAAGGTGGCCGAATACGTTGACATCATCGAACTCGGGACGCCGCTGGTGAAGAACGCAGGGTTGGCCGCCGTGACCGCCGTCAAGACCGCGCACCCGGACAAGATCGTGTTCGCCGACATGAAGACCATGGACGCCGGCGAGCTCGAGGCCGAGATCGCCTTCAACGCCGGGGCGGACCTCGTGTCCGTCCTGGGCAGCGCCGACGACTCCACCATTGCCGGCGCAGTAAAGGCCGCCAGGGCCCACAACAAGGGCGTCGTGGTGGACCTGATCGGAGTCCGGGACAAGGTGGCCCGCGCCAAGGAAGCACGCGCCCTCGGCGCCAAGTTCATCGAATTCCACGCGGGCTTGGACGAGCAGGCCAAGCCCGGCTACAACCTCAACGTGCTCCTCAGCGCCGGCGAGGAAGCCCGGGTTCCCTTCTCGGTGGCCGGCGGAGTGAACATCTCCACCATTGAAGCGGTGCAGCGCGCCGGCGCGGACGTCGCCGTCGTCGGCGGCTCCATCTACAGCGCAGACGACCCCGCCGTTGCTGCGAAGGAGCTGCGCGCGGCAATCATCTAACAGGCGCTCCGGCGCCTGCGGGAACTCCCGGGAAACGCCGACGGCGGCCCGCACCTTCCGGTGCGGGCCGCCGTTCCGGTGCAGCCGCCCCTCCGGTTCCGGCCGCCGTTCCGGTGCAGCCACCGTCGTGCGCGCAGAGCCGTTCCCTGGGGGGCGGCGTCGTGCCACACTTGGGTGAACTATCGAATGGCTGGGGGGATCCAAGTCAGGAGATTGTCATGAGCAGTCTGTTCCACACCCGCACTTCAGGCTTTCGGCTGGCGGTGAGCAACTCATGATGATCGGCTGGGCCTACCTCGCAGCGGCCATCATGACCGTGGACTCCCTGCTGCTGGGATTACTGCTGATGAACGTGAAATGGCCGAAACGCCGGAAGTGACGCTGTGAGGGCTACGTCCGCGGAATCCTGATCAGCTGCATGAACTCCTCCAGGTGGGCGGCCATGTCCACGTAGTCGTCGTAGAGCCACGCTAACTGGATGCCTTCGATGAGCGCGGCGATTTGCCGGGCGCCAACGGCCGGATTGAGGGCGGCCGCCACACGCCCCGCAGCGATTTCAAGGTCAAGCTCCGCCCGCACGGAACTGATGATTTCCTCATCCCGGCGTCGGATGAATTCGTGGGCAGGATGGTCCGGTCGCACGGGAGACCAACGGCGATTCCGCACTCATGGCCTCGGAAATATAGGCTGCGCTGACCATGCCGCCGGTGTCCACGGCGGCGGGACCCTCTCTTAGGTGCCGCGGTGACACTCACAGCTTCCTGACAGTCTCCGAACAGCGGTGCCATATCCCGCTGCCGCATCTTTGTATGAAGGGGGCTGAACCCGACGCCCTTAGCCACAAGCCGTTTCGCACGGCGGATCGAGGAGACACAGCATGTCACGAACCAAGAGAATCACGCTCGGCGTTGCGGCCGGAGCCTTGGCGCTGGGCGCCGGACTGGGAGTCACGGGCATGGCCTCCGCAGCCACCACCCCAACGCCCACTGCCAGCGCCAGCGCGTCCACCGGCAGCACCGCACCCGCGGACGGCATGCGGGGCGGCCACAAGGGGGACCGCGGCCAGATCGCTGCGGACCTCGCCTCAAAGCTTGGCGTCGAGGAGGCCAAGGTGACCGCAGCGCTCCAGGCGTTCCGGGATGCCAACAAGCCCGCCACGCCGCCTGCCGACGGCACCAAGCCGGACCGCACCGCCAGGGACGCGGCGATGGCCAAGTCCCTCGCGACGGCACTCGGCGTCGACGAAGCCAAGGTCACGACGGCGCTCTCGGAGATCCGTGCCGCCGCTCAGGCGGAGCGCGCGGCCGCCCTGAAGACCAAGCTGGACACGGCCGTCACCGACGGCACGCTGACCCGGGCCGAAGCCGATGCCGTCACGAAGGCGGTTGAAAAGGGGGTGATCGGCGGAGGCGGCCACTAGGCTCCCGCGCAGCCGGCCCGCGCCAGCCGAATCCCGCGCCGGCCGAATACAGGAATCCCCCGGGAAAGTCCCGGGGGATTCCTCCGTTCCCGACGCTCCCTAGAGGACCTTGCGGATGGTCTCTTCGAAGCTCGTGACGTGGTGCAACGCGAGTTCGCCGGCTTTGTCGGCGTCGCCCTCGGCCACCGCCTTGAGCAGCTCCACGTGCTCGGTGATGTGGCCGCTCACTGACGGGACCTTGTCCAGGACGAGGCACCAGATGCGCGTTGCCAGGTTGTCGTAGCGGATCAGGGTGTCTTCGAGGTGCGGGTTCCCGGCGGCCTTGTAGATCAGGCGGTGCACCGTGAGGTCGTATTTCATGAGCTCGCGGGATTCCGCGGGGCTGGGATCCAGTTCCGAAATTGTTTTGGCGACGCTCAGTAATTCGCGGCGCATGGGGGCGCTGGCCCGCGTGGCCGCACGGCGCGCAGCCAACGGTTCCAGCAGTTCCCGGATTTCCGAGACGTCGGCCAGTTCGGTGAAGTCCACATTCGTGGCAAAGGTGCCCCGCCGCGGATAGGACACCACCAGGTGGTCCACTTCCAGCCGTTTGATCGCCTCGCGCACGGGTGTCCGGCCGAAGCCGAGCTCGGCGGCCAGCTGCCCGTCGTTGATGGGTTCGCCGGGCCGGATTTCCAGCATGATCAGCTTGTCACGCAACTGCCTGTACACCGCCTCCGCCTGGGACAGTGTTTCGTCCTCGGCGGGCGGCAATGCGGGAAGTGCATTCACGGCGCGGCTCCGTTCTTCGGTGGGGTCCTCTTGGCTACTGGGTCCGAGATTCAAACGGAAGCCCGGTTCCACTTTGCTTCCGGCTATTGACTCTCATGTGATCTCAATCATACCATTGTCATCACACTGATATATCAATTAGAGACAAAGTGGTATTTCAAAGGAGCATCCGTGGTTGAGCAGTTGAATGAGCGACTTTCCGCAGTCGATCCTGAGGTCGAGCAGGCCGTTGCCCGCGAGCTGGTCCGCCAGCAGTCCACGCTCGAGATGATCGCGTCGGAGAACTTTGCTCCCGCGGCCGTCATGGAGGCACAGGGCTCGGTCCTGACCAACAAGTACGCCGAGGGCTACCCCGGGAAGCGCTACTACGGCGGCTGCGAGCACGTGGACGTCATCGAGCAGCTCGCCATCGACCGGGTCAAGGCCCTGTTCGGCGCCGAGTTCGCCAACGTCCAGCCGCACTCCGGCGCCCAGGCCAACGCCGCCGCCATGTTCTCACTCCTCAACCCGGGCGACACCATCATGGGACTGGATCTGGCACACGGTGGCCACCTGACCCACGGCATGCGCATCAACTTCTCCGGCAAGCTCTACAACGTGGTCCCGTACCACGTGCGCGAATCCGACTTCCGCGTGGACATGGCCGAGGTCGAAGCCTTGGCCCTGCAGCACCGCCCGCGCCTGATCGTGGCCGGCTGGTCCGCGTACTCCCGTCAGCTTGACTTCGCCGAGTTCCGCCGCATTGCCGACCTCGTGGGCGCCTACCTGATGGTGGACATGGCGCACTTCGCCGGGCTGGTGGCGGCAGGGCTGCACCCCAACCCGGTGCCGTACGCCGACGTCGTCACCACCACCACGCACAAGACCCTCGGCGGTCCGCGCGGCGGAGTCATCCTCGCCAAGGAGGAATACGCCCGCAAGATCAACAGCGCCGTGTTCCCCGGCCAGCAGGGCGGCCCGCTGGAGCACGTCATCGCCGCCAAGGCCGTCGCCTTCAAGCTGGCCGGCACGCCGGAATTCAAGGAACGCCAGGAGCGCGTCCTCGAGGGAGCCAAGCTCCTGGCCGAGCGGCTCCTGCAGGAGGACGTGGCAGCGGCCGGCATCTCCGTGGTGAACGGCGGCACCGACGTCCACCTGGTCCTCGTGGACCTGCGGAACTCGGAACTGGACGGCCAGCAGGCCGAGGACGCCCTGCACCGGATCGGCATCACCGTCAACCGCAACGCCGTCCCGTTCGACCCGCGCCCGCCCATGGTCTCCTCGGGACTCCGCATCGGGACACCGGCCCTGGCCACCCGCGGCTTCGGGCCCGTGGAGTTCACCGAAGTCGCGGACATCATCGCGACGGCGCTCATCGCCGCCGCCGGTACCGGAACCATCGGCGACGCGACCGCCGTCGAACTCGGCGCCCGGGTCACGGCGCTCGCCGAACAATTCCCCCTCTACCCGCACCTGAACGACGGCACCGAGATTGCCGCCTTCGAGGCAGACATGATTGGAGCAGCCCAGTGAGCACCCAGCAGCTTCCGGAGCACCCGGAATTCCTCTGGCACAACCCGGACCCGAAGCCTTCCTATGACGCAGTCATCGTTGGTGGCGGCGGCCACGGCCTGGCCACCGCCTACTTCCTGGCCAAGAACCACGGCATGACCAACATCGCCGTCCTGGAAAAGGGCTGGCTGGCCGGCGGCAACATGGCCCGGAACACCACCATCATCCGTTCCAACTACCTCTGGGACGAGAGCGCGGCCATCTACGAGCACGCCCTGAAGCTCTGGGAAATCCTGCCGGAGGAGCTCGAATACGACTTCCTGTTCAGCCAGCGCGGCGTCATGAACCTGGCCCACACGCTGGGCGATGTGCGCGAGAGCATCCGGCGCGTGGGAGCGAACAAGCTCAACGGTGTGGACGCGGAGTGGCTGGACCCGGACCAGGTCAAGGAACTCTGCCCCATCCTGAACATCAGCGACAACATCCGCTACCCCGTCATGGGCGCCACGTACCAGCCGCGCGCCGGCATCGCCAAGCACGACCACGTGGCCTGGGCATTCGCCCGCAAGTGCGACGAACTCGGCGTGGACATCATCCAGAACTGCGAAGTCACCGGCTTCGTCAAGGACGGCAACCGCGTGGTGGGCGTCAAGACCAACCGCGGCACCATCAACACCGAAAAGGTGGGCCTGTGCGCCGCCGGGCACAGCTCGGTCCTGGCCGAAATGGCCGGCTTCCGGCTCCCCATCCAGTCGCACCCGCTCCAGGCGCTGGTCTCCGAACTGCACGAGCCGGTCCACCCCACGGTGGTCATGTCCAACCACGTGCACGTCTACGTTTCCCAGGCCCACAAGGGCGAACTGGTCATGGGCGCCGGCGTCGACTCCTACAACGGCTACGGCCAGCGCGGGTCCTTCCACGTGATCGAGCACCAGATGGCAGCGGCCGTCGAGCTGTTCCCCATCTTCGCCCGGGCGCATGTGCTGCGGACCTGGGGCGGGATCGTGGACACCACGCTGGACGCCTCACCCATCGTGGGCCTGACCCCGGTGGACAACATGTTCGTGAACTGCGGCTGGGGCACCGGCGGGTTCAAGGGCACCCCGGCTGCCGGGCTCACGTTCGCACACACCATCGCCACGGGCACCCCGCACAAGCTGAACAAGCCGTTTGCGCTGGAACGCTTCGAAACCGGAGCCCTGATCGACGAACACGGCGCCGCCGCCGTTGCCCACTAGAAGAGAGTCCGGACATGCTCCTCATTTCATGCCCCAACTGCGGCTCGCGCGACGAGACCGAGTTCCACTACGGCGGCCAGGCCCACGTGCCCTACCCGGAAAACCCGAACGAGCTGAATGATCGCGAATGGGCCGAGTTCCTGTTCTACCGCGAGAACACCAAGGGCATCTTCGCCGAACGCTGGCTGCACAGCACCGGCTGCCGCCAGTGGTTCAACATGCTCCGTGACACGGTCACGTACGACATCCAGGCCGTTTACCCGATGGGCACGCCGCGGCCGGCAGCGGCGGTCCCGGCAGCCCCGAAGCCGGCACCGCCAGCGTCGCCGCCGACAGCACCACCACCGGCACCGCCGCCCCAGCACGTCCCCCGATGCCCTATCAGTTGGTGTCCCTATCGGGGCCCGGAAGCAACCACAACTGATAGAGCAACCGGCCTCCGACAGCACCACCGCCCCCAGCACCGCCCCGGAAGGAGCAACCAAGTGACTTCCCAGAACGCCCGCCTCGCCGCCGGCGGACGCATCGACCGCACCATCTCCTGGCGTTTCACCGTGGACGGCCAGGAATACACCGGCCACCCGGGTGACACGCTCGCCTCGGCCCTGCTCGCCAACGGCCGGATCGCCGTCGGCAATTCCCTCTACGAGGACCGGCCCCGGGGCATCCTGGCCGCCGGCGTGGAGGAACCCAACGCGCTGGTCCGGATCGCGCCGCGCTTCCCCGGCCACGTCGCCGAATCCATGCTCCCCGCCACCACTGTCACCCTGGTGGACGGCCTGAAGGCAGGCCTGCTGAACGGCCTGGGCCGGCTGGACCCGGAGGAGGACCGCGCCGAGTACGACAAGAAATACGTCCACACGGACGTCCTGGTGGTCGGCGGCGGCCCCGCAGGCCTGGCCGCGGCCCGCGAGGCCGTGCGCACCGGAGCCCGTGTGATCCTCATGGACGACCAGCCCGAACTGGGCGGCTCGCTCCTCTCCGGATCCACGGCACCCGGCCTGGCCGAGACCATCGAGGGCAAGCCCGCCCTGGAGTGGGTGGCGGACGTCGAGGCCGAGCTCGTCTCCGCGGCCGAATGCACGGTCCTGAACCGCACCACGGCCTTCGGCGCCTACGACGCCAACTACGTCATCGCCGTCCAGAACCGCACCGACCACCTGTCCAGCCCGGCAGCCCCCGGCGTCTCCCGGCAGCGGATTTGGCACATCCGTGCCAACCAGGTTGTCCTGGCTCCGGGCGCCCACGAACGCCCGCTGGTCTTCGAGAACAACGACCGCCCCGGCATCATGCTCGCCTCGGCCGTCCGCAGCTACCTCAACCGCTACGCCGTCGCCGCCGGCCAGCGCGTGGTCATCGGCACCACCAACGACACCGCCTACGCCCTGGCCGCGGACCTGCGCGCCGCCGGCGTGAAGGTCGCGGCCGTCGTCGACGCCCGTCCCCGCCTCACCCCGGTGGCTGCCGCCGCCGTCGAAGCGGGCACCCGCGTGCTGATCGGCAGCGCGGTTGCCGACACCGCGGCCTCCGCGTCCGGCGCGGCCGGAACAAACACCGGCCGGCTGAGCTCCGTCACCGTCCGCAGCATCAGCGACGACGGCGAACTCACCTCAGGCATCGAAGAGATCGCCTGCGACCTGCTGGCAGTCTCCGGCGGCTGGAGCCCGCTGGTGCACCTGCACTCGCAGCGGCAGGGCAAGCTGCGCTGGGACGAGGACCTGGCGGCCTTCGTGCCGAGCACCGTGGTCCCGAACCAGCAGGTGGTCGGCTCGGGCCGCGGCAGCTTCGAACTCGACGATTGCCTCGCCGAAGGCATCTCCGCCGGAGCGTCGGCTGCGATCGCCGCGGGCTTCGAATCCGCCGTCGAGCCGGCCGTGATCGGCGAGCCGAAAGCATCCGGTCCCACCCGCCAGCTGTGGCTGGTCCCCGGGCAGGCCGGCACGCCGGATGACTGGCACCACCACTTCGTCGACTTCCAGCGCGACCAGTCCGTGGCCGACGTCCTCCGGTCCACCGGGGCCGGGATGCGGTCCGTGGAGCACATCAAGCGCTACACCTCCATCAGCACCGCGAACGATCAGGGCAAGACCTCCGGCGTCAACGCGATAGGCGTCATCGCCGCCGCGCTCCGGCAGGCCGGCGAAGCGTCCCGCGGCATCGGCGACATCGGCACCACTACCTACCGGGCGCCGTTCACCCCCGTGGCGTTCGCGGCACTCGCCGGACGCCAGCGCGGCGAACTGTTCGATCCCGCCCGCGTCACGTCCATCCACCCGTGGCACGTCGCACAGGGCGCACTGTTCGAAGATGTGGGGCAGTGGAAGCGGCCCTGGTACTACCCGCAGTCCGGCGAGGACATGGACACCGCCGTGCTGCGCGAGTGCGCCGCCGTCCGCGAATCCGTGGGCTTCATGGACGCCACCACACTCGGCAAGATCGAAATCCGGGGCAAGGACGCCGGCGAATTCCTCAACCGGATCTACACCAACGCGTTCAAGAAGCTCGCACCGGGCTCTGCCCGCTACGGCGTCATGTGCATGGCTGACGGCATGATTTTCGACGACGGCGTGACCCTCCGTCTCGATGAGGACCGGTTCTTCATGACCACCACCACCGGCGGCGCCGCGAAGGTTCTGGACTGGCTGGAGGAATGGCTGCAGACCGAATGGCCCGAGCTGGACGTGCACTGCACCTCGGTGACCGAACAGTGGTCCACGATTGCCGTCGTCGGGCCCAAATCCCGCGCGGTGATCGCCAAGGTGGCACCCGAACTCGCCGCCAACGGCGGACTCGACGCCGAGGCGTTCCCGTTCATGACCTTCCGCGAAACCACCCTCGCCTCCGGCGTGAAAGCCCGGATCTGCCGGATCTCGTTCTCCGGCGAACTGGCCTACGAGATCAACGTGCCTGCTTGGTACGGGCTGAACACCTGGGAAGCCGTGGCCGCCGCCGGGGCCGAGTTCGACATCACCCCGTACGGCACCGAAACCATGCACGTGCTCCGGGCCGAGAAGGGCTACCCGATCGTCGGGCAGGACACCGACGGCACGGTCACCCCGCAGGACGCAGGGATGGAATGGGTGGTCTCGAAGGCCAAGGACTTCGTCGGCAAGCGCTCCTACGCACGCGCCGACGCCCGGCGCGAGGACCGTAAGCACCTGGTCAGCGTCCTGCCCGTGGACGGGTCGCTCCGGCTGCCGGAAGGGACCCAGCTGGTGGAGAAGGGCATTCCTGTGAACTCCGCCTACGGACCCGTTCCCATGGAGGGCTTTGTGACCTCCAGCTACCACTCCGCCGCCCTGGGCAGGTCCTTCGCCCTGGCTCTGATCAAGAACGGCCGCAACCGCATCGGCGAGACCCTCGTGGCCGCCGCCGGCGACCAGCTGGTTGATGTCGTCGTCGCCGAAACCGTACTTTTTGACCCCGAAGGGACCCGCAAAGATGGCTAATACCGCAGCATTCGCAGACATCAATGGACTCCGGGAAATCCGCCGCAGCCCGGCCTCCCACCTGGCCCGGGCACTCGAAGCCGGCTCCATGCCAGGGACGGTCGTCCTGAAAGAGGGCGCATTCCAGACCATGGCCGGGGTCCGGGTGGACCCGCGATCCGAGGAAGGCGCCCGGATCGCCTCCGTGGCCGGCGGCCTGCCGGCCCGCTGCGGCGACGTCAGCGGCAGGGACGGCGTGAGCGTCCTGTGGCTGGGCCCGTCCGAGTTCCTGGTGGTGGCCCCGGAAGAGGCCCACGACTCCCTGGGCGGGGACCTCATCGGCTCCCTCACGGCCGCCCTGGGCGACGCCCCGGGCCAGGTGGTGGACCTCTCCGCCTACCGCACCACGTTCGACCTCTCCGGCCCGCGGGCCCGCGCCGTGCTGGAAAAGGGCTGCGCCCTGGACCTGCACCCGCGCAGCTTCACGCCGGGGACGGCCCTGACCACGGAGGTCGGCAACATCCCCGTGGTCCTCTGGAAGACCGGTGACGAAAGCTACCGGCTCTTCCCCCGCGCCTCGTTCGCGGACTTCCTGGGGCGCTGGCTCCTGGACGCCATGAGGGAGTTCGCTTCCCCCGAGGTGCCCTGATGGCGCTCAGCGCGCTGGACCTGTTCTCCGTTGGCATCGGGCCGTCGTCGTCGCACACGGTCGGCCCGATGCGGGCAGCGAAGCTGTTCGCCGACGGGCTCAAAGGTGACGGCCACCTGAGCTCAACCGCGCGGGTCCAGGCCGAACTGTTCGGATCTCTCGGAGCCACCGGCCGCGGCCACGGCTCCGACAAGGCCGTGGTCCTGGGCCTGCAGGGCCTGGACCCCGAAACGGTGGACACCTCCACCGCCGACGACCAGGTGGCCGCGGCCGCGCTCGACGCCGAACTCCGGATCGGCGGGCACCACCGGGTGGACTTCAACTGGGACGAGGACGTGGTGCTGCACCGCCGCAAGTCCCTGCCCGCCCACCCCAACGGCATGACCTTCCGGGCCCTGGACCACGCCGGCGCCGTGCTCAGCGAACGGAGCTTCTACTCGATCGGGGGCGGCTTCGTTGTCGACGGCGATGCCGACGGCGGCGACCGGGTGGTGGCAGACGCCACCGTCCTGCCCTACCCGTTCACCACCGCCGACGAAATGCTGGCCATCTGCCGCCGCGAAGGGATGTCCATCTCGGACGTCATGCTCGCCAACGAACTCGTGTGGCGCAGCGAAGCCGAACTCCGGGAAGAGCTGCTGAAACTCTGGGCCGTCATGCGCGAATGCGTGGACAACGGCTGCGCCGCGGAAGGGATCCTGCCCGGTGGCCTCAACGTGAGGCGCCGGGCGCCGTCGTTGTTCCGCACCCTGACCGCGAACACCGGCGTCACCGACCCGCTCCGGGCCATGGAATGGGTCAACCTCTTCGCGCTCGCCGTCAACGAGGAAAACGCCGCCGGCGGACGCATCGTCACCGCCCCCACCAACGGTGCGGCCGGCATCGTCCCGGCCGTGCTGCACTACTACGTCAAGTTCGTGCCCGGCGCCAACGACGACGGTGTGGTCCGCTTCCTGCTGGCGGCAGCCGCCGTCGGAATCCTCTTCAAGATCAACGCCTCCATCTCCGGCGCGGAAGTGGGCTGCCAGGGCGAGGTCGGTTCCGCCTGCTCCATGGCGGCCGCCGGGCTGTGCGAGGTCATGGGCGGCACCCCCGAACAGGTGGAGAACGCCGCCGAGGTGGGGATCGAACACAACCTTGGGCTGACCTGCGATCCCGTGGGCGGCCTGGTGCAGATCCCCTGCATCGAACGGAACGCGATCGCCAGCGTCAAGGCCATCAACGCCGCGCGGCTGGCGCTGCACGGCGACGGGAGCCACAAGGTGTCGCTGGACAAAGCCATCAAAACCATGCGTGAGACAGGAGCGGACATGAAGACCAAGTACAAGGAGACCTCCCGCGGGGGCCTCGCCGTGAACGTGATTGAGTGCTGAGCCATGACTGCCATCGAGACTGAAACCTCGTCCCTTCCGCAGCCGGCGACCACCGTGGAGCATGTCCTCACTTTGGACTGCCGGGAGTCACCGGGCATCGTCCACGCCGTCTCCGGCTTCCTGCTGGAACACGGCTGCGACATCATCGACAACCAGCAGTTCGGCGAACGCTCCGAAGGGCACTTCTTCATGCGCGTGCACTTTGCGTCCGACGGCGATGCCTCCACCGCGGACACCCTGCGGGCCGCTTTCGGCCCGGTGGCGGACCGCTTCGGGATGAGCTGGCGGCTGGAGCCGCACGGCTCCAAGCGCCGCGTGCTGATCATGGTGTCGAAGTTCGGCCACTGCCTGAACGACCTGCTGTTCCGCGCCAGGATCGGCGAACTGCCGGTGGACGTGGTGGCCGTGGTCTCCAACCACACGGACCACCAGGCGCTCGTGGAATGGCACGGCATCCCGTTCTTCCACGTGCCCGTCACCGCCGCCACCAAGCCCGAGGCCGAGGCCCGGCTGCTGGAACTGGTGGACGAGTTCGACGTCGAACTCGTGGTGCTGGCCCGCTACATGCAGGTCCTCAGCGACGGGCTGACCCGCAAGCTGGACGGCCGCGCCATCAACATCCACCACTCGTTCCTGCCCAGCTTCAAGGGCGCCAAGCCGTACCACCAGGCCTACGCCCGCGGTGTGAAGACGGTGGGCGCCACCGCACACTACGTCAACGGTGAGCTGGACGAGGGGCCCATCATCGCCCAGCAGGTGGTGGAGGTGGACCACACCTACGGCCCGGAAGACCTCGTGGCCGCCGGCCGCGACACCGAGTGCAAGGCCCTCAGCAACGCCGTGCGCTGGCACTGCGAGGGCCGGGTGATCCTGCGCGGCAACCGGACAGTGGTGCTCCGCTAACCCCTTGTGCCGGGACGCTCTCTCACCTCCTTGGGGGAAGCGGGAGAGCGTCCCTTCCCTCAGGGCTACGGGGCTCTGGGCTACAGGGCGGCCAGCCGGGTGGCCAGGTGCAGCGCCGCGAGCCGGCCCGTGCCGCGCGGATCTCCGCCGCACAACTCAAAAATCCGCTGCAGCCGGTGATGCATCGACTGCCGCTCCACATGCAGCTCCCTGGCGGCCTGCGCCGTGTTGCAGCCGGAGTCGAGCCAGGTTGCCAGCGTCGTCAGCAGCTGGGAGTTCCGCCGCTCGTCGTGCTCCAGCACTGCGCCCAGCTGCTGGCGGACGTAATCCCGCCGTGCCCCCTGGTCCAGGTGCTGCGCGGCCAACCGCTCCACGGCGAGCTCTTCGACATCGACCACCACGCCGGCCGCGTCCGACGCCGGCCGTTGCGCCGCCCGGGCCGATCCGTGCCCGGCGAGGTCCAGGGCACACCTGGCCTCGGTGAGCGACCACGGTGCGTTCTCGATCCCGGCGGCAAGGGGTCCCACCGCGGTCATGGTTCCGGGCTCGACCGGCAGATCGCGGAGGGCCGCGACCAGCTCGGCGCGTGCCGAGGCTTCCCGGTCCGCAGGAAGAACGGCGAGGGCGAGCAGTTCCGAATTGTCCACGTAGCTGGCGCTCTGCTGGGCCGACCTCTTCAGGACCTTGTCCATCGCGGCCCGCAACGGCTGCGACGTGGAGGTCCGGATGACCACCGTTACCAGCGTTGCCGAGGCTGGAATCCCGGCGGCGGGAGCGAGCTGCTGGAGCCGCCAGGGCTGGGTGCCGGAGCTGACCGCGCGCAGCAGGGCGGTGCCGGCCACCTCCTTCAGCCCGGGCGGCATCCGCTGCAGCAGCGCCAGCGACAGGATGTCAACGCATCGTCCGCCCGCAACGCGCGCCAGGTTCACGTCGCCCCGCGGGGGCACGCTGATGGCCAGCCTCGCCGAGGGCACGCCGCGTACCGGGACATCGATGTTAATCACCGCGCCGGCAGGTACCGTGCCGGCGGGTTCCGGCCCGGCAGCCGGCCCGTCTTCGGATCCGGGCCCCGCCGGCTGAAGGGAATTGTCCCCGGCCGGCGACGCGCTGCCCAGCGTCACACCGGACACCGTGGAGAGCTCGAGCCCGGCGTCAAGGATCCCGGCCAGCACGGCAAGAATCTGGTCCAGGCTGCTGCCATGGGCCAGTTCCACCGCCATGGCGTGGCTGGCCTCGTCGGCGCGGCGCAGGTGCGCCACCGATTCGCTGACCAGCACTGAATTGATGGCCTGCATGATGCCCACGAAGGGCGCCACTTTTCGGAGCTCAATGAGGGGCAGCCCCGCTTCCTCCGCGGCCTGGATCATCGACGACGGAAGTGAGGCCAGGGTCTGCCCGGTTTCCACGGCCAGGGCGCCGACGCCCCGCTCGGCTAGCTGGCGGACGTAGTCCACGCGGCGCGCGTCCGAAGCCGAAACCAGGGCATCGCCGCCGGTGAGGAGGAGTTCCCCGCCGCTGAGCAACGGCGCAATGTCCAGGACCTCACTCGAATGGACCCACCGCAGCTGCGTATCCTCGGCTGCGGCCGCCCCTGCACGGATCACGGGATCGGCGGCGGTGAGGGTGGGATGTTTCAGCACCTCAGTGAGCAGTATTGGCATGACGCTCCGTAATGCAAATGGCTGTTTTGATGTACACATCGTATCTTGTTGGATGTGGCCTGGGACACATAATCTGGCGGTATCCCCCTTCCCCCTACGGAGGCCCCCATGCACACCCACTCCACTGCAGCCCCCGCCGGCACAGTGCCGTCAGCCGACAATGACGTCGAAGCCTGGCTACAGCCCATCCCGGAATCCCAGCGGACCAGGAAAGTCTCCGGACAGTTCTGGATCTGGGCCGGCGCCAACCTGGCGCCCATCAACTGGGTCCTCGGCGCCCTCGGCATCCACCTCGGGCTCGGCTTCGCCGACACCGTCACTGTCCTCGTCCTGGGCAACCTGATCGGGATGCTGCTGTTCGGCTGCTTTGTCCTGCTCGGCCAGAAGACCGGCGCCACCGGCATGGTCCTGGCCCGCGCAGCCTTCGGGCGTCGCGGAAACTACCTGCCGGCCGCCATCCAGGCGCTGCTGGTGATCGGCTGGTGCGCCGTCAACACCTGGATCATCCTGGACCTGGTCATGGCCCTGTTCGGAACCCTCGGATGGGTTGACCCCACGGCCCACAACTACGGCTGGAAGATCGGCGTCGCCACCACCATCATGGCGGCCCAGGTGGCCATCGCGTGGTTCGGCTACAAGGCCATTGCCGCCTTCGAAAAGTGGACCGTGCCGCCGACCATCATCATCCTCGCGGTCATGTCCGCAGTCGCCTGGTTCGGAATCAAGATCGACTGGGGCTACGCCGGGCCCGCCGGCAACATCCTCGAGGGCTCCGAACGGATCGCCGCCATGAGCGCCGTCATGACCGCGATCGGCATCGGCTGGGGCATCACGTGGTTCACCTACGCCGCCGACTACTCACGCTTCGTCAGCACCGAAGTGCCCAAGCGCAAGGTCTACCTGGCCTCGGTCCTGGGCCAGTTCATCCCAGTCGTCTGGCTCGGCATTCTCGGCGCCAGCCTGGCCACGAACAGCGGCGAGATCGATCCCGGAAAGCTCATCGTGCAGAACTTCGGCGTCATGGCCCTGCCGGTGCTCCTCCTGGTCCTGCACGGCCCCATCGCCACCAACATCCTGAACATCTACACCTTCTCCGTCGCCACCCAGGCCCTCGACATCACCATCAGCCGGCGCAAGCTGAACCTGTTCGTCGGAGTCTTCTCGCTCGCCGCCGTCGTCTTCTTCATCTTTCAGGAGGACTTCGCCGCCGTCCTGGACGCGTGGCTGATCGGCCTCGTGGCCTGGGTGGCAGCGTGGGGCGGCGTCATGCTGGTGCACTACTTCTGGATCGAGAAGCGCTGGCCGGGCGAGCCCGCACGGCTGTTCGACCCCGTGGGCACCAAGCGCCTCCCCGGCGTCAACTGGGCCGGCGTCGTCTCCCTGCTGGTCGGCATTTTCGCCACCTGGCTGTTCATGTACGGGCTGGTCCCGGTGATGCAGGGCCCCATCGCCGTGGCCCTGGGCGGCTGGGACCTGTCCTGGCTCGCTGGCGGCCTCAGCAGCGCCGCCTGCTACGCGGTCCTTGGGCCCCGGGTGCACCGCAGGTTTCTGGCCGGCACCGGATCGCAGCCCGTCCCTGCAGCCGTTTCCGAGGCAGTAGCACTGCCGTCCACAACCACTGCCGCCCTCTAGAGAGGAACGGACCATGGAATTCCCCGCCTTCGCAGACTCCGCCCATCCCATCACCTGGCCCGAAGGGTACGGGGCAGCCGCCTCCTTCACGTTCGACGTTGACGCCGAGTCATGCACCATCGCCCATGACCCCGCCAGCACCCGCCGGATGTCCCTCATGACGCACCAGTCCTATGGCCCCAAGGTCGCGGTCCCCAGGCTGCTGCAGATCCTCGAGCGGCAGGACATCCGGGCCACGTTCTTCATCCCGGGCTTCACCGCGGAAAGCTACCCCGACGTCGTCCGCCGGATCGTGGACGGCGGCCATGAGATCGCCCACCACGGCTACCTGCACGAACCCATGCAGGGCATCGACGCCGCCACCGAGGCACGGTACATCGACCGGGGGCTGGAGGCGCTGGCCAAGGTGGCGGGCGTCCGGCCTGTGGGCTACCGCGCCCCCTGGTGGGAACTGAACTGGCACTCGCCGGCCCTGCTCGCGGACCGGGGCTTCCTCTACGATTCAAGCCTGCTCGACGGCGACGCCCCCTACCGCTTCAGCGTCGCTGACGGCGACCCTCGGGACCTGGTCGAAATCCCGGTCGACTGGGCACTGGACGACTGGGAGCAGTACGCCTTCTATCCCGGCGTGACCGGCAGCGGCGTCATTGAAAGCCCCGCCAAGGTGCTGGAGATGTGGACGCTCGAGGCAGAGGCACACCATGCGGCCGGGAGCTGCTTCGTGCTGACGAACCACCCGTTCATCTCCGGCAGGCCCTCCAAGGCGGTGGCGCTGGAACAGCTGATCAGCCGGGTCAAGGCCATGGACGGGATGTGGGTGACCACGCTGGCCAAAGTCGCCGAGCACACCCGGGACACCGTGGCCGAAGTCCACAGCCACGCCCGCATCGAGGTTCCGGCCTTCCCCGACGCCGGCGCCCGCTTCACTCCGTCCCGCATCTCCCAGACGCAGGTCCGGCAGTCAGAGCTGGCCGCCGGGCAGCTCTGATCCCGCCCCAAGGCATCGCTCTCACTAGTTACACAAAAAACCGGAATGCTCCCTCACCATGTGAGGGAGCATTCCGGTTTTTGTCGCGAAAGATGCGCGAGCGTTAGACGCCGAGCTCTTCCTTCAGAGCCTGGACGTGGCCTTGGGCCTTGACCTGGTACCGGGCCAGGCGGACCTTGCCGTCGGGATCCAGCACCACGGTGGAGCGGACGATGCCCTCGCGGACCTCGCCGTCCACGAGCTTCTCGCCCCAGGCGCCGTAGGCCAGCGCCACGGCGTGGTCCTCGTCGGCGAGCAGCGGGAAGGTCAGCGCGAAGTCGCCGGTGAAGTGCGCCAGCTTCTCCGGGGCGTCGGGGGAGACGCCCAGGACCTCGTAGCCGGAGCCCTGGAACGTGGCCAGGTTGTCGCGGAAATCGCAGGCCTCGGTGGTGCAGCCGGGGGTGGCGGCCTCGGGGTAGAAGTACACGATGACGTTCTTGCCGCGGTAGTCGGCCAGCGAGGTCTGCTTGCCTTCGGCGTCCCGCAGGGTGAAGTCCGGCGCCTGGGTTCCAGGCTGGAGCTTGTTGGTCAGGTTGGGGCTCATGGCATTCCTTCGGATGGATCTGGGTCAAACAAAAACATGTCAGACAAAAACTTGTCAGGCAAAAAATGCACGTCGAATAAGGACTCAGTCGAACAAATTAGGGCTGAACTTGATAACAGCCGGCCTAGATGCTGTATTCCGCCGGGCCGCGCACTGTTGCCGCCGGGCCGGGGATGAACTGGTAGCCGCCGCCGCGCACGGTGGCGATCGCGTGCCTGTCTCTTATACACATCTAGATGTGTATAAGAGACAGGCTTCCGCCGCACCCGGCCCACGTAGACGTCGATGGAACGGGTGGCCGCGCCCGGGCTGTCGAACGATTCCAGGAACAGCCGCAGCTCTTCCCGGCCGATGGCGCGCGAGCAGTTTTCCACGAGGTAGCGCAGCAGCTTGAACTCGACGCCGGTCAGCGGCACGCGCCCGCCGTCCAGCAGCACCTCGCCCGCGGCGAGGTCGACGGCCACCCGGCTTACCGGCCCGGGCGACGGCTGTCTCTTATACACATCTAGATGTGTATAAGAGACAGGTCGTCGTCCGTGTGCGGGGGGTCCTCCGTGGAGGACGACGACGGCGCGGGAGTGCCGCCGCCGGGACCGGCCGGTGCCCCCTCCCCAGGGGGCGTGCCGGCCGGTGACATCCCGACGTCGGACGTTGCAGCTCCGGCGGCAGGCCAGTGGACTTCCGCCTCCGGAGCAATCTTCAGGGCGCGCGCCAGCACGAGTTCGGCGGCGCGGGCCAGTACGGCTTCATCGAGTTCCTGCCCTGCCCCGAGGTTTACCCAAACGGCCAGGCCCCGGGCTTTCAACGACGGCGCTTTCAACGACGGCGCTTTCAACGACGGCGCCTGACGCGACGGCGCACTCCGAGCCACCCCCGGAGCCGGCGCGCACCGCATCCTCGGGGCGGGCGTATGGGCGTGGACAGCCATGGCGGTGCGCCTCAGACGCCGCCGCGGCGGATCAGTTTGCCGCCGGGGGTCTGGCCGTCCACCACGTTGCCGCGCAGGTAGGTGCGGCGGACGACGCCGGAGAGGGCCTTGCCGTCGTACGGGGTGATGGGGTTCTTGTGCTTGAGCTTGGAGACGTCCACCACGAAGGCCTCGTCCGGCGCGAAGACGGAGAAGTCGGCGTCGTACCCGAGCGCGAGCTGCCCCTTGTTGGAGAGGCGGGCCAGGGCTGCGGGCTTCTCGGCCATCCACGACACGACCTGCTCCAGCGGAATGCCGCGGTGCCGGGCCTCGGTCCAGATCAGCGACAGGCCCAGCTGGAGCGAGGAGACGCCGCCCCACGCCACGGCGAAGTCGCCGTTTTCCAGGTCCTTAAGGTCAAGCGTCGACGGCGAGTGGTCCGAGACGATGCAGTCGATGGTGCCGTCCTGCAGGCCCTGCCACAGGAGCTCGCGGTTGGAGGCCTCGCGGATGGGCGGGCAGCACTTGTAGGCGGTGGCGCCGTTGGGGATTTCCTCGGCCATGAGCGTGAGGTAGTGCGGGCACGTCTCCACGGTGAGGTGGACGCCGTCGCGCTTGGCCGAGGCGATCATGGGCAGCGCGTCCGAGGAGGACAGGTGCAGGATGTGGGCGCGGGCGCCGGTCCAGCGGGCCCGCTCAATGACCTCGGCGATGGCCTTGTTTTCGGCGCCGCGGGGGCGGGAGGCCAGGAACGTCGCGTACTTGTCCCCGCCCGGATGGGGCGCGTGGTCGATCGCGTGCGAGTCCTCGGCGTGGACGATCATGAGCGAGTCGAAGGACTTGAGCTCGGCCATGTCCTCCTCCATCTCGTCCGCTTCCAGGTGCGGGAACTCGTCCACGCCGGAGTGCAGCAGGAAGCACTTGAAGCCGAACACGCCTTCGTCGTGCAGCGGGCGGAGGTCCGCCTTGTTGCCGGGCACGGCGCCGCCCCAGAACCCGACGTCCACGTACGCCTGGTCCTCAGCCACCTCGCGCTTGAGCTTGAGCCCTTCCACCGTGGTGGTGGGCGGGATGGAGTTCAGCGGCATGTCGATGATGGTGGTGACGCCGCCGGCTGCGGCGGCGCGGGTGGCGGATGCGAAGCCCTCCCACTCGGTGCGGCCGGGCTCGTTGACGTGGACGTGGGTGTCCACGAGGCCGGGGAGGAGCATCTCGTCGTCGGCGAGCTCGATCACTTCGGCGCCGGAGAGGCCGTTGCCGAGCGGTTCGATCGCGACGATCTTGCCGCCGCGCACGCCCACTTCACGCGCCGCGATGCCGGCGGTGGTGAGGATGCGCCGGCCCCGGATGACCAGGTCAAAGGTTTCTTCAGACATTCAGGGGCTCCTTTGTGCGGGCACTGTTGGCTGGGGCGGCGTTGGCCGTCTCCGCCAGCTCCAGGCCGATGTTCTTTCCCAGTTGTTCAAGCAGGGACGCCGCTTCGGCTATACATATATCTACCTTGGCCTCCAGCGCGGTCAGCGGGTAGACCCTGTCTCTTATACACATCTTTTGCTGTTCGGGCGTGAGCGTGGTGCGGCCGCAGACGGCCATCACGGCGACCCCGGCCAGCGCCGCCGCGCGGGCCACGCCCATGGGCGTCTTGCCCAGCAGGCTCTGCTCGTCGAGGCTGCCTTCGCCGGTGATCACCAGGTCGGCGCCGGCCAGCCGGTCCGCCAGCTCGGTGAATTCCAGCACGACGTCGATGCCCGGACGGCGGGTCGCGGCCAGTACGGCGATGGCTGCGAAACCGACGCCGCCGGCGGCTCCCGCGCCGGGAGCGTCCGCGGCTCTCAGTGCCCGCGGCCCGATTTCGTCCGCGAGGACGTGCACGAAGTTGGCCAAAGCGCCGTCCAGGGCTGCCACGTCCGCCGGGGTGGCGCCCTTCTGCGGGCCGAAGATGGCGGCGGCGCCTTCGGGGCCGAGCAGCGGGTTGTCGACGTCGCTAGCGAGGATGAAACGGGTCTCGTCCAGGCGGGAGTCGAAGCCGGAGAAGTCGATGCTGGCCAGGTCGGCCAGGGCGGCGCCGCCGGGCGGCAGTTCGTTGCCGGCGGCGTCGAACAGGATGGCGCCGAGGCCCTGCAGGACTCCCGCGCCGCCGTCGGTGTTGGCACTGCCGCCGACGCCCAGGATGATCTGCCGGCAGCCGGCGTCGAGCGCGGCCCGGATCAGTTCGCCGGTGCCCAGGCTCGTGGCCGCCTTCGCGGTAGCGGAGTCCGGTCCGCCGGTCCCGCCGGCGCCGGGCAGGACCGCGAGCCCGGAGGCCGCGGCCATCTCAATGACCGCCTCCCGCCCGCGGACCGCAAACTCCGCCGTCAGCGGCCGCCCGGTGGGGCCGCTGACCACGGCGCTGCGGCGGGTGAAGCCGGAGCCGACGGCGGCATCCAGGGTGCCTTCACCGCCGTCGGCCACGGGAATCCGCAGGACCTCAAGGGGGCCCGGCCCCGCGGTGCGGAAGCCGGCGTGCAGCCCCTCCTCAAGGTGCCGGGCGACGTCCGGGGCGGAGAGCGAGCCCTTGAACTTGTCCGGCGCGATCACAATGCGCATTGCAGTGCCTGTCTTTAGTGCTGAGCGCTGCAGATTACGGCTGCAGGGCCAGGATGGCGGTGGGGGCGTCGGCTGCGGTGGCAGCCAGCTCCTCGAACTCGTTCACGGCGTTGATTTCCACGCCCATGGAGATGTTGGTGATCTTCTCCAGGATCACTTCAACAACCACGGGAACCTGGAACTCGCCCATGAGCGCCTTGGCCTTGTCGAACGCGGCAGCCATGTCATTGGGGTCCTCCACGCGGATGGCCTTGCAGCCCAGGCCCTCGGCCACCTTGATGTGGTCCACGCCGTAGCCGTTGGTCTCGGGGGAGTTGATGTTTTCGAACGCCAGGGACACGTTCTGCTCCATCTTGAACCCGCGCTGCGACTGGCGGATCAGGCCCAGGTAGGAGTTGTTCACCACCACGTGGATGTATGGCAGGTTGAACTGCGCGCCCACGGCCAGCTCTTCGATCATGAACTGGAAGTCGTAGTCGCCGGACAGGGCAACAACGGTCTCGTCCGGCTTGCCGCGCACCACGCCCAGCGCTGCCGGTGCGGTCCAGCCCAGGGGTCCGGCCTGGCCGGCGTTGATCCACTTGCGCGGGCCGAAGACGTGCAGCATCTGGGCGCCGGCGATCTGGGACAGGCCGATGGTGGACACGTAGGTGGTGTCCTTGCCGAACGCCTTGTTCATCTCCTCGTACACGCGCTGCGGCTTGATGGGGATGTTGTCGAAGTGCGTCTTGCGGTGCAGGGTGGCCTTGCGCTCGGCGCACTCGGCAACCCAGGCGGAGTAGTCCGGCAGGGTCTTGGCGTCGCGGCGCTCGCGGGCCAGTGCCAGAAGCCCGTCCAGGGCGGCGCCGGCGTCGGAGGCGATGCCGAAGTCCGGGGAGAACACGCGGCCGATCTGCGTGGGCTCGATGTCGACGTGGACGAACTTGCGGCCGGCGGTGTAGATGTCCAGGCCGCCGGTGTGGCGGTTGGCCCAGCGGTTGCCGATGCCGATCACGAAGTCGCTGCGCAGGTAGTTCTCGTTGCCGTAGCGGTGCGAGGTCTGCAGGCCCACCATGCCGGCCATCAGCGGGTGGTCGTCCGCGATGGCGCCCCAGCCCATCAGGGTGGGGATGACCGGAACGTTCAGCAGTTCGGCCAGCTCCACCAGCTGCGCGGAGGCGCCGGCGTTGATGATGCCGCCGCCGGCCACGATCAGCGGGCGTTCGCCTGCGGTCAGCATGTCCAGGGCCTTCTCCAGCTGCTTGCGGCTGGCCTTGGGCTTCTCGACGGGCAGGGGCTCGTAGGTGTCGATGTCGAACTCGATCTCGGCCATCTGCACGTCGATCGGCAGGTCCAGCAGCACGGGGCCGGGGCGGCCGGAGCGCATCAGCTGGAACGCCTTCTGGAAGGCGCCCGGAACCTGGCCCGGCTCCAGGATGGTCATGGCCATCTTGGTGACCGGCTTGGCGATGGACTCGATGTCCACGGCCTGGAAGTCTTCCTTGTGCAGCTTGGCTACGGGGGCCTGGCCGGTGATGCAGAGCATGGGGATGGAATCGGCCCACGCGGCGTACAGGCCGGTGATCATGTCGGTGCCGGCGGGGCCGGACGTGCCGATGCAGATCCCGATGTTGCCGTCCGCGGCGCGGCTGTAGCCGTCAGCCATGTGGCTGGCACCTTCCACGTGGCGGGCCAGGGTGTGGCGGATGCCGCCGTGGGCCCGCATTGCCGAGTAGAACGGGTTGATTGCCGCGCCTGGCAGGCCGAACGCCTCGGTGGCGCCCTCCTTCTCCAGGATGGCGACGGCTGCGTCTACGGTGCGCATCTTCGTCATGGTGTGCTCCTTGAAAGCTTTGGGGTGCCCTTTACGGGCTGAATTTTGGGTATGTTTTTGGGTGTACCGGGGGAGCCGCCGTCGTTCATGTACGACGGCGGATCTCCGGTTTTGCTTGTTGTCCGGCTACTGCCGGAGGTGCTTTACTTCCGCCCGGGTTACTTCCGGCCAGAGAGCTGGAGGACCTGCTTGAAGAGGCCCGAGTGGTCCAGGCCGCCGTCGCCCTGGTTGACGGTGGCGGCCACAAGCTGTGCGGCGACGGCGCCGAGCGGGAGGGCGACGTTGGCTTCGCGGGCGGCGGAGGTGACGATGCCCAGGTCCTTGTGGTGGAGGGCCAGGCGGAAGCCAGGGTCGAAGTTGCGGTCGAGCATCTTCTGGCCCTTCTGGTCCAGGACCTTGGAGCCGGCCAGGCCGCCGCCCAGGACCTTGAGGGCGGCGTCGGTGTCCACGCCGTAGGCCTCGAGGAACGCGATGGCCTCGCCGAGGACCTCGATGTTGACCGCGACGATCAGCTGGTTGGCGGCCTTGACGGTCTGGCCGGAGCCCGACGGGCCGACGTGGACGATGGTCTTGCCGACGGCGTTGAGGACGTCCTGTGCGGCCTCAAAGTCGGCCGCGTCGCCGCCCACCATGATGGAGAGGGCTGCGTCGATGGCGCCCTGTTCGCCGCCGGAGACCGGTGCGTCGAGGGGGCGGATGCCTGCTGCGCGGGCGTCGTCGGAGAGGCGCTTGGCGACGTCCGGGCGGATGCTGCTGGCGTCGATCCAGAGGGTGCCCTGCTTCGCGTTGGCGAAGATGCCGTCGGCGCCGCTGACGACGCCCTCAACATCGGGGGAGTCCGGCACCATGGTGATGACGACGTCGGCGTCCTTGACGGCGTCAGCGATGCTCGTGGCGCCCTTGCCGCCTTCGGAGACGAGTTTGTCGATCTTGTCCTGGCTGCGGTTGAAGCCGGTGACGGTGTGCCCGGCCTTGACGAGGTTGATGGCCATGGGCAGTCCCATGATGCCGAGTCCGATGACTGAAACGTTGCTCATGATTGATCCTTACTGAAGTCTGTGGGTAATTCGCTGGTTGAGCTTGTCGAAACCGCTAGTTAGAAGCGTGTGCGCGGATGGCCCAGCTGAAGGCCGTGTCCGCCGGTTCCTTGTACTCGAGGCCGATGTAGCCGTCGTAGCCGAGTTCGCGGCTGCGGGCGATCCACTCGCCGAGGGGAAGCTGCCCGGTTCCGGGTGCCCCGCGGCCGGGGTTGTCGGCGATCTGGATGTGGCCGAAGTCCTTGGCGTGGTTCTCGATGACGGCGGCGACGTCGTCCCCGTTGACCGCCAGGTGGTAGAAGTCGGCGAGGAGCTTGACGTTGCCGGCGCCGGATTCTTCCCTGACCCGGGCGATGACCTTCAGGGCGTCGGCAGCCGTGAGGAGCGGGTACCTGGGTGCGCCGCTGACGGGTTCGAGGAGGACGGTGCCGCCGATGCGGGCCACTCCGGCAGCCGCCGCCGCGAGGTTTTCGGCGCCGACGGCGTCCTGCTTCTCCGCGGATTCGCCGTCGACGCGGTTGCCGTAGAGGGCGTTGAATGCCTTGCATCCCAGGCGCTCGCCGATGCCTGCGACGACATCGATGTTGTCGCGGAATTCGGTGGAGCGTGCGGGCCACGACGTGAGGCCGCGGTCGCCACCGGGCATGTTGCCGGCATTGAAGTTCAGGCCGGAGAGCTGGACGCCGGCGTCGGTGATTGCGCGTTCGAAGGCGGTGGTCTCGGCGTCGGTGGGGACGGACGATTCGAAGGGCCACCAGAACTCGACGGCGTCAAAACCGGCCGCCTTCGCGGCAGCGGGGCGCTCGAGCAAGGGCAGCTCCGCCAGGAGGATGGAGCAGTTCACTGTGTACGTCATCGTAGGTCCTTCCGAGGAGGGGCTTTGATCTATCTTCCCGCTAACTTGGCTCTTTCGAGATTCCGCTTTGTGGAATTTAGATTCTGCTTTATGAAAAGTTTAGGGAAGGCGCGAGTGGGAGTCAAGGGGGTGGTGCTTAAGGAGGTCCAAGACACTCCGCCTGGGCCGGGCCAGGCCGATGGTGCCTGCAGACACATGAGTGGCCGTCACTATCGTGTGACGGCCACTCATGAACAACGATGCAACAGCTCAGTCTTCGGTGGGTTCCTTGGGAGGGGTTGGGTCTTGGCCTTGGACGGGTCGACTAGGGGCCAACACTTGCCGCTAACAGATGGCCGTTATCACCCGTGCGCTCTCCGCATGCGAATGCGCCAACGGAGAGTTCTTTGCCCTAACGAGCTCCTCGAGAAGCAGGGCAACTGAGAACACCGTTTGTTCACATTTCGGCCTGCCAATGAGCTGAACGGAAGTCGGCATCCCGTCAGAGCCCTTTCCCATGGGCAGTGCGAGGGCCGGAACGCCAAGGACACTCCAAGGACTAGTGAAATTTAGCAGGGCCTCTTTGGCGTTTGTCCATCCGGCATCGAAACCGGACCGCTGCCCGATCAGGGGTGCAGTGATCGGAGCTGTAGGGCAAATCAGCACATCGCAATCCCCGAAATATTCGTCGACGCGAGCCTGCCACTGGCTCCTTCGAGTGAGCGCCGAGCGATACTCCCTCTCCTGCACCCTCTGGGCTCCTTGAAGCCTCGTCCGCACTTCGTCCTGAAAAAGCTCCGGGTGTTCCAGAAGTCGCTGGCGGTGGGTTGCCACGGCTTCGGCGCTTTGAATATGGTCGTACACCGAGATCGATTCCTCTAACCACCCGAGAGTAACGTCGCTGACGATAACTCCGGCGTTACGCAGGGCACGTACAGCGTTCGTCATGGAATCCGCGACTTCAGTACTTACCTTCGAGTAAAACCCATCGGTTATCAGCCCAACCTTTACCGCCCCGGGAACCGCCATGACCGCGTCCGAGGCAGTCTCCGAAATCACGCCCCAGACGCGGGACACGCCATCGACATCCGAAGCAAGAATGCCGACGGTGTCCAGGGTCGGCGCGAGCGGTATGACACCGGTAGCGTCCACCGTTCCGGAAGTGGGGCGCAGGCCAACAGTTCCGCACAGTGCCGCAGGGATTCTGACGGAACCACCCGTATCCGTACCTAATGCGAAAGGAACGTGGCCAGCAGCTACGGCTGCACCGGAACCGCTGCTGGAGCCGCCGGACATCTTTGTCAGGTCATGCGGGTTGAAGGTTGGACCAGTGGCGGCAATGTCTCCGGTGGGTCCGAACGCGAACTCGTGGGTGGCGGTTTTGCCGAGGATGACCGCGCCGGCGGCTCGGAGCAATTTGACGACGCCAGCGTCCTCCGTGGCGATTTGGTGTGGGAAGTTTGACCCCGCGGTGGTGGGCATACCGGCCGCATCAATGAGGTCTTTGATGCCACAAGGCACCCCCGACAGCACGCCTCCTTTGTTGACCAGTGAGCGTTCGTGATCGATTCTTTGTGCATCACTCTCGGCTTCGCCGTTCATCGTAAGCCAGGCATTTAGATGCTTGTTGGAAGCGGCGACTCCGTTCGCCGCTTGGAGTGTGACAGCGGAAGCCGTCGTCGAAGCGGAACGTATCTCATCAGCTATTTGTCTTACAGACGTAGTCACGCGCTCACCTTGCTACGTCGGAACCGACCAGGCTGAACGAAGGCCATGGCTACAACGCCGATGCAGGTTGCTACAGCGGTTGCAATAAACATGGAGTCGAATCCGTGCGCCGCGACCAGGAAACCGGTGAGCGTCGGGGCTACGACTGTCGCAATGTTGGCAAAGAAGTGGGTCATTCCTGCGAAACTGGCCGATTTGGCCGGCACGGTGTCAATCAGAACTGTCCAATAGACAGCGTTAGGCAGGGAGTTGAGGGCATTCCCGAGCGCCATGACGAGAAGCACGGCTGTCGGGTTGTCCAGGGTGGGAATGAAGCAGAAGCAGATTGTGGTCAGGGCCAACGACAACATCGCAAATCCGCTTCTGGCGATCCACAGGCTCCCCGTCTTCTGACGTAGCCAGTCGGAGATTTTTCCGCCGAGTACAACAGTGAAGCAGGCGCCGATCCAGGGCACCATGCCCAAGTACCACAACGACCCGAGCTTGAAGCCGAACTCGGATTCCAAGTACCTGGGAGTCCAGCTGAGAATCATGAAGTTGACGTACATGAAAGAAAAGTAGCCAAGAGCGTTGAAGATCAGAGTCCTGCTGAGGAAGAACTCGTACCATTTGGCATTCGCACCGCCGGCGAAGCCGTCCGCATTCCACCCGGTCACATCAGCTGTCTGAATCCGCGCCAGCTCCTGGGAATTGACGCGCGGGTTTTCTTCTGGCTTGTTGGTGAAAAGAAGCTGCCACCACAAAAGCCAGACCAGCCCAAGGACGCCCAGGACGACGAACATCCAGCGCCAGCCCCCGGTCAGCGTGATCAGGCCAACGGCGACGGGCGCTGACAGCAATGCTCCGAGGGGTGTCCCCAGCAGGCCAAATGCGGACATGAAACCGCGTTCTTTGACCGTGGACCAGTTCGCGACAGTCCGATTGATGGTGGCGTACGTCGGCCCCTCTGCGAACCCGAATCCAATTCGGAATATCGCGAAGCCCACAAGGGCGGAGCCGAACAACTGCAGACCAATGTCGCCCGCGATGACGACTGCAACGACAAGGACCGACCATGCCGCGCAGGCGGCCGTCATTGTCCATTTGGGGCCCTTCCTGTCAGCCAGGAACCCCCCGGCCAGAGCCCCGAACATGTATCCGTAGCCAAAGAAGCCGAGAATCTGCCCCCAGGCGACGGGGTCCAGCCTGTACTCACCAATAATCCCGCTGGCCGCATAAGCGATCGCGCCGCGGTCAACATAATTCACGACGGTAATTACCACGATGCCAAGGAGCACGAGATAACGGAATCTCGTCGCTCGGGTGACTGTTTTGACCTGTTCCGTCAGGCCGACTCTGTTCGACATGCCACAACAGTAAGGGTGACTCCCATCACAGGTCAACAGTTTTTGTAATCGATTACACATGACATGCGTAATCGATTACACGCTCACGCCTATGGCGTCCGTTCCATCTAGGGGTGGATGCGTCTTCTGGCCGCTGTCTTTGGTGCTTCAGTTGAGCCCGCGGGGAGGGCTGCGATCATCGTGGTGCTAAACCGCTCGAACTATTTGTGTCCGGCCTTGGACCCGAGCCCGCTGTCGGTGGAGCTGCGAACAATGAGAGACGGGCTCAGTTGCGCAGAGCTCACACGCTTCCCCGCGATCTTATTCAGCAGAGTCAGAGCCGCCAGTCTGCCAATGTCATTCATGGGGCTGCGTATTGTGGTCAAGCTGGGAACGGTGATCCCAGAAACGGAGACATCGTTGAACCCCACAACTTTGATGTCCTTTCCCACGGAGAACCCCCGTCTGGAGCATTCGCCCATGAACCCGATCGCTGCCATGTCGTTGACGAGGAAGACGCCCTCGGGAAAAGGAGGCGACAACAGCAGCCGTGCTGCTGCTTCCTCGCCGGCCTCCGCATAAATCGAACCATTGATCACAGAATTGTTGCTGAGTGTGCGGCCAGCCACACCAACCCTTTCCATGAATCCCCGGGCCCGGTCCTGCAGGTTCGTGGCGTAGTCCATGCCCGCGTACACCGCCAAGGGACCCGTGGTGATTCCCAGCAGGTGCTCGGCCGCCAACTGCCCGCCAATGTAGTCATTGCAAGTGACGGATGTGTAGCCACTGGCGCGTCGGTTATAGAGAACATTGGGGGTCCCTGACCTGCGAACGTCGGCCAGCGCCGCTCCGCCAACCAGTGCGTCACCTATGAGAAGACCATCCACCTGGCGGCGGATGAGAAGTTCAATTTTCTCCTTTTGCTGAACAGGATCGTCATTGGTAGTCACTGCAAGGGTCTGATAGCCGCTTTCAGCCAACACGCTTTCGATGCCTTCGTACATCAGGGCAAGTACTTCATCGCGCATTCGGGGAATCGTCACACCGATTACGTTGCTGCGTTTGGTTCGCAAGCTGGCGGCAAGGGTGTTGGGCCGGTAGTTTAGCTCCTTGGCTGTCACCCAGACCCGCTTTGCGAGGGCTGTCTTCGCCTGGGCTTCCGGCCGGGCCAGAACCCGGGAGACAGTCGCCGCAGTCGTCCCGACCTGCTCCGCAATAAGACTGAGCGTTACCGGCTGGTTGTCCTTCCGGCCCCTGCGGCCAACGCGTTCCGTCACCTGCCCATCCTATTCTGCCTGCACTCTCAGGGGTCACACCGTCACTCACGTCGGAGGGTGTCGGCGTCCTCACCCGCTGCGCAGCAGGGCGGCGTTGGCCCGGGCACCGCACGCCTGTTCGATCTCATGTCCTCCGGCTGGCTCGAACGAAGAACGTGGACGCGAAGGCAACGAAAGCTCATTTGATGTAAAGGATGCTGGCTCCCCAAAGCACTGTCTCGGCGGCGGATTCTTTCCTAGAATTGATGTGGGGCCGACGGCAAGAGCCTGGCGAGTGATCTGTATTCGCCCCAGGTGCCTTCCCAAGCGCCGCCGGCCCTTATGATCGCGGCACGATTGCCGCAAGATTCCGATCCGGTCACGCTACGCCCGGAGATCTTCCCGCGTGAACATGTGCGTGTGACCATGGGGCATGAGCGAAGAACTGATGGCGGCGGCACCCTCCGGCGGTGGCGCTCCCCGCAATCGATCAGCCGGAATGTTCCATCCCGAAGGCTCCGAGGCAACACGGCAACTGCGCGAGCAGGCTCGGCGTCGGCGGGAAGCAGAAGCGAAACTGCAGCTGCACCTGACGCAAACCCGCACCAAGCCCGCCGGAGCACCTGACCCGGCGCTCTGACAGGCATTTCCTGACAACGGGCCCTCTGCCCCCAGATCACGACACACCATCCACATCACGGCTAACCCAGAAACCCCTAAACACCCAGTGACGCGTCCCTTGGCGCCGGTTCAAGCCGCCGGGATGCCTGCGTCCGCGCCGGCAGGCGGGTGGGAGCTCCGAGGGCGCGGTAGTCCCAGCCGGCGGCCCGGTAGGCGTCGGCGTCCAGCGCGTGCCGGCCGTCCACGATGTTCCGCAGCTGCACCAGTTCGCCCAGCGCGGCCGGATCGGCACGCCGGAACACGTCCCATTCCGTCAGGAGCGCCACGATCTCGGCGCCCGTCACAGCGGCCTCCAGCGAGCCGGCATAGGCCAGGTCCGGGTAGCTCCGGCGGGCGTTGTCCATGGCCTTGGGGTCGTACACGGTCACCCTGGCCCCGGCCTGATGGAGCATGCGGGCAACATCCAGGGCGGGAGCGTCGCGGATGTCGTCCGAGTCGGGCTTGAAGGCGGCGCCCAGGACGGTGACCCGCACGCCGGCCAGGTCCCCGCAGGCCATCTCGGTGATGAGATCCACCGTGCGCTGGCGCCGCCGCTGGTTGATGGCATCCACCTCCCGCAGGAACCCCACAGCCTGCCCGACGCCGAGTTCCCTGGCCCGGTGGGTGAAGGCGCGGATGTCCTTCGGGAGGCAGCCGCCGCCGAAGCCCAGGCCCGGCTTGAGGAACCGGCCGCCGATGCGGGTGTCGTAGGAGAGCGCCCTGGCCAGGTCGTTGACGTCGGCGCCCGTCGCCTCGCACACCTCCGCCATCGCGTTGATGTAGGAGATCTTGGTGGCCAGGAAGGAATTTGCGGCGGCCTTGACCAGCTCGGCCGTGGCGAGGTCCGTGACCACCACCGGAGTCTCCTGCGCGATGATCGGCGCGTAGCAGACCGCGAGCCGGTCCCGTGCCCACTCGGATGCAACACCGAACACCAGCCGGTCCGGGTGCAGGGTGTCCTCCACCGCATGCCCTTCGCGCAGGAACTCCGGGTTCCAGGCCAGCTCCGCGAGCCTGCCCGCGGGGGAGCTGGCGCGGACGAACTCCGTGAGCCGTTCCGCCGTGCCGATCGGGACGGTGGACTTTCCCGCGACCAGGCAGTGCCGGTCCAGGTGCGGGGCCAGCCGGGCGAGCGCCGCGTCCACGAAGCGGAGGTCGGCCGCCGGGGAGTCTGCCTCCTGCGGGGTGCCGACGCACACGAAGTGAATGTCGGCGCCGCGGGCCGCGGAGAAATCGCTGGTAAACGTCAGCCTGCCGCTTTCCAGCATGATCCGCAGGAGCTTCTTGAGGCCCGGTTCGAAAAACGGCGGCTTGCCGCGCGAAAGCGCCGCGACCTTGGCCTCGTCGACGTCGATTCCCACCACACGGTGGCCCAGGAGCGCCATGCACACGGCATGCGTGGTGCCCAGATACCCGGTCCCGATGACGGACAGGGAAAGGCCGGCGGGGGCCGTGCCGTTTCCCGCGGGCCCGGTACCATTCCCTGACGGCCCGCTGCCGTTGGAGGACGGATGGGCCCCGTTTGCGGACGGGCCGGTACCGTTCCCTGACGGCCCGCTGCCGTTTCCGGACGGGCCGGCGGCGGTGGCGGTCACGTCAGCAGGGGCGGGGGGAACGGACGACGGCGGGACGGACGGGGCGACGTAATCTCCCCATGCGGAATTGCTCATGTCAGGCTTCGTTCTGTGCTCAAGAGCGGGACAGGTTCGCGCCCGGCTGCTCGGCGTCCGGGGGATCGGCGCAGCTCCGGCGAAACCAGGTCCATGGATGTCAGGTATCTCACCGCCCAGGATCCCCACGGCGGGCGGAAGGAGTAAATGCAGGCCAGCCGGAGCCGCGCGGAGGCGGCATACGCCTCGAACCGTTCCGGGCTGACGTGCAGGCGGCTTGCCGCGGACACGATACTCGCGTGGGCCGCCGCAAACCGCCGTGCTGTAAGCAGGTTCTGCCTCCGCCGCAGTTCCAGGTGCACGTCCAGGTTCGCCAGGTCCAGGGCGGCCTCGGCCCTGCACGCTTCATCGAAGTCCAGCAGGCCCGGCGCTCCGGTGTTGTCGATGCCCATTCCGGCGCTATCCGTGCCCAGTATTTGCTTGTCGTGCAGGTCTCCGTGCGACCACCCGAGGGGATCGGGGGGCCCGGCCAAAAGACCGGCCTTTACGGCATCGACCTGTGCCATGAGTGCAGCGCGTCCCGGTGCGGCCTCGGGGATCCCTTCGCTGTGGAGCAGCCAGCGATCCATCCACCGCCGCACTTTGGCCAGTTCTTCTTCGGCATCGCGCAGCGGAAGCTGCTCCAGATTGCCGCGGAAAGCGGAGCTGTTGGCGCGGGCAACAGTTTCCGTCCACGCCCGCGACCAGCCACCCCACATGCCGGCAAAGAAGCCGTCACTGACGGTGGCCTGGTCCTGGCCGAGCTCGTAGTAGGACCGGCCGGCCACGCGGCTGAACGCCAGGACGTCCGGCCGGGTTGCGGTCATGACCGGTGTCCTGAAGCGGCCGCCGGCCAGGGGTGCCGTGGCCAACACGTGATTTGTGGCCGCCGCAGGCGCCTGTTCAGGCCGGAACACCTTGATGTACGTGTCGCCGGCACGGAGGACTGCACGCTTGTGGGCGCGGTGGACCACTGTTTCGCCCTTGGGCGACTCCCGTGCGAGGGCGGGCAGCTTGGAGTCGTCCGCGGACACCGGGACAAACCGGCCTTCGCGGAAGAACCCGCCCAGCACCCCGGGATAGCCGGGTGAGTGAACCTCGAGGACATACCGGCCTGCCGAGACGCCGGGCCACGCGCGGCCCACCAGCCACTCATTTCCTGCGGGGTCGGTGACGCGGCGCGGTACGGGAGGATGCCAGTTCATGAGATCAGCTCCTCGGCCCGGCGCAGGTGCCAGGACATGTCGGCGGCCCATTCCGGGGACCGGTCCCGGAAGGGGTCAACGCTGCTGTTGAAGAGCCGGAAGGCTGCCCAGGCGTCCAAGCCCGCCTCGGTGAACCGGCCGCCCGCCGCGGCGTAGCCCTCGCTGAGCCGGGCGGTCTTCGGACCCCCGGCGCCCCTAGCGCGCCGGGCGGCCCGGCGGGTTCCCTGGAGGCGGCGGCGCGCACCGCTTCCTCCGCCGCAGCGAACGATCCCAGGTCGGCCTCGGCCGCGCCGATGCGCGCCCGGTCAAAATCGATGAGTCGCACCTCCGAACCTCCCACCAGCACCTGGTCCGCGGAGAAGTCGCCGTGCACCAGGACGTACTCGGACGCGGCGCCGTCCTTCAGCAGCCGGGCGCGCAGCTCGGCTTCGACCCGCCGGGCCGGTTCCTCCAGTGCGGGGAGCAGGGACGCAACCATGGACCGCGTTGCCTGCAGCTGCGCGGCGATGTCGTCCCGCCAGACGTCCGGCCCCGCCGGGAAACCGCCGAGGGGGGATGCCGTGTAGCCTGGCCAGGGCTTCCCCCGCGCTGACGGCTCCGGAGTCGTCGTCGAGCCCGGCAAGGTCGCCGCCGCCCCAGGCCGCGCAGGCGCTGATGCCGTGCTCGAGGCATTCGGCGTCCCCAGTTGGGGGAGGTGCGGAACCCCGTGCAGGTTCAGCCGCTCCAGGAAATGGGCCTGCTGCTCGGCGCCCGGCCGGCGTTGCGGCGGCCTTGATGACCACCGGGGCACCGGAGTTCTGGACGAAGAGGACTAGGCGGCGTTCAGGCTTGTACCGCAGCACGCTGCCTGTGCCGGCCAGCACGCTGCCGGGCTGTTGCGGGAGGCCGAGCCGTTCCATGCCGTGTTCGCGCAGCCAGAGCAGGTTCCCGTAGAGAACCCAGTCGTCCTCGACGCCGCCCACCGCCACCAGGTTGTCGTCCTGCCGCGGATCGGGCCGCAGGACCCGGATGTCTCCACCGCGGGACCGGGAGGTGAGCTCGCGCCGAAGGAGCTTGGCGTTGCCGGCGCGCGTCCGGGTCATAGCCCAGCCGTAGTCGAAGGCACCGTTGCGGATACGGCGGAATGCCACCAGCAACGAGGTGCGCGGCTTGTAGCGGACCCGCGTGACGCGGACGGTTTCGCCGAGCAGCGAAGACAGCCGGGAACTGTCCAGCAGGTAGGGCAGGCCGGGCAGCGCATCATCGCGGCTGGCCAGGGAGCAGTCCGGATTTTTGAACGAGGCCTGCGCACCGGTCATGGCACTTCCAGCTTCTCTTCGGGCCGGCTGGGGTCCTCGTCATCCATCCAGCGGGCGAACCGGGTTCCGGGATCCCGCAGCAGCACTTCCGGGCGTCCCTCCTCCACGATCCTGCCGTTTTCGAGCCAGACGATGCGGTCGCACGAACGGGCGGAGTGGACATCGTGGGTGATGGTGATGGAGGTCCGTTCGCGCGTCAGGGCGGCGAGGGCCTGCAGTACGGAATCCCGGGAAGCTGCGTCCAGGCCGGCCGTCGCCTCGTCGAGGATGACGATCGGCGCCCGCCTGAGGATGGCGCGGGCAATCGCGATCCGCTGCCGCTGGCCGCCGGAGAGGTCCTTCGCCGCTTCGCCCAGCACCGTGTCGTAGCCGTCCGGAAGGGTTCGGATGAAGGTGTCGGCCTGGGCCAGGGCAGCAGCCTCCTCGATTTCCTGGTCCGTGGCGTCGAGCCGGCCGAACCGGATGTTGTCCCGGACGGAAGTGCCGAACAGCACGGAGTCCTGCAGCAGGATGGACACATGCGACCGCACGGACGCGATCTTGAGGTCCCGCAGGTCCTCACCGCCCACCCTGACCGATCCGGTGGCGGGATCGATCATGCGCAGGATGAGGCTGGCCAGCGTGGACTTTCCGGCGCCGGACGGGCCCAGGATGGCCAGATGCTCGCCGGCCGGAATGGTCAGGTTGATCCCGTGCAGCACCATTCCTTCGCCGTGGCCCGCGTATACGTCATCCATCACGATGTCCGGGTTCTTGCTGTCCAGTCGGCGGGCATGGGCGGATTCGGGCAGGTCCGTCTGGGCTTCCAGCAGGTCCGCCACGCGCTCGCCGGAGGCCGTGGCCCGGGCGAGCCGGCCAATCTGTTTCGCCACGTCCTTCAGGGGTTTCATGCCCGTCTTGAGGTACATCAGGAAGATCACCAGGTCACCCGGCGTGATCACGTGCTCCATGGCCCGCCAGCCGCCGCCAGCCAGCACAACCGCCGTCGCAGAGACAGCAGCACGTCGGTGCGCCGCTCAAGGCCGGCGGCCAGCCGCAGCGCCGCAACGCCCGTTCCCAGGGTGGCCTGGTTGCTGCTGCGGAAGCCGGAACTGATGGTGTCCTCCAGGCCGTAGGCCTGGACCTCCCGGATGGCTCCCAAAGTCTGCGCCGCCGTCGTGGCCAGGTGACCCTCGCCCTTGCGGGAGTTGCCGGCCGCCGCCGTGATCGGGCCTGAACTGGCGCGGGATAGGAGGACGAAGACCCCGCCGGCCACAATCACCACCAAAGAAAGCAGGGGATCCAGCCAGAGCAGGATGCCGATCATCGCCACCAGGGTGGCCATGTTGCCCATGAGCGGGAGCCCTGCGGTGATTGCCACGTCCTGCAGCCGGGACACATCGCCTACCAGGCGCTGCACGGTGTCCCCGGTGGACGCCTTCGTGTGGTGGCGCATGGACAGGCTCTGCACGTGGCGGAAGGCCCGCGCCCTCAGGTCCGCAGCGACCCTTGACCCGATGAGGGCGAAGCAGATGGAGGACCAGTAATTGGAGATGGCGCGCCCGATGCTGATGGCCACCACCGCTGCCCCGCACAGGATGAGGGTCTGCACACTAGCGTCCAGGGTGGGACCGGGTCTGTGCAGCGTGGCGCCCAGCGAGCGGGACACGGCGTCCACCACCAGCTTGAGGGGCCACGGTTCCACCAGGCGGAAAGCGACGTCGAATGCCAAGCCGGCGAATCCGCCCACCATGAGGAGGCGGTGGCCCTGGAGATGCGGGCGCACGCAGCGCAGTGTGCGCCGAAGCCCGGACTCCGGCTTGGGCGGCCGGGAGGGGTTCCGCCCGAGTCGGGGCGGCCGCCACGGCTTCCGCGCGACGGCCTCTTGCTGCCCTGACGGCTGCGCTCGGTGGGCGTGCGCGGTCATGATCGGGCCACCTCCTGCCGGGATGCCAGCGCCGCGGTGATCAGCGAAAGCACGCCGTCCCAGCTGCTGTCTCTTATACACATCTAGATGTGTATAAGAGACAGGCGGCGGCCCGGGCCTGGGTGCCCAGCCGTTCCCGGAGCGCGGCGTCTGACGCCAGACGTTTCAGGGCGGCGGCGAACGCCGCCGGATCGCCGGCGGCGACCATTAGCCCGGTGCGGCCGTGCTCGATGACGGCGGGAATCTGGCCCACGGCCGTGGCGATCACCGGCATGCCCGCTGCCAGGTATTCGTATACCTTCAGCGGCGAAAAGTAGTGGTCCTGGCCCGGCTCCGGCTGCGGATACGGTGCCGCGGCGGCGTCGCACTCGTGCAGCAGGCGCGGCACGGACTCTGGCAGCACCGCTCCTGTGAACTCGGCCTCCACGCCCAGCCGGGCGGCGAGCCGTTCGAGGTCCGGCCGGCCCGGCCCGTCGCCGATGATCCGTACCGTCCACAGGCCCGCTCTGTCCGGGTCAGCGTTGGCCCGGGCCACCGCCTCGAGCAGGTCCGGGACGCCGTGCCACGGCTTGAGGGTGCCGGTGAACGCCACCACGAAACGCCCGGAACCAGGCCGCCCGGGGCGCCCGCCCGGCCGCTCCCACGGCCGGGCGGTGATCCGGTCGGTGTTGACGCCGTTCGGCGCCAGCACGGTCCTGGCCTCGGGAACACGTTGCTTCACCCACCGGAGCACGGGCTCCGAGACGCAGGCCACGGCGTCGGCAGCCAGGGCGTTCCGGCGGAGCATCGACTCGGCGAGGCCAACATCAAAAAGCTGGCGGTACCGCTGCTGCTCCTCGATCAGCGGAGCGTTGACCTCCAGGACGGCCGGGACCCCCAGCGTGCCGGCCACCAAGGACAGAGCAGGGCTGAACAGCGAATAACGTTCGTAGGCCACGTCGCAGCCGTCGCGCAGGGCAGTGTCACCGAGCGAGTACGCCGCCTCTTCGACCGCGCGCTCCCGCCCGGCAGGCTCTGCCTTGCGGGGCGGCCGCTCGACGACGTCGAGCCCGCCGAGGTCGGCCGGCTTGTCGTTTCCGGCGCGGACGCAGTACACCGTGACGTCGGCCCCGGCCCTGCGCCAGGCGCGCACCATCTCCTGGACATGGACGGAGGATCCTTTGGTGCCGAAGACGGGGACGCCGGGATCGGCGCATATGTAGGCGACGCGCATCACGCCACCTTCCTTGCCTCGAGCGACAGGGCGCGGAGCATCTCCGCCTGGTGCCGCACGTCGTAGTCCCGTTCGATCAGGGCGCGGGCATTGCGCGCCAGGGACGCCCTGTCCGTTGACGGCGCACTGATGCGGCGGATGGCCTGGGCGAGGACGTGCGGATCGCCGGGCCTGGTCAGGATTCCCGTGCGCCCGTTGTGCACCACCTCGGGAATCCCGGTGACCGCGGTGGAGATGCACGGAGCGCCGGTGGCCATGGCCTCCAGTAGCACCGTGGGCATGCCGTCTGCGTTGCCGTCCGCCGCCACCACGCAGGGAGCAATGAAGACGTCGCTGGAATCCAGCAGCTCATGGACCTGGTCCTGGGTCTGCGGCCCCAGCAGCCTGACGTGGTCCGCCAGTCCCAGCTGTTCGACGGCGGACTGCAGTTGTGCGGCCAGCACTCCTGTTCCGGCGATTCTCAGGTCCAGGGGGACGCCTTGGGCCACGAGCTCGGCGGCGGCCGGCACAAGGTGCTGGAACCCCTTCTTTTCCACGAGCCGTCCGACGGCGGCCACGCGCACCGTGGCACCGATGGGCCGGGGGTCGCGGTACGGAAAGCGGTCGAGCTCCAGGCCGTTGCGCACCAGGTGCAGGCGGGAGGTGACGTCCGGGAAGCGGCGGCGCAGGAACCGCAGGTTGTAGGCGCTGATGGTCACCGCATGGTGGGCCTGGGCAAACTTGGTCCGGAGATCGTCGTCGGCGGTCTCAACAAAGATGTCCACGGCGTGGGCCGTGAAGGAATAGGGAATGCCGGTGATGGCCGAGGCGAGCCTCGCAACGGTCGTGGGGATCGACGCGAAGTGAACGTGCAGGTGCCTGATGTTGCGGTTCTGCAGGGCGACGGCGAGGTTGATGGCCTGGAGCGCATCATTCGTGTCCATGGTGGCCAGTTCCGTGAAAACCCGTGACACCGCCGGGGCGAGGCCGGCGGCTTCAGCGGCACGGAACGTCTCCCACACGCGCTCGGCGCTCTTCGGCCGGGCGATGTACGTCACCGGCGCCTTGACGCGTGCCAGTTCAGGATGGAACCGGGGGTCGTTGGGCGGACGGAGTGAGAAGATCTCAATCCTGTCCCCGGCGGCCTCGCGCGCCAGGATCTCGGAGACGATGAACGTCTCGGAGAACCGCGGGTACATTTTCAGGATGTAGGCGGTGCCCGGTTCAGATGGCAACATGCGCGGCGCCCTCCCGGATATGGTCCAGCGGACGGGTGCCAATGGATTCCAGCACGGGCAGCAGGAGGCCGGCGGCCAGCTGGGGCACCCGGACCAGTCCGTTGAGCTGTGCTCGCCGGCGGTCCACCTTGGTGCCGAGCTGCTTGACGAGCCAGTCGGCGAGGACGGCGGGCGTCAGCATGCCGATGTCGCGGTGTTCCAGGTAGCCCGCGGCGGCGAGGGATTCGGCGCGGATCCGCTGCTCGGAGCGTGACTCGGTCCGCGGCACAACGAGCGCCGGGACCCTGGTTGCCAGGATCTCGCAGACCGTGTTGTAGCCGCCCATGGAAACGATTGCCTCGGCGCGCCGCATGTGGAGCACCATGTCGTCCAGGGTGTCCACGATTTTGAAGCCCGCCTTGGCGCGCAGCCGGAGGTCGTTGAGCTGTTGCGCCGGCATTTGTGGCCCGGCCACGATCAGGTGGCCCACTCCCGGCGGCAGGGCGGCGTCGGACGCCATTTTCGCCAGGGCGTGGCCGTCGGCGCCGCCGCCCACCGTCGTCATGAAGTAGGGGCGCCGCATGCTCAGCTGCCCGGAACCCTGCGGCCGCCCGGCCGCCAGATATCCGGTGTAGTGGATCAGTTTGCGGAAGGAGTGCGGAATTTCGCCCGCGGCAACCGGATCGTGGACGGCAGGATCGCCGTAAACCCAGATGGCGTCAAACAGGGATGTCACGAGCCCTTCGCCGCCCTCGCGGTCCCACTCTGCAATGGCCGCTTCCGGCGAATCCAGGACTTCGCGCAGGCCCAGCACCATCCGCACCGGCCCGGCGGCGCGGGCCCGGCGCAGGGCCACTTCCAGTTCGCGGTGAATCCCGGTCGCATGCCGGTCCACCACCACCAGATCGGGGCGGAAACTGCCCAGGACCGATTCCAGCAGGGAAGCCCGCAGTGACACCAGGTCCGGCATGGGAACGTCGAGGCTCCTGGGACGGTAGCCGCCGCGGCCCTTTTCCACGCCCGGCAGGATCACCCAGTCCCAGGCGGGGGGAAGCTCGAATCCCGGGGCGAGCGTCGTGCCGGAAACCAGGACCCCGGTCACCTCACGCCCGATCAGTCCGGGAAGTTGGTTGGTCAGGGCATGGGCGAGGGCCAGATTGCGGCGCACGTGCCCCAGACCGAGGGAGTCGTGTGAATAAAGAACAATTCGTATGTGTTCCAAGGTGGGCCCCATAGCCTGCCGGACTCTCACCGGAATAACTCTTGATGTGCAAGCCAAAAGACAAGGCTTGTTCGGGAATCAGGGAATCATTAAAGAATTCTCATAAATGTCCGCCGCAAGATGTCGGAGGACATTGCCGACCAATTTCACGCTACCGACCAAGTTCTCGCTGACAAATGTCGAATCACAAAAGGAACAGTGCCTGGGCTGCTGGTGCCTGGGGGTGGCCGGCCTCGGCCAGAGACGAACGCCGCCACGAACGCCGCGAAGGCTGCCGTGTCGGCAAGGAGTAACAGGGCCCCGGCGCGGCGTGGGCTGCTCCGTCCGCGCCTGCCCGAATCAAAAACCAAGGCTATGAAGTACATGTGCATTAAGACCCCCGCGTCAATGGGAGGGTGGGAACTGACTCCCACGTTGCCACCGCTTGACGTTAAGGTCAATGCTCAAATTCAACGTTCCACCACTGAATTAAATGCATCGAATGGCGAATCTCGGAAAATGTTGGCGGGGGATCTGCTGCGTTGCTTTTCCTGCAATTTGGTGAGGTCTGTGGATGGGGCGCAGTCCGGATTTTATGCCCGGCCAGGAACGTGCCGGTCTGGCGGAAGTATGAAGGAAGCCTCCGCGCGAATCCTGCGGACTCAAGCGCGGAGGCTTCCGGCGCTCCGTCTTGGGGGGAAGCGGAGAGCTCGAATCCAATGTAGCGTCGCGCTGACGCGCACGTCGGCGGATCCGCCGGGTTTCGGAAATTCTTGACTAAACCTTGAGCCCGCCGGTGTCGTCGGTGGCTTCCGCCAGCCCGGAGAGCACGGCGGCCGGCGTCGCATCGGCGTCGATCTTCACGAAGTCCGTGTACTCCGGCAGGGAGCGGTAGGCGTCGCGCAGCGACTGCAGATCGGCCAGGGATTCCTCATCGGTGCCGCGGGCCACGATTCGCTCGTGTGCCCGCTTCGGACTGACGTCCAGATACGCCACCAGGTCCGGACGGGGCAGCGCCCCGATGAGCCGGGGAGAAGCCATCCGCGCGGCATGTTCCTGACCCGGCGCAGCGCCAGCTGGCACTGGAGATGGCGGTCCATGACCACCAGGCCGGGAAACCTCCGGGCCCGGGCATGGGACACCAGCACGTTGGTTATGCGGATGGCAGTCTCCACGGCATCGGCCAGTCGGGCCGGGAGCCGGGCGCCCAACCTGGTGCTGAGCAGCGACATCCTGCGCCGGCCCGCGTAGTTGCTGAGCAGCAGCGCTTTGTTGCCGCGCGCGCGGGCGGCGGCAACCAGGGCGTGGGCGGCCGTCGTTTTTCCTGAGCCGTCGATTCCTGTCAGGACAATGATCAAGTGGCCTCCTTCCGCCACTGGTTCCAACGACGCTCGGCGCGGGATCGTCCCTAGGTGAGGCACAGCTCACTTCGTGCAGCAGCGAGACCGGCACCTGGTCCCGGCGGCCGGTCCCGGCGCCGCTCCCCGCGGCCGATCCGGCGGGTCTCAGCCCTGGCGAGCCTTCATGCGCGGGTTCTTCTTGTTGATGACGAACGTCCTGCCGCGGCGGCGTACCACCTGCGCGCCCGGCATCTTCTTCAGTGCCCGCAGCGAGTTCCGAACTTTCATGCGTTGCTCCTTTGTTTGGGGTCTTTGGGATGGGTTTCGTCGGGCCCGGTTTCGCGTCCGGGTCCGTGCTGCGGTCCGCCGGGGTTGCGCCCTGGTCGGCCAGCCACGGGCCGGTGTTTTCCAGCCAGACGCGCGGCCCGATTCCCTGGACGGCGATCCGGCAACCCGGGGCTGCCGCTACCCACAGCCGGCCGCGGAGCCAGCAGCATCCCTGCGCCAGCGTGGCCAACGCGTGCCGGAACCGCTCGGGGTGGAGGGGCCGCTGAACCCGCTGGATGACGGTGGTAAAGGGTGCCGCGGGTGGTCCGGCCGGGGTCCGCACCGTGCCGGGAACGGTCCTGCCGGCGGCCTCCGCATGGTCATGCCGGCCACCGCGGATGCTGCCGGCGTCCTGCGTGATGTCCGCATGCGGCGCCAACTCCCGGAGCAACTGCAGGCCGCGGGCACGCCCCTCCGGGTCCACCGGGAAGAGTTCGGGATCGGCCCAAAGAATGGTGTCGTTGAACTGCAGCTCTCCGATGAGGAATTCTCCGGGGGTCCGCTCGTCGTCCGGGACGGGAGTGAACCCGGATTCGAACAAGGTGTAGTGGTCCCAGATGTGGTCTTCCACGGCATCCGGCGCGCACGCGAGTACGGCCGCGTCCACGGCGAACTCGTGGGCGGGTCCCCGCTTCAGGGCCTGGATGGCCGTCGACGAGGGAACCGCGGGCGGCAGCCCGACGATGATGTGGTCCTCGCCGAGCGCCAAGAGCCGCTCGACGGTGGGAACCACGTCCAGGCGCACCGTGCAGCTGAGGCAGCCGTGTTCCAGCAGGGTTTCCTCGCGCTCGAGGGGCCCGGACCGGCCGAAGATGCGGCGGATGACGCGACCGTTCTCGGGCAGGTCGTGGAGGACGATGACGGCCCCGGGGTGGGTGGCGGCCAGGGCCTGGCACGCCTGCTGCCGGCACAGGGCATCGAGGGAACTAACGACGGTGAGATGCATGGCTCCAACTAATGAGAATCGTTCTCAAATACAACTTGAGCCGCACCGCGGCTGGCCCGCCCCTCGAGCGCGCCATTCAACGGACGAGAAGTTCCATTAAGCGGTTAAACAATTCCGCAGTGCGGATGTAGCGTGCCGGAAACATGAGGTCCCTAGCGTTGCCTGTGACCGAACGGCACCCCTGTGCCGCCGCACATCGATAGGCAACCAGATGAAGCTCCCAGCGTCTCCCGCTGTCCAGGCACCGAAGAAGCCCTTCCACAAACAGCTGTTCTTCCAGATTCTCGTGGCGGTGTGCCTCGGCGTGCTTGTCGGGCACTTCTGGCCGGGCCTCGGCTCGAACCTGCGGCCCCTGGGGGACGGCTTCATCCAGCTGATCAAGATGATCATTGCGCCGCTGATCTTCCTGGTGATCGTCACCGGGATCTCTGCGGTGGGGGACGTCAGGGCCGTGGGCAGGGTCGGGGTGACGGCCCTGGTGTACTTCACGGGCGCCACGCTGCTCGCGCTGGTCTTCGGCCTGATCGTGGGCAACGTGGTCCAGCCCGGCGCCGGGCTGAACATTGACCCCGCCACGCTGTCGCAGGATGCGCTGGACGCCAAAACGGGGACTGCCCCGCCCAAGGACGCGGGCCAGTTCCTGCTGGGCATCATTCCCACCAGCGTTGCTGGCGCCTTCGCCTCCAACAGCCTGCTCCAGGTGCTCTGCTTCTCGGTCTTCTTCGGGGCGGCCATCGTGGTGGTGGGCCGTGAACGCTGCCTGCCGGTGGTGAACCTGCTGGAGACCGTGCTGGAGCTGTTCTTCAAGATCATGGGCTGGGTCATGCGCGTGGCGCCCATCGGCGCGTTCGGTGCCATGGCGTTCATCATCGGCCAGTACGGGCTCGGCTCCCTGGGCACCTACGCGGTGCTCATCGCCGCCTGCTACGGCGCGGCCATCATCTTCATCGGGCTGCTGTTCCTCGTTGCCTGGGTCTATCCGCGGGTGCCGCTGTGGCAGTTCATCAGGTATTCCCGCGAGGAGTTCCTGCTTGCCCTGGGCACGGCCTCCACCGAGTCCGTCCTGCCGCGCATCATGACCAAGCTGACCAACGCCGGGTGCTCGCGCGCCACCACCGGGCTGGTGGTCCCCACCGGCTATTCATTCAACCTCGACGGCGCCGCGCTGTACCTCTCCATCTCCCTGCTGTTCCTGGCTCAGGCCTTCGGCCACAACCTGGACCTGGGCCAGCAGCTCGCGGCCCTGGGCGTCCTCATGCTCACGTCCAAGGGCATGGCGGGCGTGCCGGGCTCGGCCTTCCTGGCGCTCTCCGCCACGGCCGGTGCGCTGGGCATCTTCCCCGTGGCCGGCGTGGCACTGCTGCTGGGGGCGGACCGCGTCATGGACTCCATGCGGGTCGCCGTGAACCTGCTGGGCAACTGCGTGGCCACCTTTGTGGTGGCGAAGTGGGAGGGCCAGTTTGACCGGGAGGCAATGCTCCAGGCGTTCCGCGGGGAAAGCGGTGAACGCCCGACGGCGGCCGGCGCGCCTGAGGTTCCTGCCGCCGTCGGCAGCGTGCCGGCGGGATCCGGCGAACGCGAGGTGGCTGAACCGGTGCGGTGACCCGCCGCCGTCGTGGGCTTCCTGGTGGCCTACAGCCGGACGCTGCCGCGGATGACGGTGCGGCTGGCGCCGCCCACCCACATGGTGTCCGCTTCGCTGGTAAGGGTGACCAGTCCGCCGCGTCCCAGGACTGTTCCCTGCCGGACCGTGTAGTCCCCGGCCACCACGCCTTCGCTGCGCAGCCACAGCGCCAAGCCGGCGTTGAGGCTTCCAGTGACGGGGTCTTCGGGCACATCCAGTCCGGGGGCAAAGGCCCGGACCTCGAAGTCCGCCGGGCCGCCGGGCTCGAAGGCGCCGATGACGCCGACCAGGAGGTCGCCCATGGCGGCGAAATCGGGCTTGAGGTCAACAACCTGCTGGGCCGTGGCCAGGCGGATTCCCAGCCACCCCGGGCCGTTGTCCACCCAGTTGCTTCCCAGAACCTGCTCCGGGCTGATGCTGAGGCTGGCCACCGCCTGAGCCAGCACCGCGGGTTCCACCGGGCCTGATTTGCGCAGGGGCGGCGCCGCGAAGGACAGCCCGTCTTCCGTGCGCCTGAGGTTCACCAGGCCGGCCCCGCATTCCTGGACCAGCTGTCCTTCACTGCTGGGCTGGCCGCCGTTCTCCAGCCAGGCGTGGGCCGAGCCGAGGGTGGGGTGCCCGGCGAACGGAAGCTCGGCGCGGGGTGTGAAGATCCGCAGCCTGTAGTCCGCCTCCGGGCGGGACGGCCGCAGCAGGAAGGTGGTCTCCGACAGATTGGTCCAGTTGGCGAAGCTCCTCATCTGTTCCGTGGACACGTCATCGGCGTCATGGACCACGGCGACGGGGTTGCCCGGCTTCGGTCCCGGCGCAAAGACGTCTACTTGCGAGAACGGATATTCGTTGACGGCGGCGCCCATGCTGCCCTTTCTCTCGGATTTAGCGGATCTTCTGACGAAGCCCTCATCCACGGTAGGCGGGTGGCCGGACGCCGCACCATAGCCACATCGCGAAAGTGGCCTCCGGTCAGTCCAGCTGTTGCCTAGTCCCGCTGTTCCGCCGGTTCGCGCGGAGTGGCGAGCCCGTCCACCACCTCGACGCCGGGCAGCTTCAGGAGCTCGGCCGGGGCGAGGACGATCTTGCTGGACCGGTTCCCGCCGCCTATGACCACCCGGGGCGCGTCCATGACGGCCCGGTCAACATAGACCGGGAGCCCTTCGATGCCGGGGGCGGTGACGCCGCCCACCAGCATGCCGGTCTGGGCCACGGTGGTTTCGGCGTCGGCAAAGGAGGCCCGCTTCACGTCCAGCAGGCCGCGGACGGAACGGTTGACGTCGAGGCGCGTGGTGCCGAGGACGACGCAGACGGCGTACCGGGGCGGGTCGAGCTTGCGGGACGCCACCAGGATGGTGTTGGCCGCCTGGTCGAGGGTGAAGCCGTAGTGCTCGCAGAACTCGGCGGTGTCCGCGAGTTCGGGGGAGCATTCGAGCACCTCGTGGCGGACGCTGTGGGCGGCCAGGGCGTCGGCCACCGCGGGCAGGAGGATCGTGTCAGTCACAGGAGTTCTCTCTTCCGGCTAAAGCGGCGGGCGGTATTCCCGCGACGCGCAGCCTGGCCGTCACGGCAGCGGCTTTCCCTGACGATAACCAGAAAGGCGGCCGCCGCCCAAGCTCTGGCCCAAGACACATCGTCAAATGGTCCTGCTCAGGCACCCACTGTCGCGCAGCGCCCGGACTCCTGGTCCAAAGCCTCTGCCCGCGCTCCGTTCCGGACCAGCAGGAAGTGCCGGTTGCTCACGGGCAGCCACATCAGCACCGTGCCGGCCAGCGTCAGCGCCAGGCCGGCCAGGATGGGCACCGACGGGTCCAGCGGCACGGCCAGCACGGACACGACGGCGGCCGCTGTCAGGAGGAGCCGCGCCCACCGCGCCCCGTGCGGCAGCTGGAGTGCCGCCCACACCTGGAGGGTAGTCAGCGGGACCGCGAATGCCACGATGTAGGGCACCGCCCACTGAGGCATGGACTGGCCGAAGTTGATTCCTGCCACGTCCAGGATGACCGGCACGATGCCGAATAGCACGGCGCTGGTGAGCCAGCACGCCGTCGATAATCGGATGGCCGCCGGTATGTCCCCGGGCGCGCCGGAATCCAAACGCTGTTCCCCCAATGAAGTCCCCAATCTTCAACATGCGGATACCGCGGTTTTCCGGCGGTGAGCACAGCCTACAGGGGCGGCCGGACAGCCGCCTGTCATATGCCCCGCGGCGGCCCCCAACATGCCCAGCCAGCCCAAGTTCGTCCCAAGCAGTCCGGACGTAGACTGGCCTTCAAATCACTTCGAGTGACGTGGAGTCCCGATGCTCTGGAAGCTGCTCGTTGAATACCTGCGGCCGCAGCGGCGGCTGCTGATCGCCGTCGTGGTTTTCCAGCTGGCGCAGTCCATCGCCTCGCTGTACCTGCCCACGCTGAACGCGGACATCATCGACGAAGGCGTGGCGAAGGGGGACACCGGGTACATCCTGCGGGTGGGCAGCCTCATGCTGTTCATCACGCTGCTGCAGATCGCCTGCGCCGTCACCGCCGTGTACTTCGGGGCGAAGGCCGCGATGGGCATGGGGCGGGACCTGCGCGGGGCCATCTTCACCCGGGTGGGCGAGTTCTCCGAGCAGGAAGTCACCCGGTTCGGCGCCCCGAGCCTCATCACCCGCTCCACCAACGACGTCCAGCAGGTCCAGCAGCTGGTGCTGATGTCCGCCACGCTCATGGTGGCCGCGCCCATGCTCAGCATCGGCGGCGTGATCATGGCCGTCCGGCAGGACGCGCAGCTGTCCTGGCTGATCGCCGTCAGCGTGCCCGTGCTGCTGATCGGCGTCGGCTTCATCGTCAGCCGGATGGTGCCGCTGTTCCGCAGCATGCAGGTCCGGATCGACACCGTCAACCGCGTGCTCCGCGAGCAGCTGGCCGGCATCCGCGTGGTGCGGGCGTTCGTGCGGGAGGATCTGGAGACCGACCGCTTCGCGCAGGCCAACGCGGACGTCACGGAGACCGCCCTGCGCGCGGGCCGGCTGATGGCGCTCGCCTTCCCGGTGGTGATGCTGGTGCTGAACGTCTCCAGCGTGGCGGTGATCTGGTTCGGCGCGTTCCGGATTGAGGACGGCTCCATGCAGGTGGGCACCCTCATCGCGTTCCTCAGCTACCTGCTGCAGATCCTGATGTCCGTCATGATGGCCACGTTCATGGCCGTGATGATCCCGCGCGCCGCCGTTTCCGCGGACCGGATCGGCGAGGTGCTGGAGACGGAATCGTCCGTGCGCCCGCCGGCCCGCCCGCTTGGCTTTGCCGGCGCGGGCGGCGGGCCGGGCGCCGTCGGCACCGGCGAGCTGGAGATGCGCGGCGTCCGCTTTGCGTACCCCGGCGCCCAGCAGCCCGTCCTCAGCAACATCACCTTCACCGCCCGCGCGGGGCGGACGACGGCGATCATCGGCAGCACGGGGTCGGGGAAAACCACGCTGGTGAACCTGATGCCCCGGCTCTTCGATGCGAGCGGCGGCACGGTGCTCATGGGCGGGGTGGACGTGCGCGAGCTGCACCCGGACCTGCTGTGGGGGCACATCGGGCTGGTGCCGCAGCGGCCGTACCTGTTCTCCGGCACGGTTCGCAGCAACCTGCTGTACGGTAAGCCGGACGCCACGGAGGACGAACTCTGGGGTGCGCTGGCCACGGCCCAGGCGCAGGACTTCGTCCGGGAGATGGAGGGCGGCCTGGATGCGCCCATCTCGCAGGGCGGCACCAACTTGTCCGGCGGCCAGCGGCAGCGGCTGGCCATTGCCCGGGCGCTGGTGAAGCGGCCGGAACTGTACATCTTCGACGACTCGTTTTCGTCGCTGGACACCGCCACGGACGCCCGGCTCCGCCAGGCGCTCAAGCACGACACCTCCGGGGCCACCCTGGTGATCATCGCCCAGCGGGTGTCTAGCATCATCGACGCGGACCAGATCCTGGTGCTCGACGACGGCAGGATCGTCGGGCGCGGAACGCACGGCGAGTTGCTGGAGACGTCCGAGACGTACCGGGAGATCGTGTCCTCGCAGCTGGCGGCGGAGGAGGCGGCATGAGCACCTCCAGCCGCACCGGGCGGGCCCCGGAAACCGGGCCCACCGCCGTCGTACGTCCTGCGGGTCCGGCGGGGAGCGCGGAACGGCCAGCAGGCCCGCCGCGGCCTCCGATGGGGCCGGGCAGGGGAGGGCCGTTCGCCGGGATGAATGTGCCGGCGGAGAAGGCGATGAACTTCGGGGCGTCGGCCAGGCGGCTGCTGGGGACGCTGCAGCCCGAGCGGCTGTGGCTGGTGCTGGTCCTGGCGCTCGCCGTGGCGAGCGTGGCGTTCTCGGTGATCGGACCGCGGCTGCTGGGGGAGGGCACCAACCTGATCTTCGCCGGCGTGGTCTCCAAGAACCTGCCGGCCGGGGTGAGCAAGGCGGACGTGATCGCGGGGCTGCGGGCGGCCGGCAAGGATTCACAGGCGGACATGATCGGCGCCATGACGCTGACGCCGGGGACGGGAATCGACTTCGCGGCGCTGCTCTCGGTGCTGCTGTGGGCGCTGGCGCTGTATGTGCTGGCGTCGGCGTTCGGCTGGATCCAGGCGTACGTGCTCAACGGCGTGGTGCAGCGGACGGTGTACCGGCTGCGCGAGCAGATCGAGGCGAAGATCCACCGGCTGCCGCTGCGGTACTTCGATTCGATCCAGCGCGGCGAGCTGCTGAGCCGGGTGACGAACGATGTGGACAACATCTCGCAGAGTCTGCAGCAGTCGATCTCCCAGGCGGTCACGTCGTTGCTCACCGTGGTGGGCGTGCTGGTGATGATGTTCCTGCTCTCCCCGGTGCTGGCGCTGATTGCGCTGGTGACGGTGCCGCTGACGCTGGTGACCACGGCGCTGATCGCGAAGAGGTCGCAGAAGCTGTTCGTGGCGCAATGGAAGCACACGGGAGAGCTGAACGGGCAGATCGAGGAGACGTACACGGGGCACGCGCTGGTGAAGGTGTTCGGCCGGCAGCGGGAGGTGGAGGAGCGGTTCCGGGAGAAGAACGGTGAACTGTTCGCGGCGAGCTTCGGGGCACAGTTCATCAGCGGCCTGATCATGCCGGCGCTGACGTTCATCGGGAACCTGGTGTACGTGGGGATCGCCGTGGTGGGCGGGCTGCAGGTGGCGTCCGGGGCGATGCAGCTGGGCGACGTGCAGGCGTTCATCCAGTACTCGCGGCAGTTCACCCAGCCGCTGGCCCAGCTGGGGTCCATGGCCAACCTGCTGCAGTCCGGCGTGGCGTCCGCGGAGCGGGTGTTCGAGCTGCTGGACACGGACGAGCAGAGCCCGGATCCGGCGCCTGCTGAGTCGCCGAACGGCGGGCGGGGCAGGCTGGTGTTCGGCGACGTCTCGTTCTCCTATTCGCCGGACAAGCCGCTGATCTCTTCCCTTTCTTTGGTGGCGGAGCCGGGGCAGACGGTGGCGATCGTGGGCCCGACGGGTGCGGGCAAGACCACCCTGGTGAACCTGATGATGAGGTTCTATGAACTGGATGCGGGGCGGATAACGCTCGACGGCGTGGACGTCACCGCGATGACGCGGCACGAGCTGCGCTCGCGGATGGGCATGGTGCTGCAGGATACGTGGCTGTTCGGCGGGACGATCCGGGACAACATCGCCTACGGCCGGCCCACTGCCACCGAGGCGGAGATTCTGGAGGCGGCGCAGGCGACGTATGTGGACCGGTTCGTGCACTCCCTGCCGGAGGGGTACGACACCGTGCTGGAAGACGAGGGTTCCAACGTTTCGGCCGGCGAGAAGCAGCTGCTGACGATCGCGCGGGCGTTCCTGGCCCGGCCGTCGGTGCTGATCCTGGACGAGGCGACTTCTTCCGTGGATACGCGGACCGAGGTACTGGTGCAGAAGGCGATGAGCGCTTTGCGCTCGGATAGGACGAGCTTCGTGATCGCGCACCGGCTGTCCACCATCCGCGACGCCGACCTCATCCTGGTGATGGAGGCAGGCCAGATCGTGGAGCAGGGCACGCATGCTTCCCTGTTGTTGGCCGGCGGGGCTTACTCGGCGCTGTACGCGGCGCAGTTCGCGGCTCCGGTGGCGGAGGTCTAAGGGCGGTCCTCGCGAAAGCAGAGGGTTGCGAGAGCGGCTGGTTACGGGGAGGAGAAAGCATGGATGGACGGAGCATCTCGCCCGTTCCAGAGTCAGCCGACGACGATACGGGGACAACTTGGCTGATTCAGCGGGCATGGCCGGACAAGACACCAGGAGAATTTGTCCTGGAGGTCCTGACTCCGGGGCGGCCCGGAGTCCGGGGAGCTCACCTGCGTCACGGGCAGTTCGAACTTATCCCGTTGGACGATCCGGGACTGCCCGCCTTGCGGCGGGAAGCACAGCAGGGTGAATTGATTTCGTACTGGCCCCACCACCAGGCGGTCGTCCGGGCGGAGGGTCGCTACATAAAGATCTTTAAGCGCGGCAGCGCCGTCGTGCCGGCCGAGCGTTGCGCACAGATGGACGTCCTACTGGACGTCGGCAACTTCACAACACCCAGAATCCTCCGGCAGAGCTCCCAGGAGGACGTCATCGTATTTAGCGCCATCGCGGGACAGACTCTGAACGAGCTGGGCCGGGAGGACGCCGCCGTCGGCGATGAAGCGTTCGCCGGGGCGTGGGAGAAATGGTCGCGGGCCTGGGTCGCGGAACTGAACGGATCCCATGGTCCCGCAGCGCAAAGCGTTCTCGACAGCCTTCCGCTCCGTTCACCGGAGTGGGAAGCCACGAAAATGTGTCGCCGGGTGGACGACTGGCTGCGGCACAATGAAAACGCCCCGGAGTTCTCGCCTCAGCGCGATGCCTTGCGCGCCGCTGCGGAGCATGTGGCCGTGAACCTGCTCCGGACGGCACCGGATCCGCTGGTGTGGGCCCACGGAGACCTTTACGACAGGCAGATCATCGTTTCCGACGGCGACATCCCGCCCGGGTTGCTGGACTTCGACAGTACGGCCCGGCACGAGGCCGCCCGGGATCTGGCCGGCCTGGACGTCCGTCTGGAGCTTCATCTACGAAACAACCGCATGACGCCCGAACGATATCTGACGGCTCACACGCAGGTGCTGGCCACCGCCGAGGAACTGCGCGTCAGTCCGGACCGGTTCGATGCGTACTCGGACGCCGTCTGGCTCCGTCTGGCACTTTCTCCGCTACCTGGCCGCTTCTCCCTGGCCATCGGCGTCCTCGCGGAACGGGCCGAAAAGGTACTGAGACAGTGAGCCGGCCCGCCAGATGACGGCATCGGCACATTCCTCGAACGCCCCTGAACCAGCAAGATGCCCGGGCACCGATTCCGAGGCGTCCGGGCATTCTTGGAGCAGGTGGAGTAAACACCCTAGAAGGTGATGCGCGTGCCTCCGCCCCAGGACGTGGTGGGTCCCGGAACCCAGCGCTGCGCCGATGCACGGCCCGCATTCAGGTAGTTGGGCTTCCGATAGGTCGCCACGACCCGGATGAACCTGTCCCGGTCATTCTGGGTAAGCCGGTACGTCGATCCGGTGGCTCCGGCGATCGGCTTCTCGTCCCGCTGCCACTGCCAGGTAACGGACGTTGCGGCGGGGAACGTCGCCGTCGTAGATGCCCGAAGAACCTGCCCCGCGGCGTAGGTGCCGTGCACGACGGGGTTGGCAAGCCTTGTGAAGACCGCCAGAGGCCTAATCGCACCTGAGGACATGGTGGCATTGACGGTGCCGGCGCGTTTGAACGTGACCTTAAAGGTGATCTGGTACCGGGATTGAGTGCCGCCGGGCCCCAAAATCGATTTATGGGGAGCAGGGCCCGGCGGCCTGGTCGGTCAGTTCATGGGGTGCGCTTCCCGACCAGATACTGAGAGTCTGCTGAGAGCACCCTAGAGTTAGCTAGTAACCTTGGGCCGCCCACCACGTGGTTCCCCCTTGATTTCGGACAGGGGATGGCTCCTGCAGCGCACGGAACTCTTTCCGTGGAACGGACCGGCGCACGCCGTCTTGAACCGCCCCGCGTTCGGATACGTGTGCTCAGTGTGGACGGAAATTCCGGCCGCACCGACCCGGGAGGTCAGGATCGATCATGAATAAGAGCATCCCACTAGTGGTCTTGGCCTGCGCCCTGGGCATCGCGGCTCTCACTGGCTGCGGGTCCTCACCCACGGGGGGCTCGACTGGGCAGGGCTCGTCTTCCTCGGCAAGTTCTTCGCCGGCAGGTTCCGGTCCTGCGGCATCGGCGCCGGCCGTGGCCGGAGCCGTGGTCCTGAAGACGGCCAGCACCTCGCTAGGAACCATCGTGGTCAATGAGAAGGGAATGGCGGTGTACTTCTTTGACAAGGACACCGCGAACTCGGGCAAGAGCGCCTGCGATGCCGGGTGCTCAATGATGTGGCCAGCGGTTAAAGCCACCACCCCGATGCCCGGCGTGGACGGGGTAACGGGCAAGGTCGGCACCATCAGCCGCGACGACGGAACGATGCAGGCGACCGTCAACGGGCGCCCGGTCTACACCTATGCCAAAGACATGGCCGCCGGCGACGTCAAGGGCCAAGGCGTTGGCGGGATCTGGTGGGCCGTCGCTCCGGGCGGTGACAAGGTCAGCGGTTCCACGCCTGGGTCGTCAGGGTACTGAGCAGCCGCCACCAACACCTCGGAACTCCTCGACTCTCCGCCCCTTCGGATAGACCCCTTCGAGGCGCTGATTGGTTCCCTATAGCTTGGCCGCCAGGATCGTCTTTCCACTGGCGAGCGAGCGGATCTCAATGCTGCCTATCTGGGCTACCGGGAGGCTGGTGGTTGCGGCGGGAGTCACTTCTGTCCCTGATCCCGCTGCCCAAGTCGCGACCTGGGTTCTTGTGCCGTGGAAGTCCACGATGACCAGTGCATACTCCGCGAAGCCAGAATCGCCGGAGTCCGATTGAGGGGGAAGGTTGCCCGGGGAAGACGTGTAACGGCATGTCCAGTCGATCCGTGTTCCCCAAGGCACCGCGGTGAGGGACCCTGTGGCGCTCAGTTGGGTGGGAGCGACCGGCGCAAACTTCAGATTGATTGCCGTGGTGGGCTGGATCTGCCCGGCAGGTGGCGCCGGAGCAGTGAGCATCACCGTCAGGCCCGAGGCTATCGCACTGGCCCCGAGTACCAGCGCGGCGACGGCCAGGCGCGTCCTCTTCCGGCGCCGCCGAACCTTTGCAGTCAGCCCTGGAAGCATGTTCGGGGAGGGCGCAGCCGTGCCATCGTTGATCGCTTCTGCGTCCGCCGGAGTCAGCGCGGCCAGCAGGCCGGGGAGCCCCGCGAGATCCACGACGGCGGCGGTGCAGGCATCGCATCGCGCGAGGTGCTCCTCGAACTCGTGGCGTTCCGAGGAGTTGAGGGATCCCAGAACATAGGCGGCGTCCCACTGGCGGTACCTGTCCATCCCGTTCGAAATCATAGTGTGACTCCCCGTTCCTGGAGGGCCAGCCGCATTGCCCGGAGCGCATAGTGGAGCCTGGACTTCACCGTGCCCTCGGCAACGTGGAGTTTTTGGGCGATTTCTGACGTGGTTTCGCCGTGATAGTAGGCGTGCATTATGACGTCCCGGTGCTCGGGGGAGAGGCCAGCGAGGGCGTCTCCTATCAGCCACGTATCGAGGATCCGATCGGTTTGATCCGCCGCCGCCGTCTCGGGCAGACTGTCGCCAGGGACTTCGTGCTGCTTGCGGGCGCTGCGCCGGTCATCGATGACCAGATGTCGGGCGACGGTGAAGAGCCAGGAGCGGACCGCCGGCTCCGGACGCTGCAACACGGCCGGATGCTTCCAGAGGCGGATCAGGGTCTCCTGCACGATGTCCTCGGCCGCGGCATGGTCCCTGGTGAGACCGCTGACGAATCGCCATAGAGCGGGAGCATAGGTCTCGTGCAGCAAACGAAGCATCTCATCCTGCTGATCAGCCATGTTCACCTCCCGCTAGCTATGACGTTGCCGGGCCGCCGACGGTTCATTCTGAACGTTGAAACAAGGTCAGCCACACGAAAGCGATCATCTGTGTCCGCAGCGGATTGCAGGCCCGAACTTCTTAGAATTTCGTGGCTGTGTTTCGCCCCTCGCCAGTCGTGCCTTATCACCGCGGCGCGAAGACGGCGCCGACGCTAAAAGTGCCCGGTACCAATTTCGTGATCTTGCAGAGGCGTGAGGCGCCGCATGGGGCGGCAACACCGTTCCAGCCCAGGAATTCTGTCACGGTCATGCCGCCCATCATTCCGACGTCGGCTCCTGGCTCCGCGTCAAGCGTCACCGTCTGCCCTACGCTGAAGGAAGCTGGCTGACAAAAGACGGTTCCCACCTGTCCTGAGAAGCAATTTACGCCCGCGGGGCTGCTCGTGACTGAACCTGAACCGCCGACAAGTGCGCCGTTCATGCTTCTGATCAGCTGATTCTCGATCGAAACGCTGATGGTGAATGCTGCGGCGGGCGGAGGCATCATAGGCGGAGGCATCATCGGCGCAGGCAGCGCAGGAGCTGGCGGTCGAGAGGGTGGCGTAGCGTGTTTTGGAGCCGTCGGTTTCGGGCGCAGGCTGGGGCTGGCTGGGGTATGTGCTGGAACAGTCCTGGCCGGTGTCCGCGGGGCCGCCGTCGAAGACGCCGCAGGTGCCCCCGCCGGGGCGGTTGGGCTTTGGGTTGGACCGGGCGGTGAGGTTGTGGACCCGGCCGTTGTCGCGGACGGCGCCGGGCCAGAGCAGGACGCGACCGAAAGGCAAATGAGTCCGGCCAAGACAAGCAGGGGATGCTTCGTGGCCTTCGCCGTCCGCGGGCGAGACATGGGCTGGTCGGAGGATCGGGTCCAGCGGGCCGTGGCCGCGTTTACGGCTGCCACAATGGCAGCGTTCGTCGTGGCTCTGGTGGTACTCATTATCTGGCCCTCCCGGGGCCCCTGCGGCTTCTGATTCGGTTCATTTCCCCGAGGCCCTAATACTCGTTTTCCCTGAATGCGATCCGGGCGAGGAGTACGCACTGGGGGACATTGCTCGTGCCCGTACATGAACCCGCCTGACCGAACCGTATTACTGGCATTACGGTATGGGGCTGTGTTTGGTTCAATGTCCGGGATGAGTTGTAGGGTGCCGGATCTCGTCATGCGCAGCGGGAGGTGAAGATGCCTGACCAGCAGGATGGGTCGGCTCCGTTGCTTTGCCTTGGTCGGCTCCGTTGCGAACATTGGCCGCCGAGGCACCTATGTGCCCGGCGCCTGCAGCACCCCAACCGCCGCCACCAAATAAGGCACCGGATCCGGATCCGTCCCGGCGGCCCACTGCATCCACGCCTCGAACGTCGCGCCCATGAACGCGGCACACAGATACCCCGCCACATCCTCACCGACCCCAGCCGAAACCAGGTACACCCGCGCCCTATCCCGCTGCGGCGCCAGGGACTCGTAGCTCCGGCTGGCCAGCTCGGGGTGTTCGGCGATCAGCCGCAGCCGGCCCCGCGTCACCGCGAGGTCAGGCAGAACAGAAACCCCCGCAATGGCCGCCTCCCGCAGCCGCGCCAGGACGTCCTCGCCGGCGCCGCCGGTAACCCGGGCTGAATCCAGAACCCGCCCAGACGCCTCGATCACCGGCTCCATGCCGCCCCAGATGAGCTCGGCTTTGCTGGAGAAGTAGCGGTACAGGCTCTTGCGCCCGATCCCCGCCTCGCGCGCGATGTCCTCCATGGACGTCTGCTCGTAGCCGCGCTCGGCGAACAGCTGCAGCGCGGTGGCGGCAACAGCGTCAGGATCAATCGTCACCGGGCGCCCGGTGGAACGCTGAACTGCGGTCTTCACAGCATCCGAAGGCATCCCATCAGTATTCACCCTTACATAATGACACGGAGTGTCATAAAGTGGACTCCACCCAATAAAGCAACGTCTGGATGGACATCATGGGCAACGAAGCCACATGGCAGGAAGCCACCACCAGCGGCCGCTTCGCCGGCAAGACCGTCATCGTCACCGTGCTGGACGCCGGCACCGGCTCTGTGGTCAACGTCGCCTCCGAGGCCGGCCTGCGCGGGTCCGCCGCCGGCGCCGCCTACACCGCGTCCAAGCACGCCGTCGTCGGTCTGACCAAGAACTCGGCCGTGATGTACGGGCCCAGGGGCCTGCGCTTCAACGCCGTGGCACCCGGCCCCACCATCACCAACATCGTGGCCAACTGGGGATCCCAGCTCGCGGCCGAACGGCTCGGCCCGCTGATGCAGGCCACCGTCCCCACACCCGCCACCGCCGCGCAGCTCGCCGCCTCCATCACCTTCCTGCTCAGCGACGACGGCACCAACATCAACGGCTCCATCCTCGCCTCCGACGGCGGCTGGTCGGCGCTGTAGGGGAGCGACACCAAGCGCAAGCGGACGACGGCGGGAGGTCCCGCCGTCGTCCGCCACCGTCGCGGCGCACAGCCGTGCTCGCCTCGAATAGGCTCCACGAGTCACGCTGGTGAACCTGATGATGAGGTTCTATGAGCTGGATGCGGGGCGGATAACGCTCGACGGCGTGGAGGTCACCACCGTCTCCCGGCGCGGGCTGTGCTGCGGATGGGCATGGTGCTGCATGATTCCTGGCTGTTCGGGGGGCCATCCGGGACAACATCGCGTACGGCCGGCCTTCGACTACCGAAGCGGAGATCCTGGAGGCAGCAAAGACGGCGTATGTGGACCGGTTTGTGCACTCTGCCGGAGGGCTACGGCGCCGTGCTCGACGACGAGGGCGCCAATGTGTCCGCCGGCGAGAAGCAGCTGCTGACGATTGACCGGGCGTTCCTGGCCCGGCCCTCTGTCTTGATTTTGGACGAGGCGACGAACTCGGTGGATACGCGGACCGAGGTGCTGGTGCAGAAGGCGAAGAGTACTTTGCGGTCCGACCGGACGTGCTTCGTGATCGCGCACCGGCTGTCCACGATCCGCGACGCCGACCTCATCCTGGTGATGGAGGCCGTGCAGATCGTGGAGCAGGGGACGCATGCTGAACTCTTGGCGGTGGGTGGGGCGTACTCGGCGCTGTACGCGGCGCAGTTCGCGGCTCCGGTGGCGGAGGTTTGAGTTCCAGGGTCTGAGGTCAGTGCCGGCGTTGGTCTTGGTGCGCCTGAGCTACGAAGTGCTCAACCCGACGATCCGGAACAAGCCAGATCAGCGCCACCACCGTATAGACCGCAACTCCCAACAAGGGCTGTACTCCGCTCAGCGCAAGGCCCGTCAAATAGATCAGCGGGGACGCCTTACCCTTCCAGTCCCTGCCGACGGCCCGGGCGAGGGCACCGTCCCTGCCCTGCTGGCGGATGAGGGCCTGCTGCAGGATGAAGTAGGCAATGGCTGCGCAGAGGAGATTGATCCCGTATACAAGAACCGGGACCTGCAGAAACCCGGACTCGTCCATCCAACGGGTGCTGAACGGGAAGAGCGACAGCCAGAACAACAGGTGCAGATTCGCCCAGAGGATCCCGCCGTTTACCCGGTCGGCCAAGTGGATCATGTGGTGATGGTTGTTCCAGTAGATACCCACGTATACGAAGCTGAGCAGGTAGCTGAGGAACGTGGGCAGCACAGCGGCCAACCCCTGCCACGTCGGTTCGTGGGGCACACGCAGTTCAAGCACCATGATGGTGATGACGATGGCCAGTACGCCATCGCTGAATGCCTCGAGGCGATTCTTGTTCACTGAGTTCCCTTCATCAGCGCATCATCCCAAGCCCCTGCCTCGTGGCCAATACCCGTCAGCGAGAAAGTTCAGGCCCAAGGTTCCCGCCCTCGATGGGGCGGTTGCGACAGGCGTGTATGCACGCGTAGCCGGGCCCAGTCGGGGGAGGCGTCGAACGATGTTTTTAGGCGTCGGAGCTAGTGGGCGTGACGTCCATTGACCGCGACCACTGCTCGCCCAGAACTCGTCAAATTCCCCGGCCCTCCCTAGGCTGCGGTCGACGTCCGCGACGGGTTGCCGCAACGGGCCAACGGACTCGGAGCACGATCTTGCCGCCAGGGTTTCGTGGCCAGACTCGTCAAATCGAAACCGCTCGGTCAAAGAACTCTCCCTTGGACAGAACCCCGCCTTAACAGAAGCGGCGAGAGGCGAAGCACCGGCTTTCCACCTTCAGTGGGCTATGCCGCTCCTCCTCGAACCAGCCGTTGAGGTCGCCGGAGTTTCGCCCCTCCCGGCCTGTCGCAGGCGTGCGGTGTTTCCAGGGAGCGCAGCATACTTTCAGGCCGAGCTGGCACGATAGCTCCATGAGTTCCGAAAAATCCCTGCCTCGACGCTCCGTGTTGCTGGGTACAGCTGCGACCACGGTGGGCGGCGCGCTGGGCTTGTCCGCCTGCTCCGTCTCTCCCTCGGGCGGCACCACCGTCCCGCTGGCTCCCGCCCCTTCGGCGCCACCCGGTCGTCCCTTCCGGATCGGGAAGCTCAGCGAGGTTAACGTAGGCGACACCGCCACAGGGAAAGCCAATGTAAGGACCGTTGTTGTCTTCAGACCTGAAGACAACAACGTCGTGGCTTATGACGCAACGTGCACGCACGCCGGCTGCACGGTGGCGCCTGCCGGTATGAACTTCGAATGTCCCTGTCACGGCTCCACTTTCAACGGGTCGGACGGCAGCGTCATCACCGGGCCGGCGCGCCGCCCTCTCCTGCCTTTAACCGCCGCCATCGACGGGGACTGGATCACAGTCATCGCTTGACAATGGATTAAATGGCACGTGGCGCCTCGCTTGGACTGTCGGGTCTGCTCTTTGAGATACCAAGCCCAGATGCGTCTGAGAGCGCCGGAAGGCTCGGTCGGGCCTGCCGCACGGCCCTACAACACGGCCCGGCCTGGGAGGTCCTCACCTTGCGCCCTGGCACGAGCAAACAAACTGTCCACAGCAATACGGAAGCGATATACGCTGTGCAAGCTTGGGAACTCCGCCTGCTGGCCGTGGCGCAAGCTTCCACGGCCGCTCCACTGCCGGTTGACGGAATCTCGCGCTCATGCTGGCAGGGCGTCGAATTCCGCCGTGACGCTGTGGAGCGGGAGGCAGAGCAGCACCCCGGCCCTCCACCCGCCGTCGTAGTACATGGAAAACACGGCGCAATGTTCGGACCCCGCCCGTAATGTGGTCACATGCCTCGTTTTGCGCTTGATATTGAGTCCGTCCCCCGCCCCGTCCGTTCGCAGGAGCTGCTGGATGCCGTGAACCACCGGGTCGTCATTGCCGATGGGGCGATGGGCACCATGCTGCAGGGGCGGGAGCTGTCGCTCGAGGACGACTTCCTGGGGCTGGAAGGCTGCAACGAGATCCTCAATGCCACGCGGCCGGATATCCTCGCGGACATTCATGACGCGTACTTCGCGGTGGGAATCGATGCTGTCGAAACCAATACCTTCGGCGCGAACTGGTCCAACCTTTCCGACTACGGCATCAGCGACCGGATCGAAGAGCTCGCCCGGAAGGGTGCGGAGATCGCCCGGGACCGCGCCGAAGCGGCAGAAAAATCAGACGGACGGATGCGGTGGGTCCTGGGCTCCATGGGGCCGGGCACCAAGCTCCCCAGCCTCGGCCACACCACCTACGACTACCTCAAGCAGACCTTCGCCCTGCAGGCCCAGGGCCTCATCGACGGCGGAGCGGACGCCTTTCTCATCGAGACCAGCCAGGACCTCCTGCAGACCAAAGCCGCGGTCAACGGCTGCAAGCAGGCCATCGTGTCCCGCGGCATCCGGCTCCCGATCTTCGTCGAGGTGACCGTCGAAACCACCGGAACCATGCTGATGGGCTCCGAGATCGGCGCCGCGCTCACCGCCCTCGAGCCGCTCGGCGTCGACGCCATCGGCCTGAACTGCGCCACCGGGCCGGACGAGATGAGCGAGCACCTGCGCCACCTCGCCAGGCAGTCCTCCGTGGCCATCGCCTGCATGCCCAACGCCGGCCTGCCCGTCCTTGGTGCCAACGGCGCGCACTATCCGCTCTCGCCTACCGAACTCGCCACCGCGCACGAGCAGTTCGTGCGCGAATTCGGCCTGGGCCTCGTGGGCGGCTGCTGCGGTACGACGCCGGAACACATGGCCGCCGTCGTCGAGCGTCTTGCGCCCTTCCGCGCCAGCGCCGCCGTCACCAGCGGTGGGCGGGCCGCCGACGGCGGCCGCCTTCCCACCGAGCGTGAAGCAGGCATCGCTTCCCTTTACCATCACGTGAATTTCGACCAGGAGTCTGCGTACCTTGCCATTGGTGAGCGCACCAATGCGAACGGTTCGAAGGCGTTCCGCCAGGCGATGCTGGAAGAGCGCTGGGACGACTGCGTCGACATTGCCCGCGAGCAGGTCCGCGGCGGCGCGCACCTGCTCGACGTGTGCATTGACTACGTGGGTCGCGACGGCGTGGCCGACATCAAGGAGGTCGTGTCACGTTTCGCGTCGGCCTCCACGCTCCCGCTCGTCATCGACTCCACCGAACCGCCCGTGCTGCAGGCCGGGCTCGAACACATCGGCGGGCGCCCGGTGGTCAACTCCGTCAACTACGAGGACGGCGACGGCCCGGACAGCCGCTTCGCGCGCATCATGCCGCTCGTGAAGGAACACGGCACCGCCGTGATCGCCCTGACCATCGACGAACACGGCCAGGCACGCACCACCGAGGGCAAGGTGGCCATCGCGTCGCGCCTCGTCGACGCCCTGGTGGGCGAATGGGGGATGCGCGTCGAAGACATCATCGTCGACGCCTTGACCTTCCCCATCGCCACCGGCCAGGAAGAAACCCGCCGCGACGCCATCGAAACCATCGAGGCCATCCGCCAGATCACCACGAAGTATCCCGGTATCCAAACCACCCTCGGCGTCTCCAACGTGTCCTTCGGCCTGAACCCGGCAGCGCGCATGGCCCTGAACTCGGTGTTCCTGCACGAGGCCGTGCAGGCGGGCCTCACCAGCGGCATCATCGACGCGGCCAAAATCGTGCCGCTCGCTTCACTGCCGGAGGAGCAGCGCAAGGTGGCCCTGGACCTCGTCTGGGACCGCCGCGAATACGACGCCGAGGGCAACCTCACGTACGACCCCTTGGCCAGCATGCTGGACCTGTTCGCCGGCGTCGACACCGCAGCGCTAAAGGACCAGCGCGCCGCGGAACTTGCGGCGCTGCCCACCGGCCAGCGGCTGGAGCGGCGCATCATCGACGGCGAAGGAAAGGGCCTCGAAGAGGACCTGGACCTGGCGCGCGCCGAGGGGATGACCCCGCTCGGCATCATCAACGACTACCTGCTCGAGGGCATGAAGGTTGTGGGCGAGCGTTTCGGCGCCGGCGAGATGCAGCTGCCCTTCGTGCTACAGTCCGCCGAGGTGATGAAGACCGCGGTCGCTCTGCTCGAGCCGCACATGGAGAAATCCGATGCTTCGGGCAAGGGCACCATGGTGATCGCCACCGTGCGCGGCGATGTGCACGACATCGGCAAGAACCTGGTGGACATCATCCTCACCAACAACGGCTACAAGGTGATCAACCTCGGCATCAAGCAGCCGATCTCCGACATCATCGCCGCGGCCGAGGAGCACAACGCAGACGTGATCGGCATGTCCGGCCTGCTCGTGAAGTCCACCGTGGTGATGAAGGAGAACCTTGCCGAGCTGCAGTCACGTGGCCTGGCGAAGAAGTGGCCGATCATCCTCGGCGGCGCAGCCCTGACGCGCGCCTACGTCGAGCAGGACCTCGCGGGACAGTTCGACGGCGAGGTCCGCTACGCCAAGGACGCCTTCGAAGGCCTGTCGCTCATGGAGCCGTTGGTGCAGGTGGCCCGCGGCGCTGACCCCGCAGAGGTGGGCCTGCCCGCGCTGAAGAAGCGGATCCATAAAGGAGGCCCGAAGTTCAAGGTGACCGAGCCGGAGGCTATGCCCGGGCGTTCCGACGTCGCCGTCGACAATCACGTGCCTTCGCCGCCGTTCTGGGGCACCCGTATCGTGCGCGGCGTCTCGCTCCACGACTTCGGTGCTTTCCTCGACGAGCGCGCCACGTTCATGGGGCAGTGGGGGCTCAAGCCCGGCCGCGGCGAGGACGGCGCCTCCTATGAGGAACTGGTGGAACGCGAAGGCCGGCCGCGCCTGCGGTACTGGATGGACCGCATCCTCGGCGAGGGAATGCTCGACGCGTCCGTCGCGTACGGCTACTTCCCGGTGGTTTCCGAGGGGGAACAGGTGGTGGTGCTGCACCACGGGGAGGACCGCGACGGCGTCCTCGGCACCGCGGGCCTGCTCGCCCCCGACGGCGGATCAGGCGGTCCGCTGGGCACCGAGCGGCTGCGTTTCGACTTCCCGCGCCAGCGCCGCGACCGCCACCTGTGCCTCGCCGACTTCGTGCGCTCGCGCGAATCGGGGCAGATAGACGTGCTGCCGGTGCAGCTGGTCACCGCCGGCGGCAATGTCGACGAGGTGACTGCCAAGCTCTTCGCTGGCGACCACTACCGCGACTACTACGAGCTCAACGGCCTGGTCATGCAGCTCACCGAGGCGCTCGCGGAGTTCTGGCATGCACGCATCCGCTCCGAGCTGGGTTTCGCAGCCGAGGAGCCGAAGGACAAGGCCGGCCTGTTCAAGCTCGACTACCGCGGTGCGCGGTTCTCGCTCGGATACCCCGCGTGCCCGGACATGGAGGACCGCCGCAAGGTGGTGGAACTGCTGCATCCCGAGCGGATGGGCGTGGTCCTGAGCGATGAGCTGATGCTGCATCCCGAACAGTCCACCGACGCGTTCGTGTTCCACCACCCGGAGGCCAAGTACTTCAAGGTGTGAGTTGAAGCCGGTCCCTGGCCTGGGCGGACGAAGCCTTCGCGGCTTGCCCGCCCGCGCGGGAGACCGGCTTCACCCGCCGGAGTGCCGCGAGAATGGCCCGCCCCACCACAGCGATTCCGACCACCGTGGTGATGCCACGCAAGGTGTCCCAGCCGGCCGTCGACGTCACCAGCGAGTAGAGCAGGAAGCTGCTGAGGTTGGTGCCCAGCGGCGCGCCGGGCACGTAGGAGATGCCTGTGCCGGCGCCCACCGCGAAGGGCCAGAACCACAGGTTGGTCAGCAGGCCGAACGCATAGGACGCCAGGATGCCGTAGCCGCACAGCATCCACAGTTCGGCTTTCCCCCGCACCCGCCGGGGGAGCAGTCCGGCCCCGGCGCCCACCCACGCGCAGGCGAAGATCTGGAACGGTGTCCACGGCCCGATGCCACCCCACAAGGCGCTGGAGATGGCGATGGTGGCGGCGCCGAGGAGCATGCCGAACCGGGGCCCGAAGGCCCGTCCGGCGAGGATCAGCAGGATGAAGACTGCCTCCACGCCCCCGACGCCGGTGCTGGCCACCCGCACCGCGGAACCTACGGCGGCCAGGACGCCGAGCAACGCCACCGTGTGCGCGGAGCGGACTGAACCGTCCATGGACACGACGACGGCGACGGCGGCGAGCGGCGCAATGGCCAGCGCCGCGTAGGGGAGGGCCGCTGCGGCATCCTCCGGGAGGGCCGCGGCGAGGAGCGGCCAGCAGAATGCTGCGAGGGCCAGAAGGTTTGCGGCCGCAAGAACCGCGAGCTCGACAGCCCGTGGCATCCGGATGCTGCGCTGGCGTTCCGTTGCCGGGCTTTCCGCTCCCTGGGAGTCTGTGCGTTCGATGACCCGTAGCCTTGGTCCGGTGCCCGCCTGACGGGCAAGCGGGAGGGGCGATTCAGGTGCATTGGCGGCCACGGATTCTGGCACGGAAGAGGGCGCGACGCCGTCACGCATCGGGAGGATCCGGGCGCCGAGGCCGTGGGCAAAGTCGAGGTCGTGCGTGGCGATCAGGACGGCCGCACCGGAGTCCGCGGCGGCCCGGAGTGCCGCCGAGACTGCTGTGCGCGCCGCGGGATCCAGTCCGCGGGTGGGCTCATCGATGAGGAGTACCTGGGGGTCGTGCATGGTCTGCAGTGCGATGGCAAGGATCCTGCGCTCTCCTGCGGAGAGGTCCCGGGGATGCTCATGTCCAATGGGGATCCGTACGTCTCCCCGCAAACGGGCCAGTCGTGACGCCGCAGGCATTGGGGGAAGCTCGTCGCTGCGCCGGTCCTGGTGACGCCCGATGCGATCCTGGCGCGCAGAGCGACGCCGCGCGCGCCGGTCTGCCGCGCGAAGCTCTGCTGCGACGGTATCCCTCGTGAAGAGGTCGTCCGAGGCGTCCGGGACAAGGGCGACTCGGCCGCCGTCGACCGTGCCGCCGTCGACCGTTTTTACACCGACTGTTCCTTCACCAACCGTGCCTTCGCCCAGGGCGAGCGCCACAAGGAGGGACGACTTCCCGGCCCCGTTCGGCCCCACCAGGGCCACCACTTCGCCGCGGCGCAGGGTCAGGGATGCATCGCGCACCAGCGGCTTGCCCTTGCGGTGCACCGCGAGATTTGTCGCCGTCAGGACGGCCACCCGCTCCGCCGGCTGCGCCGGCGTTGGATGCGCAACCGCCGGGGAAGCGGACGGCGCAGCACCCGGCACCAGGGCGCTGCCGTCGATGGTCCACCACGAGTCGGCCACGGGCACGAGCGGCTGCGCCCGGTGTTCCGCCACGATGACGCAGACACCGTCGTCGCGGGCGAGGGCGTTGAGCACGGCGATGACGTGTCCGCGTGCTGAGGTGTCAAGGTCCGCCAGGGGCTCATCAACCAGGAGCAGGGCCGGCTGCTCCACCACCGCGGCGGCGATGGCCACGAGCGTTGCCTCACCCGCCGAGAGGGTGCTGACATTCCGGTCCAGCAGCGCCGACACTCCGATATGGTGCGCGATCTCCAGCACCCGGGCTTTGGCGGTCCCGGATGCCATGCCGCGCAGCTCCAGTGCAAGGGAGATTTCGTCCCGAACCCGGGTGCTGGCGAATGCGCCGCGGGGATTCTGCAGGACGACGCCGACGAGGCGTGCGGTATCGCGCGGCGGCGTGGTGGCACGGACGGTTCCGGCGAGACGCACGGTGCCGGAAATCTCTCCGCCGTCAACGTGTGAGAGGAGGCCGGCGATACCTCGCAGGATGGTGGACTTGCCGGAGCCCGTCGGCCCGGTAATGACCGTTATGGACCCGCGAGACGGCGTGAATCCGGCGACCCGCACCTGCGCGTCACCAATGCGGAACTGTGCGTCCCGGACAAGAAGCGGTGCCTCGGTACCGCGGATGGGCTGATGGGCTGCCCGGCTCCCGAAGCCGCGCAGCTCCAGGGCCGCGGCAACCCGGCCGGCGTGCTCGAGGGTGCGCTCGAGCACGGGCACCAGGGCGCGGGGGCCAAAGCGTTCGCCCCGCAACCGAAAGGCCAGGCGTACGGAGGCCACGGCGTCGGAGAGGGCCGGCAGCGCCGCCCAGGCCACCACAAGGGTCCTGGCCAAGCCCTGCAGTGGGCCGCCGCGGGCCAGGTGCACGAAGCCGCGGGCCACGTCCACCCAGGCGTTGAGCAGGCCGAAACCGAGGATCATCCCGGCAATCGGCAGGGCGGACAGGACCGCCTCCCGCAGGCCGGGCGCCGTTACCGGACCGAGCAGGACCACGTGCGCGTACGGGGCAGGCAGCGGCACGGCCGGCAGGTTGAACAGGACCGGCTCACCGATGCCGGCCCCGTTGAAAAGGATGCGGTAGATGACCCGCGCCGCGATGAAGACGGCGGAGAGAGCCGCCGCTGCGCGTAACGGCGCGGGCCGAAAGGTCATGCCGCGGGTGAGGCCGGTGCGCCGTCGACCGTGTAAAGCAGTTCCAGGCTCTCTCCCGGGCTCACCTTCAGGGTGGCGAGGCCTTCCTGCGCGTATGCCCACTTACCGGAGGCCGGCTTGACCCACAGTGACCAGTAGGCAAAGGCGGCGGGCATCTTGCTGCATTCTTCCCGGTACGTGCCGCCCTTGTGGGCGATGTCGAGGTCTGCGGCGGGCACGCCGTTCACTCGGCACACCAGTTCCTTGGGATATTGGGCGGTGCCCTCGGTTTTCACCTTTGCCTCGTCGAGCACCTTGGAAGCGGGCGTCGGCGCGTCCACGGGCACGCAAACGGACGTGTCAGCGGCCGCCTGCTTCAGAGAGCCCGAATCGACGATGACCTTCACGCCGGCGCATGGCTCGGAGGCGGCGCTGGATGAAGCCGTTGCCTCGGACGCCGGGGCAGAGGTAGTCGGCTGGGTGGCGGCGGGCGTGGAACAGGCGGCGAGGGTAAACAGGAGACCTGCGGCGGCGAGGGAGCTCGCGGCGGCAGTGCGGATCTGAGTCAAAGTCACGTGTCAAGGGTAGGGCGTTGTGTGTCCGGATCCGGATGCCGTCGCGTTGTGTGACGTTTAGTCACTCATCTGCGCGGGGCCACTGACGCAAAAAGGGCCGACGACGGCGCTCAGGTGAGTGCCGTCGTCGACCTTTCCGGGGGCGTTACCAGGCTTCCGATGCGGCCATCTTGGCTGCGACCGCATCCTCCGGGGCTTCGTACTGCGCTGCTTCGTGCTGCGCTTTTTCCTGCTGCGCGGCGCCCGACGACGGATGCGCTGCGACTGCCGCGGCGTGCTCGGCCAGCACCCCGGTCTGGTGGCGGATCTTCAGTCGGTAGAGGAGAGTGCCGCCAATGATCACGGCGGCTACGAAGATCACGCCGCCCCACTGCAGGTACCACTCGAACGGCGGCACCGAGTTGTAGATCTCAGACCGGGGCCAGACCAGGTTCACCGTCATGGCCGCGCCCCAGAGGACCGCGAGGATGTTCACCGGCAGACCCCATGTGCCAAGGCTGAATCCGGCTTCGGACTGCTGATCCCGTAGCGGCCATTGCTTCAGGAGCCGCTTCCGCAACAGGGGAACCGTGACCAGGAGGTAGGACAGGTAGATCAGGACGATGCTGATGCTGGACAGGATGGTGAAGATGGCCGGCTGCATGACGTTGACTAGCAGCGGGATGACGGCGATGACACCGATCACGATCGCCGCGACCTTAGGGGTCCTGCGGACCGGATCCACTTTGCTGAGCTGCCGGCTGAACGGCAGGTTGTTGTCCCGGGCCATGGCGAACATCATGCGGATGGCTGCGGCGTGGACGGCCAGGGTGCAGACCACCACGGCCACCACGATGCATGCCAGGAACGCCTTGCCGAAAGGCCCGCCAAGGACGGAGAGCACGATGTGCTGGAGGCCGCCGTCGGCAGCCCCCACCTGCGGGTCGCTCAGGTCCGGTGCGGCCAGGATGCCGAAGAGCAGGATCAGCCCGCCCAGCAGGAATGAGGCGGTGACGGCGCGCAGGATTGCCTTGGGCGCGGTGCGCTTGGGGTCCTTCGTTTCCTCGCCGAGGGAGCTGGCGGTATCGAAGCCGTACATGACGTAGCCCGAAGCCATGGCGCCGATGAGGAAGACGCCGAAGAAGCCGAGGTCGTGGCCCTCGCCGAAGCCGTTGGTTTGGAAAAAGACCTCCGGTCCCCGCACAACATGCCAGCCCAGCGCCAGGATCAGCAGGACGGCCGCGATCAGTTCCACGAAGACGCCGATGCTGTTGATCCTGGTCATCAGCTTCACGCCGAATGCGTTGATGAGGGTGGAGATGGTGATCATGATGGTGGCCAGCACCACGCCGTTCATGGCGAAGTCGTAGGGGCCCGTGCCGTCACCGACGAACTGGAAGCCGGACCAGAGCTGGGGCAGGGTGAGCTGCAGGGCCAGTGCCACGGATCCCAGCGCCATGATGGAGGAGAGCAGGAGCAGCCAGCCGGCCAGCCAGGACGAGGTCCCCGATGAGAGCCGCTTGGCCCAGTTGTAGACCGATCCCGCCACGGGGTAGCGGCCGGCCAGCTCGGCAAAGCACAGCGCCACCATCAGCTGGCCAACGAACACAATGGGCCAGGACCAGGCGTATGCGGGGCCGGCCATGGAAAAACCGAAGTAGAACAGTTGAAAGACACCGGTGAGGATGGAGATGTAGCTCACGCCTGCGGCGAAGCTGGCAAACTTGCCGATGCTCCGGTCCAGGGTCTGGGTGTAGCCGAATTCGTCCATGCCGCTTGAATCAATACTCTTGCTGGGTTCCATGTGAACTCCTATGTCAGAAAAGTACGACGTCAGAAAAGTACGCTCGATGCAACCCGCGGCCGCCATTGGATGCGGGTGAAATCAGTAGCCTCCGGAACTTGCCTCTCAGGCGAAGGACGGGCTGAGCTCCACCTCTTTCTTGACAGCGCCGCCGGCGTGGCTGGCGCGGATGAGGTCGGCCCGGATCAAATCAGCGCAGCGCTCGCCGATCATCATGACGGTGATGTTGGGGTTGACGGTGACGTGCTCGGGCATGACGGACGCGTCGGCGACGCGGAGGCCGGTGACGCCCTTGACCCGCAGCTCGGGATCCAGCGGTGACATGTCGTCGTCGGCCGGGCCCAGGCGGACCGTGCCCACCGGGTGGTACACGGTGTTGTGGGTCTTGCGGATGTAGTCCCGCAGCTCCTCGTCCGTCTGCGCTTCGACGCCGGGCGAGAGCTCGCGGCCGGTCCATTCGGCCATGGCGGGCTGGGCTGCGATTTCGCGGGCCTTGCGGATGCCGGCCACCATGACGCGCATGTCGTGGCCTTCGGGATCCGTGAAGTAGCGCGGATCCACCATGGGTTTGTCGCGGAAGTCGCGACTGCGCAGCCTCACGGTGCCCCGGGAGCGGGCGTGCGTGACGTTCGGGGTGAGGGAGAAGCCGTTCTCGGTGGTGGGGTAGCCGTGCCGCAGGGTGTTCATGTCGAACGGGACGGAACCGTAGTGCATCATCAGGTCCGGGCGGTCCAGGCCCTCCTCCGTGGGGGTGAAGATGCCGATCTCCCACCACTGGGTAGAGGTCTGCACCATGGGCTGCCTGGCCTCGAACTGGACCACGCCTTCGGGGTGGTCCTGCAGGTTTTCGCCCACGCCGGGTGAGTCCACCAGCACCTCGATGCCGTGCGCAGCGAGGTGGGCTGCCGGGCCGATGCCGGAGAGCATCAGGAGCTTGGGGGAGTCGATGGCGCCGGTGGACAGGACCACCTCGCGGCGGGCGGAGAGCCGGTGGGTCCGGCCGAATGCGGAGTCCACCACGTCCACGCCGGTGCAGCGCTTGTCTGCGTCGAACACCAGCTGGCGGGCGCGGAGGCCGGTGAGCAGGGTGAAGTTGGGGCGTTCGATGATGGGGTGGATGTAGGAGACGGAGCTGGAGGCCCGGGTGCCGTCCGCGCGGCGGTTGATCTGGAAGAAGTTCGCGCCGTTGACCACGGTGGTGCCGGTGTTGAACTTTGCACGGGGAATGCCCGTCTGTTCGCAGGCGTCCAGGAGGGCGACGCCGGCAGGATCAGCCGGGGGCACGTTCATCAGGTGCACGGGTCCTGAGTCCCCGTGGTGGGGTGCGTCAGGCCCGGCGTCCTCGTTGGTTTCCAACCGCTTGTAGAGGGGCCAGGCGGCGTCGGCGTTCCAGCCGGTGGCACCGTACTTGGACTCCCACTCGTTCAGGTCCTCGCGGGGTGCCCAGAAGGCGATGCAGGAGTTGTGGCTGGAGCAGCCGCCCATCACCTTGGCCCGGGCGTGGCGCATGAAGGAGTTGCCGTTTTCCTGCGGTTCTACCGGGTAGTCCCAGTCGTAGCCGGATTCGAGCAGCTCCATCCAACGGTCCAGCTGCAGGATTTCGGGCAGGTTGCGGTCATCCGGGCCAGCCTCCACGAGGGCCACGGTCACGTCCGGGTCCTCACTCAGCCGGGCGGCGACGGCAGCACCGGCGGATCCGCCGCCGATGACGACGTAGTCGAATCCGCGGTCGGTGAGGTTGTCTATATTGTCGATGTGCATCTAGTTCTCCTTGCCGTGGTCGGCGAACCAACCGGTTACCTCGGGGCTGGTGTTCTGGTAGATGTGCTTGGCTTCCTGGTACTCCGCCAGGCCCGTGGGGCCCAGCTCGCGGCCCACGCCGGACTGGCCGAAGCCGCCCCACTCGGCCTGCGGGAGGTAGGGATGGTAGTCGTTGATCCATACCGTGCCGTGCCGCAGCCGGGATGCCACGCGCTGCGCCTTCCCGGCATCCTGGGTCCAGACCGCGCCGGCCAGGCCGTAGATGGTGTCGTTGGCGGTAGCCACCGCTTCGTCCTCGGTGCGGAACGTTTCCACCGTCACCACCGGGCCGAACGCCTCGTCCACGACCACGGACATTCCTCTTTCCACCCGGTCCAGGACGGTCGGCTGGTAGTAGAACCCGCCGTCGTACTTTTCCCCCTGCGGCGCCGCGCCGCCGGTCCGCAGCCGCGCACCCTCCTGGATGCCGCGCTGGACATAGGCGTGGACCTTGTCGCGGTGGGCTTCGGAAATCAGCGGCCCGGTTTCGGCGGCGTCGTCAAAGGGACCGCCGAGCCGGATGGCCCGGGCGCGGCGGACCAGCTCGTCCACGAAACGTTCGGCGATCGATTCCTCCACCACCAGCCGCGCCCCCGCGGAGCAGACCTGTCCGGAGTGGACGAACGCGCCGTTGAGGGCATTGTCCACGGCGGCGTCGAAGTCCGCGTCCGCGAACACCACGTTGGGATTCTTCCCGCCCAGCTCCAGTGCCACCTTCTTGACGGTGCCGGCGGCGGCCGCCGCGATGCGCTTGCCGGTCTCCAGCCCGCCCGTGAAGGAGACGAAGTCGACGGCGGGGTGTTCCGAGAGCGGTGCGCCCGCCTCCGCGCCGGCGCCGGTCACGAGGTTGGCGACGCCGTCCGGCAGGCCGAGGTCCTGCAGCAGCTGCATGGCCAGGATGGCCGTGGACGGGGTCAGCTCGGAGGGCTTGAGGACGAAGGTGCACCCGGCGGCGAGGGCGGGCGCGATCTTCCACGCCGCCTGGAGCAGTGGGTAGTTCCACGGCGTGATCAGGCCGCAGACGCCCACGGGTTCGTAGACGACTTTGCTGACGACGGCGGGGTTCCCGGCGTCGACCATGCGGCCCGCCTGCTGCCCGGCGAGCCTGCCGAAGTACTCGAAGCAGGCAGCAATGTCGTCCATGTCGATCCGGCTTTCGACCAAGCGCTTGCCGGTGTCCAACGACTCGGCGCGGGCGAACTCCTCCCGGCGCTCGCGCAGGCCGGCGGCGACTTTCAGCAGGAAGGTGCCGCGTTCCGGGGCCGGGACGTTGGACCAGGTTCCGGAGTCGAAGGCTGCACGGGCTGCGGCAATGGCGCGTTCCGCGTCCTCCCGGCCTGCCTCGGATACCGTGGCCACCAGTTCGCCGTCGGCGGGGTTGCGGATTTCGCGGACAGCGCCGGAGGCGGCCGGCTCCCATGCACCGTTGATGAACAGGCTGGATGCTGTTTCAGTTTTTGTGGTTTGGGTGACGTCCCGAAGGGGTGTGGCGTAAGTCATATGAGGGACAGTAATGCACATTGAACGACTGTTCAATAGTTTTCTTGAACAGTCGTTCAATGATACGTGGCGGGCTTACTCCTGAAACGGCGCGAAGGCGATTTGCTCCGTGCGGGCAATGCTTCTCTGGATGGCGGCCTCATCAACGCCGAGAAGCGCCGTCAGCCACATGCCGTTTTGGATGACGACAATGTCAGCCGCCCGGTCCCTGCAAGCCTCCCAGGAAAGATCGGGTTGGGCGTTGGAAACCAGCGCAGCGAGGCCGTCGAGATAGCGGTCGAAGGCCTCGGCGTTGATCTGTGCATAGCCCTCGTCCGCTTGGGCGAGGGCCCAAAGGTGCAGGCGCAGGGACAGGTAGCGGGTGGTCAGCAGATCGGCGGCTGCCACTCGCCGCAGGGCCTGGCGCAGTTGTTCCTCCGGAGTGGACGACGGGTCGGGCGCCACCAGAAGAAGGTCATGCTCGTCGACCCGGCGCAGGGCTGCCCGTATCAGGGTCGTCTTGTCGTCGTAGTAGTAGTTCACCAGGCCGAGCGCGACGCCGGCTTCGCGGGCCACGGCCCGCATGCTCACACCCGAAATGCCATGGCGGGACAGCAGATCCAGCGCCGCCTCGAGAATGCGCGACTGCCTGTCCATCTGTTCGCCAGTGTTCACGGCATTCGTCCCCATCTGGCCAGACTATTGCCTAACCCGTAACGAGTGCATTTTCCGGGGCCGCATGACCTCGCGGCACCGGTTCAAGACCGCCCTTCGGCCCTAGCGGGATGACGCTGGAAGGCCTATCTTTGACCTGCCATAGCCCGAGGGAAAGGAACGACGATGTTCACCTTGCAGATCAGCTATCCAGTCCGGGACTACGAGGCTTTCAAGAAAGTATTCGACTCCGATCCTGCAGGCCGCGCGGCCTCGGGCGCCAGGCTTGTCCGCCTGTTCCGGGATACCGAGGACCGGGACAGCGTGGCCGTGCTCCTTGACTTCGACACCAAGGATGCTGCGAACGCCTTTCTGGAACGGCTCCGCAGCGAGGTGTGGGACAAGCCGGAGGTGGTGGGGCAGTTGATGACGGCGGCGCCCACAGCCAGGATTCTGGAGGAGACGGCCCGCGAGGGCCAGGGCGCAGGCTGACCGCCGAGAATCCGGTGGTCGGCGCTGTAGGGGAGCAGCGCTAGCCGCAAACGGACGACGGCGGGAGGTCCCGGCGTCGTCCGTTCCTGCGGGTGTTGGCGGTCAGGATGTTGACCGCGTGTCGAACGCCGCCGCCGATTCCCGTAGGAGGCGCGCGACTGTGTCCACGGGCGTGCCGGCTGACCGTCGCCGGTCGAACCGTCGCAGGACGATGCGCCGCGTGCCCAGTCCGGGGACGTCGAGGACGTCCACCCCGTCATGGTTGATGCCGCTCAACGCCAAGGTCGGCACGATGGCGACACCCTCGCCCGCCGCGACGAGTGCGAGAGCGGTCAGTGTGTCCTGGTACTGATGCACGGTCTCCATCGGGGCGCCCGTTGACTGACGGAGCCGGCCTACGACCGAAGCGTTGGCGGCTGAGGAGTCGACGCCGATCCACGGAAGTGGCAGGCGGCCAAGGTCGACGTTCTCGGTGGTCAGCAGGGCACCGGCGGGAACCACCAGTTTCCAGGGCTCGTCCAGTAGGGGTTCCTCGATCATTCCGGCGGACAGTGAACGTGGCCCCGCCGTCGTCGAGTCGAGCTCGACCACAACGGCGTCGAGCGCGCGCTGCCGGAGCAGCCGCATCAAGGCAGGGAAGTCGTCCTCAACGATCCGGATCTGTAGCTGCGGGTACCGGATGCGCCACCCGGGCAGGCGCGGGATCACCACCGTGCGAATAAAGCTGGTGAATCCGCCCACGCGCACCACCCCTGCGACCTTGGCCCCGCCTTCCATTCGGGCGCGGGCGACGCTGAGTGCGCGTTCGATCTCCTCGCCCGCTTCTGCTACCGCCAGGCCTGCGGGTGTCAAAACCGAGCCTTTGGGTGTGCGCACCACCAGCGCGTGCCCCGTCTCGTCCTCCAATTTATTGAGCTGCTGGGACACGGCCGACGGCGTAATCCCTAGTTCGTCAGCCGCGGCGAGCACTCCGCCCGTGCGGGCAACCGCAAGAAGAACTCGCAGTCGGCGCGGATCTATATCCATGTTAAGCAGTTCTAAACCCTATCTACAGCGGAATGCAATTGATCTACAGACTCGTTCGTCCTCATAATTGCTGTAAATGTGCAAGCAAGGGATGCAGGCTGGACCGTCCGGCGAATGAGGGCCCGGCCCGACCGCTGAGAAAACGGTGTTCCGGCAATGCCTGATCCCTACGGCAATGGAGCCGCTTCCCAAACAAAACACATAGCCCGCCATCTCCACTCCGTCCGGCGAATGGCAGCCGGGCATACCTCTGAAAGGACAAGATGGAACTGCTGTTTGAAATTTCCGGCTGGGCAGGCGCGGTTGCGATACTCAGTGCGTACCTGGCTGTTTCCATGGGGTGGCTGAAGGCTGGCAAGGGCTTCCAGACCGCGAATCTGTTGGGGGCTTGTGCCTTCATTGTCAATGGTGCATTCCACGAAGCGTGGCCGTCTGTGGTCACCAATATCGCCTGGTTCCTCATTTCGGCGGTAGCGCTTCTTCGCCTGCGCTCCAGGCAGGGGTCGCCGGTGGCCGCTAGTGAGGCCCCGTCGGTGCAATTTCCTGGCGTCCCTGACACAACCGGCCAACTGACCATCGTTGAAGCGCCTCGAGCGGCCAGTTTTACTTAAGCCGACGCAGCTTAGGCGGACGACGGCGGGAGGTCCGCCGTCGTCCGCTTGTCCTGCCTGCGAAATCAGTGGCCGTGGACCAGCCCGTCAGTTTCGGCGTTCACAGGTAGCTCTTTACGCTCGCGCGGAGTGCTTCCGTGTGCTCGTAGATCTCTTCCAACGAGCTAATGGGCACGCGAGTCTCTTCTTTGTTGTCGTCGAATATTCCGATGTATTTCTGATGACTGCGGTTGAAGTGCAGGCGCGCGATCGGCTTGCGGTTGTTGTCATCCAGCAGCACCGCAAAATAGGACTTGGCATCCCTCTGCACCACACGAGCCGGTTTCACCTCGCTGCAGACGATGGCCCGCACGATCTGGTATCCCTCGATTTCCTCGAGCGTTGTTTCCAAACCGTCGGCCTCGGCCAGGTCTGCTTCAGCCACAGGTGCACTGGTGACACTGGCGGCCACGGTTGCGTCCTCATTCTGCGGGAAACTCGGAGCACCCAGCGCTTTCTTCAGGCGCTCGTTAACCTGGTCATTCAGGAACTGCTTGGACGCCTTGGTTACCAACGCCGTGAACTGCTCCCGTACTTTCTGCGTGTAGGGGCCCGGATACACGCGACCGGTCAGGAACTTGACCCACTCGTCCTCCGGCTCCTTGAACTGTGCAGCCAGTGTCCTTTTGAGTTCGCCAATGTATTTCAATTCACCGGCGGCGCTGATGATCGAGTCGAGATCAAAAACGTCCTTGGAAAGTTTTTGCAGTTCCGGTATCAGAGACTCGTCGATATCGGTCAAATCCAGCACCAGGAACGGCTTGGCGTCCATGCGGTTTGGCGCATCGAGGTCAGTGAAGAACTGGTACACCTCGCCGTTGGTGAGAATTGCGATCCTGGCGTTGGTCACGGCAAAGTACCGGAAAAGCTGGGATGCATGCTCGATTTTCACTGGCTCAGTGGACTTTTTGCATTCAATCAGGATCTGCACCTCGCCGTGCTTGACGATGGCGTAGTCGATCTTCTCGCCCTTCTTGAGGCCTACGTCCGCGATGAACTCTGGAACGACTTCCAGCGGATTGAAGACGTCATAGCCCAGGATTGTGGAAATGAATGGCATGACGAAGGCATTCTTTGTTGCCTCTTCGGTTTGAATCACACCTCGCTGTTGGCGCACCTTTGCTGCCAAAGCTGAGAGTTTTTCTGCAAACTCCATTTGCCCCCCTAAGAATTGATGGTGCTGCCAACCGTAGCGCAGCGACAAGCCAAATTGATGCTGCCACCGTCCCCACGCCCGCCACCGCGGCTCAGCTCGGCGATCTGAACTATATTCGGACAAGGAAAGGACCGGACTCATCGCAGAAACGGGTAAGGCGGATCTCTGAATGGCGGGAATGCCACCAGCTACAGTGGAGGTGAGCGACACCGTCGTCCATCGCCTAGTCCGGGACCAGCGGCCCGACCTCGGCGATCGTCCTTTGGCGCGGGTGGCGAATGGCTGGGACAACGCGACCTTCCGGCTCGGCGACGACCTGGCCGTGAGGCTGCCGCGCAGGCCGAAGGCCGTTTCGCTGATACTGCATGAACAGCACTACCTTCCCGACATCGCCCGCCGTTCCCCGGTTGCGGTTCCTGTGCCCGTCCATGCCGGCCGGCCGACGTCGCACTTTCCTTGGCCGTGGAGCATCGTGCGGTGGGTACCCGGAGCCGCAGCGGCCGAAGTCGCCCCGGCACACCGCGGGCCGGCCGCTGAAGGCCTGGCCCTTTTCCTCCGGTCCCTCCACGTGCCTGCCGAAACCGGCGTCCCGGTGAATCCTTTCCGCGGCGTGCCGCTGATGGACCGTGCCGCTACGGTGGCGGAACGGCTCGGGGACCGCGAACGCTACCCGCAGGCAGCAGCGCTGCGGGCGGTGTGGGCGCAGACCTGTGCCGCTAAACCCTGGAATGGTCCGGCGATGATGCTCCACGGGGACCTTCACCCGGGCAATATCCTGCTGGCGGACGACGGCGGGTTGGCCGGCGTCATCGATTTCGGCGACGTTGGGGCAGGGGACCCGGCCGTTGATCTTGCGGTGGGGTGGCTGATGTTCGACGGCGGCGCCCGCCACCGCTTCATGGGCGCCTATGGCCCCGCAGTGGAGAGGGACACCTGGATAAGGGCCCGGGGATGGGCTCTAGTCTTGTCCACCGCCATGCTGAGCAACTCCGATGACAATCCGCGGATGTTCACCGTGGGAGAGTTCGGGATCAGGCAGATTTTGGAAGGCTGACATTGCAACTCTGATGCCGGCTAAATTGTCAGTGCCTGCTGCCATGCTGTGGGTATGGAAGGCAGAGCAGTTGCGGAGACGTTGGAGGCCATGGAGGCCTCTCTCGCTGCCATGGCTGCACTTGCCGGTAGCGGGGCCGGGAAGGTCGCCTCGACCGGTGCTGACCCCCTTCAGGACGAAGCGGACGCTTGCCTGGACGGGCTGGCTGCGGCTGCCCGGGTGGAAGCCGGCATGGCCGCGCTGAAAGTGCACTTCGCCGCCGGATACGCCCACGCTTCCGCAGCCATGGCCGCTCCGGCCGCTTCCCCGCAGGAGCGCAGCGCCCAGGCAATGGCGGTGATAGCAGAGGTGGCCTGTGCCCTGACCGTGAGTGAAAGATCGGCGGCGGCCTTGTTGGCGGAGTCAGCCACCCTGACCACCGCGTTGCCCCTGACGCTGTCAGCGCTGCAGTCAGGGAGCATTTCGTGGCAGCACGCACGGGTGATGTGTGATGAAACATCCGGTCTGGACCCCGCCGCTGCTGCTGCCTTGGAGGCCCATTTCCTGGACCCCGAAGCTCCCTTTGCTGCGCGTGGCTGCCCGGCGGCAGAGCTGGTGCCGGGCAGGTTCCGGGCCAAAGCGCGGAGCTGGCGCGAGCGGCATCATCCTGTAAGCATCGAAGCACGCCACAGCAAGGGCGTGCAGGACCGTCGGCTGGAATATGCCCCGGACCGGGACGGCATGGCCTGGCTCTCGGCCTATGTGACTGCGGACGTGGCCGCGTCTGTTTGGTCCCGTGCCACGGAAGCCGCGCGTGCCCTGCAGGGGCCCGCCGAATCCAGAACGCTGACCCAGCTCCGTGCGGACGTCGCCGCTGACTGGCTGCTGGCGGGGGTGGCTGAAGGAACGCCGTCACCCAAGGCGCAGGTCCTGGTGACCGTTCCGGTGTTGTCGCTGCTGGGTGCCGGCACGGAACCGGCCACGCTGGATGGGTATGGTCCCATTCCGCCGAGCATGGCCCGCCGGCTTGTCGGGGATGGTGCCGGATCATTCCTGCGCGTGCTCACCGATCCGCGCAGCGGAGCGCCGCTGGAGATCGGACGCACCAGCTACCGGGTTCCGAAGGCGATGCGCCATTGGTTGCGGCTCCGGGACGGCCGGTGCCCCTTTCCCGGCTGCAACAACCATTCCTTGGATAATGAAGCAGACCATCTGCTGGCCTGGTCCGAGGGAGGCGGCACCGGCATCACCAACCTGGGCCAGCCATGCCGGAGGCACCACCGACTCAAACACACCACAGCATGGAGGCCGGTTGACGCCACCCGGGACCAGCCGCCCAGCTGGATCTCTCCCGCGGGACGCTCCTATCCCAGCGAACAACAGGACTGGGAACCGCCCGACTGGCCGGACGTACTTGCCAGTACATCCGGTCCCGGAGGGACCGGGCCACCATTTCCGGTGGATCCCTTGCCTGACTGGGCACTATTCATCGCGGCGTAGGATCGACTCTCGCCGGTCCTGCCCGTTGCCCGTTGCCGTTGCCGGTTGCCGGTTGCCCGTTGCCCGCTGCCGTTGCCCGCTGCGAATGGCGGGGACGCCCCGCCGTCGGCTAGCTCTCCAGCAGCCCGCCGCCGGCCCAGCGCCGGAGCGCGAGCTTCTCCGCGTCGTCGAACTCCATGAGGGCAAGGCGGCACAGCTCTTCAACATTCCGTGTCCACGCAGCGGCGAGGTCCCTCGCCGGCATGTCGTCCGGGAGGGATCCGCCCGCGTACACCACGCCTTGGATCACGAAGTTGACGGCTGAGCGGGACACCGGCTGCCCGGCCGCAACACAGTCATCCCGGACGGTCCGTGCCAGTTCGCTGCGGTTGCCGGAGTGCTCGCGCAACTTCGCCTCCAGGGACAGGAAAACCTGCCGGAACTGTTCGGCAGACAGCGCCGGCACGTCGGTGACCCGGGTGACCTGCTCCTCGATGGCCGGCCGGGCGGCGGGTGCCAGCGAGGAGAGCTCCGGCGAAAACCTCTTGGCGTCCCACACCCAGCCGGGCGACGGCGTGGACGAGTACTGAACGCCCTGGCCGATCTGGGCGATCCAGGCCCCGAACTTTCCGAAGCCGCCCCAATCGGTCTTGAGTGACGGGTCTGCGGTCAGGGCCCTGTGCGCCGCAACTGCCCCGGTGACCGGGCCCGGCGCGGCCTGCACCAAGGATCGGACCTCGTCGGCCGCCGTCGTCGCGGCCCTCGGGACACCTGGTGCGGTGCGGGGCGGGGCGCCAGGTCCGGCAGACGCCACCATGCGGGGCATTCCGGCCGAGGTTCCGTTGAGGATTGCCACGAAGTCGTGGGACTCCACTACGCTGTCCGCCATCTCCCGGTACGCGAACGCCACAGCACCGGCAGCGATGACGGTGGTCATGCGGTCAGCCGCCCGGAACCGCTGGACCAGGGAGGTGAAGTCCGCGTCCGCCGACGCGATGAAGAATTCCTCGACGTGTGCCGCACCGGACAGTGCGTCCACCGCGTCCAGCACCAGATTGATGTCGGTGCTGCTCTTGCCCCGTTGCGTGAGGGAGGGGCAATCGATCACGCGGAAGCCCGCCCTGGTCCAGTACGGCCTGTACTTGGAGTAGATCACCGGATTGAGATAGCAGTTGCGGATGAGGAAGCGCCGGGATTCCTCACCTGCGCCGCCATCAGCCAGCGCCTCTGTCCAGTGCTTGGGATCCTCGGCGAATCTCTTGGCCGCGGCCGGGTCCAACGCCATCAGGCCCGTGTAGACGTTGTCGAAGTCAACGAACATCGCGGCGCGGATACCGGGCCGCCTGGACTGTTGTTGAGGTTCCGTCATCGGCTCAGTGTGCCAGCAAGAGTGGCGGACGGACCAGAGGCGGGTCTATCGGCCCAAGAATTCGAGCGCCTGTGTGACGAAGCTGCGGTGGTGCTGGAAGATGCCGCCGTGGCCGGCATCGGGATAGATGATGAGCTCGCTGCCGGGGATGCGCCTGGCAAGGTCCTCCGTATTGACCGTGGGGACCATCCGGTCGTTGTCGCCGTTCACGGCCAGAACCGGCTGGCGAATGACCGACAGATCGTCGGGTTTCTGCAGCCCCCAGCGATGGATCGCTTTCAGCTGGGCGCGATATCCACGGAACGTAATCGTACGGTCGCGGCCGGCTGTCCGCTCCTTGAGGCGGGCGAGAAACTCCCGCGCTGACCGTTTACCGTTCACGGTCCGGGTGAAGAACAGGAATACCTTCGGGTCCTGAAAAGTGAGCAGCGCGCGGCCAAGATCCCTGGTGGCGATGCCTGTCACGTTCTGGATGCCGTCGCCGCCGGCAGGCCCCGTCCCCGCGAGGACGAGTTTGCGGACAAGTTCCGGGTACCGGAGTGCCAGACTCTGCGCGATCATGCCCCCGAGGGAGAAGCCGAGAATATCGACACGATCCAAGCCGAGGGCCCTGATGAACGCAACTGCATCGTCGGCCATCGCCTCGACTGAGTCGCGGACGGCCCCCGTCGAGCCTCCGACGCCGCGGTAGTCGACGGTGATCACCCGGCGCTGCGCGGCAATGCCATCAACCACGCGGGGATCCCAGTTGTCGAGATTGGCGGAGAGGTGGGTGAAGAAGACCACCGGTATCCCGGTGCGGGGCCCGAGGTCGCGAAAGGCGATCCGGTCTCCGCCGACAGTGACAGTACGAGTTACCGAGTCCTTGTACGCGGCGATCAGCCGGTCCCCGGCGCCTTGGTGATTGCTCATGATGATTCCTCGCCCTTCGCCAGGATGGTTGGTAGTTCGTTGTCGACGACGACTTTTCCGCGGCCGCCGCCGGCTCCCGCGGCGGATACCGCCTGGCGTGTCTGGTCGACCGGGAAGACCTGACCGACCACCGGGCGGATAGCGCCGGCATCCACCAGGGACGAGATCTCCTGCAGCTGGCCGCCGTCCGCCCGCATGAACAGAAACTCGTAGCTCACGTTCCGACGGCGGGCTTGGCGGCGAATGCGGCTGCTCAGCACGGTCATGGCCAGCCGCAGGGGTGCACTCGCGCCGATTTCCTTGGCAAACCGCGGGTCCGGCGGACCTGCGATGCCGATCACCCTGCCTCCGGGCCTGAGGACTCGGAGGGACCTCTCCAGGTTCTCGCCGCCGACGCTGTCCAACACGAGGTCATAGCCGTGCAGGACGTCCTCGAAGTCCTGGCTCCGGTAATCGATGACGAGATCCGCGCCCAGTTCACGAACCCAGTCCGCGTTCGATGCGCTGGCCGTGGTGGCGACGAAGGCGCCGAGGTGCTTCGCCAGCTGGATCGCGATCGAGCCCACCCCTCCGGCGCCCGCGTGGATCAGGACCTTCTGCCCGGGATTGACGTTGCCGCGTTCCACGAGCGCTTGCCACGCGGTCAGGGCGACCAGCGGCAACGAGCCGGCCTCCCGCATGCTGATCGACGCGGGCTTGAGAGCCAGGTCGTCTTCGTGCACCGAGATGCGCTCGGCAAACGTCCCAACCCGGTCCTTGGCCGGACGGGCATACACCCCATCCCCGGGCCGGAACTTTCGAACCCCTGCGCCAACGGCGATGACAACGCCGGCCAGGTCGTGGCCGAGGATCAGCGGCATCCGGTAAGGCAAAATTTGCCGGAACTCGCCCAGACGGATCTTCTCATCGAGCTGGTTGACGCCCGCGGCCTTGACCTCCACCAGCACGTCACGGGCTCCTACGGCCGGTTCGGGCACCTCGGCCTGGCGCAGCGGACCCTTGTAGTGGTCGATGACGAACGCCTTCACTTGTCTTCCCCCTTCACGTTGGCCCGGATTTCTGCAGAGGCGGGGCCGATAAGCTCCGGGTAAAGCGCGGGGATCGGGGCGCTGAGAGCGGCTTTGACGGCTGAGGTCAGCTCGTCAGCGATCACCTCGAAATCGCCTGCTTCGACAGCGTCGAAGGTGATGCGCACGAGGTCGGCGGGCTGCATTTTCGGTCCGGTAGCGTGTGCGGCCATTGCCGTGTCGACATATCCCACATGCACGCCGACCACATGCGTGCCCTTGGGGGCGAGCTCGAGGCGGAGGGAGTTCGTGGCCGACCACAGTGCGGCCTTCGCGGCACTGTATGCGCCGCCCCAGGCATGCCAGCTCGCGACCGAGTGCATGTCCACGATCACGGATTCCGGATGCGATGTCAGAACTGGCGCGAACGCCTGGGCGAGCAGGACGGGACCGAAGAAGTTCGTCTCCATCGTCTCGCGTATCTGCCCTTCGGAAAGGTTCAGGATGGAGTCGCCGTCAATGTACATGCCGGCGTTGTTGATGAGGACCGTGACATCTTTCGCGGCCAGGGCGGCGGCAGCGCGGGACACCGGGCTGTTGATGTCGAGCTTCAACGGCACGACGCGGTCGTCATCCCAGTCTTTCGGGGTTCGCGCCGTCGCGTACACCTTCGCAGCGCCTCGGGCGACGGCCTGATGTACAAACTCCGTGCCGATTCCGCCGTTGGCGCCGGTGACGAGCACAGCGGCTCCGTCTAGTGATGGCATTAGGATCCTCCTGGTGAAGTGTTCTGACTATACTCATAATCGAGTACGCTCAAGAATTATTCCCACGAGGATTGTGGATAATCGACTCATGCCTGCTGAACCTCGAACCCCCGGCCGTCGCGAGCGCAACAAGCAGGAGAAGCTCGATCGGATCACGTCCGCGGCCCGCGAACTGTTCAGCGAGTACGGCGTCGACGAGGTCACAACACAGCAGATCGCCGACAAAGCCGATGTGGGTACGGGAACGCTCTTCTTCTATGCGAAGACGAAGGCGGAGCTCCTCCTCCTGGTGCATAACGTCAAGTACGCCGAAGCCATTGACGGCGGGGTCACAGTTGCCGGTGCGACACCGGACATCCTGGACGCCATCATGGCCATCGTGCAGCCGATCGTGGCGTGCAACCGAGTACAGATCGAGAACGGCCGCACGTATCTTCGGGAGCTCGTCTTCGGCGATCCCGACGAATACCACCACAAGGTGGGGCTCGAACTGACCGGTCGGGTGGACGATGCGATCGCCGGAATTCTGCGCAGGGGTGGCGACAGGAACGAACACGATGCGGCCCAGCTGGCGAGGATCATCTCGGCCGTCATGTTCATCAACATGACGGCCACGGTTTTCACGAGTCTTAGTGACGACTCGGTCGTCGGGAACATCCGCGACCAGGTGCGGACACTTCTGGGCGCTCAGCGCAAAGAAGCCGCAGCCGGCCACGTCGCCGGATGATGCATGAGCGGGCGCTTAGACGAGCGGCCACGGGTACCGCATGCCGGTGCGGTCAACGGGCAGCACCCGTTCGCGCAGCAAGCGCTGCACGCGGTGCTTCAGGGCCGCGACCTCCGCGTCGTCGAGGAGCTCGGCCACCTCGGGAGGCGCGGCATCGGCGAGCGGGGCGATGTCCTCGAGCAGGGTCTCCGGTATGGGATCGCCCGCGAAGTCCCAGATCACGGTGCGCAGTTTGAAACCCGCCGAGAAGCACAGCCCGTGGTCGATGCCCCACACCCGTCCGTCATGGCCGCGCAGCACGTGCCCGCTTTTGCGGTCGGTGTTGTTGGCGACGTAATCGAACAGGGCGATCTGCGACAAGTCGCGGTGGGTCTCGGGTGAGTCAGCGTACAGAGTGAAGTAATGCTCCCTGAAGTCGCCCTCGATGAACCACTGCAGCGAACCGATCCCCAAGGGGGCTTCCCCGCGGATCACCGTCGGCGGCACAAGCCCCCACGCCAGGGACTCGCTGAGCAGGTACGCCGCGCGTTCCCGCCGGTACAGCCCGGGCTCGAAATCGGACAGCGGCCGTTCCCCGGCCTCCGGCTTGTAGACCGCATAGGCCGAGTCGTCCCCGCAGGAGACCCGGACGAGGAACGTCTGGTTGCTGCTGCGCGGGATGCGTCCGAGCAGCTCGACCCGGCCCTCGCCGAGCAGCGTCAGCTCCCGGCCGGACACCGGCTGTCCCGTTTCACGGTCTGTCCCAATTCACTGTCCGTCCCATTCACGGTGCCCTCAGCCCGCTCAGGGGCTCCGACGTCGAATTGACCATGAGGACGGCGGGTGCCTGACCTTCCACATACGAGATGGCCGACACCGAGCCCGGGCTGATGACGATCCGCTGGAAGAGGTCCAGGTGCGTGCCCAGGGCGTGGGCGACGGCGGCCTTGATGGGATCGGCGTGGGAGAAGCAGACGACGACGCCCCCGGCATGGGCTGTGCGCAGTACCTCAAGTGATCCGACGATCCTCGCCTGCATCTGCGTGAAGCTCTCGCCATTCGGGAAGCGGAAGGCGGACGGGCTGTGCTGGACGGTCTGCCACTCCGGCAGGGCCGCCAGTTCGGCGAGGGCGGCGCCGGTCCACTCGCCGAAGTCACATTCGAGCAGGCCGGCGTCCTGGTTCACTTCAAGTCCCGTGCGGGCTGCGGTGGGCTCCGCCGTCTCGCGGGTGCGCTCCAGCGGCGAGGAGTAGATGCCATCGACCGGAAGGCCCGCGAGCCGTTCCGCGACCCGTTCGGCCTGGGCCCGGCCGCGGTCGGACAGGTGCAGTCCCGGGACCCGCCCCGGCAGCACTGTGCCCGTGGTCGGCGTCTCCCCGTGGCGCACCAGAAGGAGGAGCGTGCCCTGGGGCCTCGACGGCGGTGCCGATGGTGGCGGCGTGGTTGCTGCAGTCATCAGGATCTAAGCCTAGCGGCAGGGGCCCGCGCGGGTATCGGAGGAATTTGCTCGATTCCCGGCACCTTCGGGGACTACCGTAGAGGGGTGAGTGATCGCCCCGATATCTTCACTGTTGGCGAACTGCGTGCTGCCGGCCACGTGCACAAGGACCTGCGCCACGAAATCCGTGACAACCTGTTGGCCGCGCTCGCCGCCGGCCGCGACCCCTGGCCCGGGATGTACGGTTTCAGCCGGACCGTACTTCCCCAGCTGGAGCGTGCCCTGATCGCCGGCCACGACGTGGTCCTGCTCGGCGAACGGGGACAGGGCAAGACGCGGCTCCTGCGCACGCTGGCCGGGCTGCTGGACGAGTGGTCGCCGGTGATCGAGGAATCGGAACTGAATGAACACCCGTACGAGCCGATCACCGAGCACTCCCGCGCCCGTGTCCTCACGGAAGGGGACCGGCTGCGGGTGGCGTGGCGCCACCGCTCGGAGCGTTACGTCGAAAAGCTCGCGACGCCGGATACCTCCGTCGCCGACCTCATCGGCGACGTCGACCCGATGAAGGTGGCCGAGGGCCGCCGACTCGGAGACCCGGAAACCATCCACTACGGCCTGGTCCCGCGCTCCAACCGAGGGATCATCGCCATCAACGAACTGCCCGACCTCGCCGAGCGCATCCAGGTGTCGATGCTCAACGTGATGGAGGAGCGCGACATCCAGATCCGCGGTTACGTGCTGCGGCTGCCCCTCGACGTGCTCGTCGTCGCGTCCGCCAACCCGGAGGACTACACGAACCGCGGCCGGATCATCACGCCCCTGAAGGACCGCTTCGGCGCCGAGATCCGCACCCACTACCCGATAGAGCTGGACGACGAGGTCTCCGTCATCCGGCAGGAGGGGCGGCTGGTGGCCGACGTGCCGCCCGTCATCCTCGAGATCCTGGCCCGCTACACCCGGGCGCTGCGGCAGTCTCCGGCGATCAACCAGACCTCCGGGGTGTCCGCGCGGTTCGCCATCGCGGGCGCCGAAACCGTCGCCGCGGCAGCCCTGCGCCGGGCCAGCGTGCGCGGCGAGGACGAGGCTGTCGCCCGGATCATCGACCTGGAGGCCGCCGTGGAAGTCCTCACGGGGAAGATCGAGTTCGAATCGGGTGAGGAAGGGCGTGAACAGGCCGTCCTGGACCACCTCCTGCGCACGGCCACCGCCGAGGCCGTGCGGGCGCACTTCCAGGGGATCGACATGGGTCCACTCGTGACGGCGCTCGACGGCCACAAGACCGTGACCACCGGGGATCAGGTCACCGCCCGTGAGTTCCTCCACAATCTCCCGTCCCTCAACGGATCCGGCCTCTACGACGACATCAGTGAGCGCCTTGGCGCGAAAAACGACGGGCAGCGCGCCGCCGCCGTCGAACTTGCATTGGAAGGTCTCTACCTCGCCCGGCGGATCTCCAAGGAGTCCGACGACGAGGAGACGATCTACGGCTGAGTAGCTCAAGGCTAGGCACAGGAGGCTTCATGGGCATTCATCACCAGTCCTCCAGATACGGCCGGTACACGGGAGGGCCCGATCCGCTCGCCCCGCCGGTTGACCTGGCCGAGGCGCTTGAGGCTGTCGCCGAGGACGTCATGGCAGGCTACTCGCCGCGGCATGCCCTGCAGGAGTTCGTGCGGCGCGGCGGCCGCAACAGGGAAGGGCTCGACGACCTCGCCGGGCGCGTTCAACAGCGGCGGAGTGAACTGCTGGGCCGCCACCGGCTGGACGGCACGCTCAGCGAAGTCCAGAAGCTGCTCGATACTGCGGTGCTGGAGGAGCGCAAGCAGCTGGCCCGCGACGCCATGATGGACAACAACGACCGCGCCTTCCGGGAGTTGCAGCTGCAGAACCTGCCGCGGTCCACGGCGGCAGCGGTCAACGAACTCGCCTCCTATGACTGGCAGTCGAGCACCGCACGCGAAGCCTACGAGCGGATCAAGGATCTGCTCGGCCGCGAAATCCTTGACCAGCGGTTCGCCGGCATGAAGGAAGCGCTCGAGAACGCTACGGATGAGGACCGCGCGGCCGTGAACGAGATGCTGCGCGACCTCAACGAGCTCCTCGGCAAACACCGGCGCGGCGAAGACACCGACGCGGACTTCCAGGAGTTCATGGCCCGGCACGGCCGCTTCTTTCCGGAGAATCCACAATCAGTCGAGGAGCTGGTGGACGCGCTCGCCCAGCGTGCGGCCGCGGCACAGCGGCTCCTGCAATCCATGTCCCCGGAGCAGCGCGATGAGCTGATGCGGCTGTCCGCCCAGGCGTTCGGCTCGCCCGAGCTCATGGCCCAGTTGGATCAACTCGACGCCAGCCTGCGCTCCCTCCGCCCCGGCGAGGACTGGTCCGGCTCCGAACGCTTCGAGGGCCAGGAGGGACTCGGGCTCGGTGACGGCACCGGCGTGCTCCAGGACATCGCCGAACTCGACGAGCTGGCCGAACAGCTGTCCCAGTCCTATGACGGGTCGCGGCTCGACGACCTGGACCTAGACGCCCTCGCCCGCCAGCTCGGACAGAATGCCGCCGTGACGGCCCGCACCCTCGCGGAGATCGAGCGGGCAATGCAGGAGCTGTCTCTTATACACATCTAGATGTGTATAAGAGACAGGGGCCGACGGCGACCTCCGGCTGTCACCGCAGGCCATGCGGCGGCTCGGCAGGTCGCTGTTGCGGGACACCGCCAGGCAACTGTCCGGCCGGCAGGGGCGCCAGATGTGTATAAGAGACAGTTGCCGGAGCGGCCGGCGATCAGACCGGCTCCAGCCGCCAGTGGGAGTTCGGGGACGCCGAGCCGTGGGACGTCACCCGCACCATGACCAACGCGATCCGCCGCACCATTGCCGACGGCGGTGATCCGGGCCGCGGACTGCGCCTCGCCGTGGGTGACATCGAGGTGACCGAGACCGAGGCGCGCACGCAGGCCGCCGTCGTCCTGCTCGTGGACGTGTCGTTCTCGATGGCGGCCGAAGGGCGCTGGGTGCCCATGAAACGCACCGCGCTGGCCCTGCACCACCTCGTCTCCACCCGGTTCCGCGGGGACCGGCTCCAGCTGATCACCTTCGGCCGCTACGCGCAGTCCATGGACATCGGCGAACTCACCGCCCTGCCGGCACTGCGGGAGCAGGGAACCAACCTGCATCACGGTCTGCTGCTGGCCAGCCGGTTCTTCCGGCAGCACCCGTCAATGCAGCCCGTCCTCCTTGTGGTGACCGACGGCGAACCCACCGCGCACCTGCTGGCCGACGGCGAATCGTGGTTCTGCTGGCCGCCGGACCCGGAGACCATCCGCGTCACGGTCACCGAGCTGGACCGCCTTGGGCGTGCCGGCACGCAGGCAACGTTCTTCCGGCTCGGCGACGACCCCGGCCTGGAACGGTTCGTCCAGCGCATGGTTCGCCGGATCGGCGGGCGGGTGGTTGCGCCCGAGACCGGGGACCTGGGGGCTGCCGTGGTGGGGGAGTACCTCCGCGCTCATTTCCGCGGCCGCCCCTACGACGACGCCGACTGGGCTTCCTAGCCGGCCGGGACGGCCAACAACGCAAGCGGACGACGGCGGGAGGACCCGCCCTCGTCCGCTCTCCTCTGGGCGCAAGGCATTACTGCGGGGCGGGTTCGCCGTCGAAGCAGGATGCCGTGACGCCGCCGTCCATGAGGAAGTCGCTGCCGGTGATGAACGCGCTGTCCTGATGCTCTCCGGTTCTCCGGTATTCCACCCTAGGAGCCTTCAACCACGGGCGGGAGGCACTGGGAGTACCTGTATCAACGGCCCCTCCCACGCGAGGATTGTGTCCTGTTGTATGGATATGCCCCACGAAAGGAACACCCATGGCTACATGGCTCATCACAGGATGCTCGACCGGACTCGGCCGGGCCCTGGCCCAGGCAGTGCTCGCCCGCGGCCACAACGCCGTCGTCACAGCACGAAACGCTGCCGCGGTGCAGGACATCGCGGCCGCTTTCCCCGACACTGCACTGGCCCTGCCCCTCGACGTCACCGACCGGGCTCAGATCGGCGCAGCGGTGAAGCAGGCGCGAACGCGCTTCGGCGGCGTCGACGTTCTGGTCAACAATGCCGGCTACGGATACCGGGCGGCGGTGGAGGAAGCGGACGACGCCGACATCAGGCAGTTGTTCGACACGAACGTTTTCGGCGCCGTGGACATGATCAAAGCAGTCCTCCCGGACATGCGCGCGAAAAGAGCGGGATCCATCCTGAACATCTCCTCCATCGGAGCGCGCATCTCGCCGGCCGGATCCGGATATTACTCGGCAACAAAGGCGGCCCTGGAGGGCCTGTCCGGATCCCTGCACAAGGAACTGCAGCCGCTCGGCATCAGCGTCACCGTCGTCGAGCCCGGCGCGTTCCGCACCGACTTCGCCGGCCGCTCACTCACGCAGTCTGCGACGGCGATCGGGGACTACGCGGAGACGGCCGGGAAGCGGCGCAAGGAGAACGACACGATGCACGGCACCCAGCCAGGCGACCCGGCCAAAGCCGCGGAAGCGATCCTGGCCGTCGTCGAAAGTGCCAACCCGCCGTCGCTGCTGGTGCTCGGCAAGGACGCCTACGACGCGTTTGCAGCCGTCGCGCAGGCAGCGCGCACGGAACTGGGCCAATGGCGGGACCTCAGCCTCAGCACGGGAATCGACGGCTGAGTTACAGCCGACGGCCACAACTTGCCGCTCACACCTCAAGGAGAAGTTTTGGAAATCCAGCCCAAGACGCCCAGCGTCAAAGGACCCGCGGAAATGTTCACCGGGGATGTGTACTTCGACGTCATCGCCGCCCCGCAGCCCGAACCGTCGCGAATGCGCGTGAACTCGGTCCACTTCGCCCCCTGCGCCCGGACGGCCTGGCACTCCCACGCCGTCGGCCAGACCCTACACGTCACCGAAGGCGTGGGACTGGTCCAGGCCCGCGGCGGGGAAATCCTCGTGATGAAGGCCGGCGACACCGTCTACACGCCGGCGGGCGAGTGGCACTGGCACGGCGCCGCACCCGACCATTTCATGACCCATCTGGCCATGTGGGAGGCCCCTGCCGAAGGACCCGAATCCGCGTGGGGCGACCTGGTCACGGACGAGGAATACGGCAACAAATAGAACACGCCCGCGGGACTGCCCCCTATCCCTGCGAGGGGTGCAGGCCCTTGGCGTACGCTGCCTGCCCCACATGCTGCAGGCAGTCGGCGATGGTGCTGACCAGCCGGACGCCGAGGGTGACGGGCGGGTCCCAGCGCCTGTCGACGATGCGGTCCAAGTCCCCGTCGCCGAGGGTCTTCACAAACTCCACGGTCTGCCGGTGAACGGCGTCGTAGTATTCGAGCAGCAGCTCCGGCGGGGCCTGCACCGCGTCAACCTGGTGCGACGAATGGCCGTAGCCGGTGTCGCGCTCGGGCAGCGCCAGGCCGAACCGGCCGGCAAATTTCTGCGCGGTCCAGACCTGTTCCAGGCCGGCGGCGGAGGCAACCTGGGCGTCCTCCACCCGGCCGAGGTGCCAGACGAGCCAGGCAATGGAGTTCCCGGTGCCTGCCGGCCGGTGGACCAGGGACCCGTCGTCGACCCCTTCAAGGGTGGCGGCCACGGTCTCACGGATCCGGCTGAAGCAGTCCAGCAGCAGTTCGTTGGATTTCATGGCGTCCCCTGACTGTCCGTTTCGGTGAGCCCCATGCTTGCATGGCCGCGCAGCTCTGGATAGGGGCGGGGCCCGCGGGGAGCGGGCGCTGCCTCAGCCGTCTCAGAGTTCGATGGCCCAGCCGTCTTGGTAGTCACGGTGGTCTCTGTAGGGTGATGCCATGCACATGAGGACGAATTCGCTGGTGCCGCCGACTTCGCTGGGGATGTCGGTGACGAGCGGGACGTTGGCCAGCATCTGTCGTTTGGCGGCGCCCTCAGCGAGGATGCGGCCGGGATTGAACCGTGCGATGTAGACCCGGTCTTCGGCTTTGCATTCGAGGTAGCCGGGTGCATGGTCGGCGCGGGCGTCGAGGACGGTACGTTCGTTGGCGGAGTAGAGAGCCGCGGTGTCGCTCCCGGGTTCACCGAACCATTCCCAGGGCGCTGGTGATGCGGCCAGCGCGACTGCTTCGTCTTCGGCGATTCGGGCTTCGAGGAAGGCGATGATGTCCATCCCTTAATCCTGCCACCCTGCGGGCACCAATTCTCAGCACCGTCCGGCGTGTGCGAGGGCCAGACGCTCCGCTCCCTGGGCGTTGAGGGCGGTTGTTGCGACTGGAGACGATTGGAAGAGGCATTCCCCTCGGGCGTTGTGGAGAGCCGGCCATAGGCTTGCCGCCCAGGCCATTTGCCGCTCGTCGTCGCTGAAGGTCCTGCCGCGGGCCTGTTCGTAGGCGCGGATGAATGCCGCCGAGCTTCGGATCGGTGCGAGCGTAGGGGTGCGGGCGCTCGCAAAGGCGCCGGATGCGGCTCCAACAATTGCGGCTTCCGGAAGGCCCACGAGACTGTCCCAGTCGTGGATCGCCCACGCGCCGCGCCCCTTCCACCGGATGTTTTGGGCTTCCCAATCGCCGTGCCCGACGACGTCCGGCAACACGGACGCTCGCAGCCGTTCGGACGCCCGTTCTGCCATCTCACCGACCCAAGCCGGGACCAGCGACTGATCCATCCGGTCAATGGGATCGTTAGGTGGCCAGAGAGCACCGGCCGTGTAATTCCAGTCCATCCAGGGCGGGGGAGGGCCCAGCCCTTCGGGAGAGCAGGGTTCCAGCGTCCTTAATGAGTCCGGCCAGTAGCTCGCCCGAGCGGCCGGCTTGTACGGGTCCGTCGCCCGCCATCATTTCTCCGCCGGGCCGCCGCTCTTCACCGGAGACAACGAGTCCGTTCGCCAGGGTTTGCGCCCCCGTGATCGGGCGCGCACGGCAGTCCGCTGTCGGCTGCCAGCTGCTGAACCTTCAGGCAGCCGTCGATGCGGGCCGGGGAATCGTCTCTGACCTTGATTGCGATAGAGCATGCACGGCCGTCTCGAATCTGAAGATCGTGGACATTTGACCGCCGTCGGCCGGGGTGATTGGCTCCAGCGTTCCGGGGCCCAGCTCGTGTTCGCACCAGGCGAGGACAAGCTGGTCAAGCCCTTCGTGGTTCATCACACCACCCTAGGCGGGATGTTGTTCAGGACGCTTTGCCGGCCATCCAGATCGTCCAATAGTCCACTTCGTTGATGACCCCGGAGCGATCGATCTTGGTTGAGATGAAGTCGATCAGCGTGTTGAGCTCGGCGTCGGTGAGTTCGTGCAGAATGGAGCGTCCCGTGCGCGCTTTCAGGTCCGAGCGCAGGGCGTCGAACGATGCGTAGGCTCGGCGCCGCTCGGAGATAGTCCGCGTGCTCACCGTGGCGAAGCCGGCGGCCCCCATCGATGCAGTCACGCTTTCGACCTCCGGCCGTCGGCTCGACTCGAATGCGATCAGCCCGGGGAATACTTCAAAGAAATACCCGCGCAGGTGCTGCGCGCTGCCCGGCTGAAGGATGTCGCTCATGGTGCGGTCCTGGACCATGAGACTTCCTCGGGGTGACAGGATCCGGTGTGCCTCTTCGAACGCGGGCTGCGTGTCCGGAAGGTGGTGGATAAGCGCCCGCTGGAATACGACGTCGTACTGGCCTGCGGGCAGCCCCGTGCGGGCTGCCTCGGCGACCCGGAAGCTCAGATTTGGATGTTCGCCGGCCCGGTCCTGCGCTGCGCCGATCATTTGTTCCGAGGAGTCGATGCCAATGACGGAATCGGCGCCAAGGTCCAGCCACGCGGTGGAGTAGATCCCGCCGCCGCAGCCGACATCGGCTACGCGGAGTCCGCGGGGATCCATCAGGGTCGTCACAGCCTGTTTCCAGCTCGTGTCGGCGATGCGCGTCGCGTAGGTGTTGCGGTTCCGGGGGCTGGTGAACTCGATGCCCATCATGCCTCTTCCATGTAGTGCTTCCCGTTAGGGGCTATCGACCCAGTAGCGGCGTTTGCCGTTGCGGGTGTCCTCGTAGATGCCGCCGTTCTTTTCGATGATCGCCCGTGAGCCAAGGAACACGTCCCCGTCCCCGATCCACAGGTATGTGCAAGGCACGTACCCAGGCTTCCGCGAACTCTCCGGCAAAGCATCCTTGACGAGTGCGTCGACAAAACGGCGGAAGGACAAGGCATCTCTGAGTTCTTCCAGAGGCGGGCACTCCCCGCCGCCGTGCCTGTGGCCCCCGCAAATTCTGCAGATCCCTCCAGCCAGGAGGAGTGGTAACTTACGTCCGGAGCGATAAGGAGAGCCATCACAAGATCCTATTCGAATGGCCTGCAGCGTTTCAGGACATCCTCCTTCAACAGGATCCGGGGCATCTCAGGATCGGTGTTGTCCACTACCTGTGTTGCACGATTCCAAGGTTGAGCCGCCTCGAAATGGCGGCGTTGGCCGCCCACATACCTGCGCATCGACTGATGTTCAGGGTCCGGGTGGCTTCCGTCTCGTACTGACATTCGACGTGCCGTCTCCGTAAACGGACGTCGAGAAAACACGAGTAGTCCCAACAGCCCGCCAGTTCGTCACGGTGAAGAAACATACCCTCGACGATGACTACGGCGTTCTCCGCCGCCTGCATGATCGGAGGATTGAGCCTGACGTCCTGATGGTGGTCGGTGGCCGCCGGGCGGTAGGACCCGCTCCCTCCTCTTCTGAGTGGGAAAAGCACATGGCGAAGTAGAGCCTCGTAGTCGTAGGTGTCGAGCCAGAATCCTTCCGGAGAGTCGCGCCCGCGCCGGTGGCGGACCGCCCGGAGATTGAGGAAATCATCAGCATGGATGACGATGACTGGCCTCACTCGGATGACTTCCGCCAGGTCATTGGCAAACGTGGATTTCCCGCTGCCGTCCACACCATCGACTGCGATGAGGATTCGCCCGGCCTCGTCCGCCAAGAATTCCGTAGCCAGGGATTGCAGCACGCGTGCCCTATTGGCGGCCGCAGGTGGCGGTTCGGTCATCGGCAGTAGTGGCGGGCCGTCGAGTACGAGGATTGCTCTCGCGGGCAGGACGGTCACGCCGCCCAGATAGTGACCGGCAAACCCCTTGAAGACCATACGGACAGTCAACCTCATCGGGCTTCCCGCAACTATCGACGCGCGGATTTGCTTCAGGAGCGGATTTGCTCAGGAAGTGAAGACCTCTTTCGCGACGGTGATGGCGGACATTGCTTTTGGCCACCCGGCGTAAAAGGCGAGGTGGATGATCACTTCTTTGAGTTCGGTTTCCGTCAGGCCGTTGGCCTTTGCCCGGACGAAGTGTCCGCGGAGCTGTTCGGTGCTGCCGCTGGTGATCAAGCTGGCAACGGTAACGAGGCTGCGGTCCCGTGGGGTGAGTTCGCTGCGCTCCCATATGTCTCCGAAAAGCACGTTGTCTGTGAGGTCGACGAGCTTGGGGGCGAAGTCGCCAATGAGTTGCTGGGCGCGGGTCTGATTCGAATCGCTCATCGAGCAGTCCTTTCGTGGGATGGGTGGGGCAGGCCGGGCGGCAGGTTGCCCGGGTGTGACTAGCTTTCAACGAAGCCGGTGCGGCGTAGCCAGGATTCGATGTCCGCGGCAGCATCTTGGACTTCCTCACCCCGCACGGCTAGTCCTTCACCGATGGTCGCCCCTGGACAGGATCTGGCGTAGTCCTGCCCGGTGGTGCCGAGCCCGCTCATGGCGTAGGTGGTGACCGGGTGGATTGTTTTGCCGGTGAAGTCGTACCTATCGGCGAACGTTGTCATGATCATCGGTGCACGGACGCTCCAGATGCCGCTTGCCAGCAGCACGGTGTCGTACTGGTCGATGGATGGCAGACGGCCGGCCATGGCCGGTCGGTCGTCCGCGTTTTGCTCGCGGACGTTGCGTGCGACGGTGGCGTCGTAGCCGCCAGAGCGCCGGCCAATGGCCCTTTGGCGGTTGGACATCAGGCGATCCTGCGTCCGCCCAACCAACTCACCATGGCGGGGTCACGGTGATCAAAGAAGAGGCTGGCACCGGTGTCCAGGGAGGCCATCTGGCTCATGTGCTCATCTGTGAGGGTGAAGCCGAAGACGTCGAGGTTCTGGGCCATCCGTTCCGGACGCACGGACTTGGGGATCACGACGACCTCGCGCTGGATGAGCCACCGGAGCACCACCTGGGCGACAGACTTGCCATGTGCCTCGGCGATGGCGCTGAGGACCGGATCGGTGAACAGGTTGTTGCGGCCCTCGGCGAACGGCCCCCAGGACTCTATCTGGACGCCGCGTTCGCGCATCAGCGCCTGATCAGTGGCGCGCTGGTGGAAGGGGTGGGTCTCGATCTGGTTGACGGCCGGGACGATCTCGTTGTGGTCGATGAGGTCGACAAGCCGGTCGGGGTGGAAGTTCGACACGCCGATCGCGCGGGCCAGGCCTTCTTTGTTGATTTCCTGCATGGCCCGCCACTCGCTGTAGTAGTCCCCGAGCGGCTGATGGATCAGGTAGAGATCGAGGTAGTCCAGTCCGAGGCGGCGGAGGGAGTTTTCGAAGGAACGCCTCGTGTCCTCTTCAACGCTGCCGCTGGGGACGTGCTGGATCCAGAGCTTGGTGGTGACGAACAGGTCTTCGCGGGCGATTCCGCTCGCTTTGATCGCAGCACCGACGGCAGCCTCGTTGCCGTAGGAGGCCGCCGTGTCCAAATGGCGGTAACCGGCCGCCAGGGCGGCTTCGACGGCGGCCTGGGTTTCGTCGTCGGGGATCTGGAAGACGCCAAAGCCCAGGATCGGCATCTGGACGCCGTTGTTGAGTGTCACGCTGTTCATGGGGATTCCTTTGTTCGGTGAGTGCTTATCGGCCGGTTTGAATGTGGGCGGCTTCGTAGTCCAGGTCGCTGACGGGTTCCAGCCAGGTGGCGCTCTTCCCGTTGTCGTGCTCGACCATGGCGAGGTGGCACATCATGTTGTCCGGGGTTGCGCCGTGCCAGTGTTCCTCGCCGGGCGGGGTGTGGACCGTGTCTCCGGGACGCATGAGGATGACGCTGCCGTCCCGGGCGACGACGATCCCGATGCCGTCGGTGCAGTGCAGGGTCTGGCCCAGGGGGTGGGAGTGCCAGTTTGTCCGGGCACCGGGGGCGAAACGGACCATCGCGGCCACGAACCTGGAGGGAGCCTGGGCGTTGTGAAGCGTGTTGAGATACACGCCTCCGGTGAACCGGTCGCTAGGGCCTTTAGCCGTCGGGGTGGTGGGTATGAGCTGCATCTGTGCCTTCGTCTAATCGGGTGTCATTTGGTCATTAGAGTTACGGTTTTGCGTCCCGCAGCCGGACGGAGGTTGCGACGAGGATGAGGAGGATGACGGCGGTGGCGCCAAGGCCAATGCGGAGCCCATCCATGAAGCCGTGCCCGGTGAGTAGGGCGCCATAGATGGCGACGCCGAGCGAGCCGCCGACCTGCCGGGCGGTGTTGATGACTCCGCTCGCGGTCCCTGCGGTGTCCGCCGGCACGTGGTCCATGACGAGGGCGATAATCGGGGGAACGGTGAAGGATCCGCCGATGCCGACCGGGATCATGGTGAGCGCCACGAGCAGGGTGGGCACGTCGTCGGGTAGCAGCCACAGGCCGGCCAGGCCGACGGCCATGATCAGTTGGCCGGCGATAACCATGGCAACGTTTCCGTAGAGGGCCATCAGCCGGGCCGCCAGGGGGTTGAGGAGGGCGACAAGGCCGGTCATCGGCAGAAACAGGAGCCCGGCCTCCAGCGCTGTCGCGCCGCGTTGCTGCTGGAAGTAGAGGCTTTGGAGGAAAACGACGCCGTAGAAGGCCGCCATCGTGGCGGTCGCTATGGCCAGGGCGCTGGAGACCTTTCGCGAACGGATAAGGTCCAGAGGGACCATTGGGTGCCTCCCGCGGGCCTGCGCCATCAGGAATGCGGCCGCCGACCCGGCACAGACAGCGAACATGGTGAGGATTTCGGGTCTTCCATATCCAACCGCCGCGCCTTCGATGATGCCGTAGGTCAGGCTGGCCAGGGCAAGCACGGCGGTGATCTGCCCGAGCCAGTCAAAGGGCATCGGGCGCCGCCGCGACGGGGCGACGCGGGAGAGCACCAGGAGGGCGGCCGCCCCGACCGGAAGGTTGACGAAGAAAATCAGCCGCCAGTCGATCTGGGTGAGAACGCCGCCTAGCACCGGACCCGCCGCTGCGGCGACGGAGCCGCCCAGGCCCCAGTACACGATGGCCCGGCCGCGCTGGGCCGCGTCATGGTAGGCCTCACGGATGAGCGCCAGTGAGCTGGGCGTGATCATCGCCGCGCCGATGCCCTGCAGGATGCGGCCGGCGACCAGGGCCGGGAGACTCGGGCTGAATGCGCATGCGGCGGATGCGGCGGTGAACAGGATCATGCCGAGGCCATAGGCGCGCCGGGCCCCCGTCCGGTCGGAGAGCGTCCCGGAGAACAGTTGAAGGGCGGAAAACATCAGGGTATAGCCGGTGACTATCCATTGCAGTCCGGATAGGCCGCCGCCAAGGTCGTTTCTGATCTCGGGCAGGGCGACGTTCACGATCTGGGTATCGAGGGCGACAACGAAGAAGCCCAGCATGGCTAGCGCCAGCGAAGCGCGCGGACGGGTCACGGTTGTCGTAGGGCTGACAGCCGACACGGACATGGTGTCCTTTCGGACGAGGGGGAAACTGGACTCCTTCAAGAAAACCAGCCCATTCCTGCACGTGGGAGTTCCTGCTGTGCGGTGTACTGCCAGTTCCTGTTAGGGATCACCGTGCCGCCGTAGCGTAGAGGCCATGGAGAACAGCAAAGACGCCCGCGAGTTCCTCATGAGCCGGCGGTCGCGCATCACACCGGCCCAGGCCGGGCTGCCCGCTTACGGCGGTACGAGGAGGGTGGCCGGCCTCAAGCGCGAGGAAGTGGCCATGCTCACAGGCGTCAGCACCGAATACTACGCCCGGCTTGAAAGGGGGAACCTGCGGGGAGTCTCCGAGAGCGTCCTCGAGTCCCTCGCCGGCGCCCTCCAGCTCGACGAGGCTGAGCGAGCCCACCTGCTTGACCTGGCCAAGGCCGCCGCGCCGTCGCGGGTATCAGGAACGCGTCGGGTCCGGGCAGAACTGCGCCCCAGCATTCAACGGATCCTGGCCGGGATGACAGGCACGCCGGCATACGTCCGCAACTCACGCATGGACATCGTGGCAGCCAACAGCCTCTGCTTCGCCCTCTATACGGACATCCTCTATACGGACATCCTCGGCCCCGACACCCTGCCACTGAACCTCGCCCGTTTCATGTTCCTGGACCCACGATCCCAAGACTTCTTCCTCGAATGGAGCGCCATCGCTGATGACCTCGCCGCCGCGCTCCGAACCGAAGCGGGACGCAACCCGCGCGACAGGGCTTTGAACAGCCTGATAGGCGACCTCGCAACGGGAAGCGCGGAATTCTCGACCCGCTGGGCACGGCACAACGTCCGCTTTCACCGCTCAGCCCGGAAGACGCTGCACAACCCACTGGTCGGCGACATCGAACTCACAGGCGATGCACTCGAACTCCCCGGCGAGGGTCTGACCCTTATCGCTTACACCGCCGAACCGGGAAGCCATGCCCAGGAACAACTCGACTTCCTCACCAGCTGGAGTACCACCAACCAGCCTCCGACCGAATCAGCTCCGGCCAGCCCGCACACCGCACCGACCAAGCCATCCGCAGGTGACTCGAGAGACTAGCCGAGCGACTAAAAGCGCTCACGAACGCGCGTGAGCCATTCGGCAAATAGGGCTTGAACGAGGTCGGGTTGCTCGTGCAGCAGAGCGTGGCCGGCGCTATCGAGTACGGCAAACGTAGCGCGAGGGTAGTGCTCGACCAACTCCCACGGGCCTGTGTGCCCGGCCGTGGCATCCTGCCGCCCGGCAAGGACCAACACTGGCTGAGGAACGTCGCGAGTATGCGCGCCAACCGGGCAGATCAGAGCTAGCCCGACAGCCTGATCAGCTCTGCGATTCGCAATCGCACGGGCCAAGTACCCACCGTAAGAGTGACCAATGACAAGAAACGGTTCATCACCAACGGTGCTGTCGATAAAGCCAAGGAGAATGTCCAGGACGTCATCGTTCTCGTGATCGTCCCGGCTGCCGGGGTGCGGCCCATCCCCGGCAGGTCGGGATACAGTCGCCGAACGCCAGGCACGCTGCTGAATATCGGTTCAAGAGCGCCGGAGATCTCCCTGTGATCCACCCCGGCCCCGTGCAGAGCTAGAACCGGCGTGCCGCTGCCGTACTCGGCGTAATGCACAGGCACCTCGCTGACCATAGCTTCCATCCAGCCAGTGTAAAAGGCGGGCGCGGTCATGCGGGGTCGAAGCGAGGGTGCGTGCGCTGCCGGCCCAAGCCGCCCGGCGTATCATGGGTCGCGAAACTCAAGGTAAGCGGGGCGCTGAGCATGACCCACGATCGAGAACGCAAAGAAGCGCCGGCCGGGAACGTTGCGCTCGTGACCGGTGCGAGCCGAGGCGTAGGCCGCGGCATCGCAATCGGCCTTCTGGCGGCCGGGTTTCGCGTTTACGGCACGGGCCGCTCGATCGACCAGGCGGACTTGCCGCAGCAGATACGGCGCCTGCGCTGCGACCATCTCAAAGATGAAGAGACGGTGCGCGTCTTTGAAGCGATCCGGTCTGACACTGGCCGCCTCGATCTCCTCGTCAATTGCGCCTGGGGCGGCTACGAGAGGATGGTCGAAGACGGCGTGTTCACGTGGGCTGCTCCGTTTTGGGAACAACCGCCGCATCGCTGGACCGGCATGATGGACGCCGGCGTTCGGGCGGCGTTTGTGTGTTCCGCGCGCGCGGCGGGCATGATGACGCCACGGCAGAGCGGCCTGATCATCAACATCAGCTTCTGGGCGGCGCAGCGTCACCTGGGCAACACCATCTACGGCATCGCCAAAGCAGCGACCGACAAGATGACGTCCGACATGGCCGTCGAGCTGAAGCCGTTCGATATCCCGGTCATCTCGCTGTACCCCGGTCTGGTTCGAACTGAGGCCGTCCTGGCAGCGGCGAAAAGCGGGGCGTTCGATCTCTCGACCAGCGAAAGCCCTGAATTCATCGGCCGCGTGATCAATGCGCTGTTCCACGATCCGAACCTGATGTCGCGGACCGGCCAGGTGCTTGTTGCCGCCGCGGTGGCGAAGGAGTTCGGCGTCCTGGACACCGACGGAAGTTCGCCGCCGGCGCTGACACTGGCGGACATCTAGGACTGTCAGACCAACGCCGCACGAATGCTCCTGTCTCCCTCAGCCGAATCACGAAGCTCTTACGCCAGGCTCCGTTTCCAGGCTGCCGAGGAATTGCACATTCGCAGGTTCTGACCTGCGGTCTCTGATGATGGCCTGGAGACCATCCTCGAAGTCCGCGCGTCGTGACTACTGCTCGTAAGCCGTGGAGGGAGCCGGCCCGAGCCTACTTGCCTGCGGGCTGGAACAACTCCACCACGTTGCCGGACGGATCTTCCAGCAGGATCTGCTGACCGCCCGGACCCTTGACGATGTCGTTCCGGAACGTCAGGCCGGCGGCGCGCAGTTGCTCCACCTCGGCCGCGACATCGCTCACGATCAGATGGATACGGTTCCATCCTCCCGGCGCCGGCACCGCGCCGTCGGGCATTGGCCGGCCTGCCGAGCTAGTTGGCCCGCTCAGCAGAAGCCGCAGTTGGCCGCGTGCGACGTCGGCGAAGGCCGGTGCGGCGCTCATCCTGAGGGTGAATCCGAGGTGCTTTGTGTAGAAGTCGATTGCCGCATCGACGTCGTGGACCATGTATCGGACGCTGACCATGTCAGTATCGGCGTTGGGCATTTCTAGATCCTCTCCGAACTCTTGGCCGGCGGCTGCTTCGGCCCCGGATCGGCGATGCTCCAGTGCACCACGGTCCATCCAGACAGATCAATCAAAGAATTGTGATTGATCTGTCGACGCGTCCGACGGCGGCCGGCCGGCGCTGCGGGGGAGCGGCACCCGACGCATGCGGACGGCGGCGGAACGGCCCGCCGTCGTCCGTTTTGCAAGGCGACTGGGCCCTTTTTCGTCGATAGCGGCCGGGGTTAGGATGCCGTGTGACCTTCACTCACGGTTTCGCGGACAACAACGGCCTTCGCATGTATTACGAGGTCCACGGCCCAGCGGTGCGCGGCAGGCCGCCGCTGCTCCTCATCCCGGGCGGCGGCTCCACCATCGGCACCAACTTCAGTGAAATCATCCCGCTGCTGGCCGGACAGCGCCAGGTGATTGCCGTTGAGGAGGAGGGCCACGGCCGCACCCAGCCCACCAGCCGCCCCCTCACCGCGGAGAACTCCGCCGGCGACGTCCTCGCTGTTCTGGACCAGCTCAACGTGGAATCGGTGGATGTGCTGGGATTCAGCGCCGGCGGCCACACCGCCATGGCTCTCGCACTCGCGCACCCCGCCAGGGTCCGGCGCCTCATCGCCGCCTCCACCTTTGCGGGACGCGATGCCGTGCCGGACGCGTTCTGGGAGGGCATGGCCAAGGCCACCCTCGACGACATGCCGGACACCTACAAGGTGGCCGATCGCTTCATCAACCCGGAACCCGGCCACCTGGAGCGGCTCTTCGAACTGGACCGGCAGCGCATACTGAACTTTGCCGGGTGGTCCGACGGCGAGCTGGGCACCATCGCTGCCGCCACGCTGGTGATGAGCGCCGACCGCGACGTCGTCACCGCCGCGTATGCCGCGCGGATGGCCGGCGCCATCCCGGGCGCACGCCTGCTGATCGTCCCCGGCGGCCACGGCGATTACCTCGGCGAGCAGGCCGCCAGCGGCGGCGACCTCCGGACGATGCACGCCACGGTCCCGTTCCTGCTGCGCTTCCTCGACGAGTAGCGGGCCGCCGTCGCGGGCTCCAAGCGAGGGCATCTGCAATGCCGGTCAGCATGACGGTCACCTTTGAATGGCGTGGAGCGGTTCGGAACGAAGAAATCAATCAGCTGCACGCGGAAGGCTTCGATCATGCCTATGTTGAAGACGATTGGACTGACATGCTCCAGCGCCTCAGCCCGGGGTGGGTGACCGCGCGGGACGATCAGGGCCTCGTGGGCTTCGTCAACGTGATCTGGGACGGTCAGGTACACGCGTTCATCGAAGACACCCTGGTGGCACACCGTGCCCGCAGGCAGGGCGTCGGGAAAAGACTGCTCGCCGTTGCCACAGAGCACTCCAGGGCAGCGGGGTGCGAGTGGCTTCATGTTGATTTCGATGACCACCTGAGGAGCTTTTACATCGACGCATGCGGTTTTCGTCCCACCAGTGCTGGACTAATCCAACTGCGGTAGCCGGGAAGGACAGCAAGAACCGATCATGTGCATCCTTCGACCTAGACCCAGGCTTAATTCCGCGCCGCCGGGACCGTGCTTAAGCTGGAGGGCGGCCGCGGAACGGTGTGGAGAGTGACCGCTTTGGGTGGGGTGAAGAGGACGCTGCCCTGCCGGTCGCGGTTCCCCATATCGGAGAACTGCTGAGCGTGCGGCGGCCGGTGTCCGACGCCCCTGGCATCAATCATGGGGATCTGACCGGGAATGTCTTGTTTGATTCCTCTCTTTCGCCGGCCGTAATCGATCTGACCACCGGGTGACCGACCGATCCTAGTCAGCCGGTTCGGTGGTCCATCCGGTGAGCGCCAAGAGATCAGCGGTGATCTCCCTGACGCTGCGGTTGTCCGTGGGGCATCGATGGACCCATTCGGGTGTTAGGAGTTCAAGTTCCCTAGCGGCGGCTTTGCTGCGGTCAAGATGTTCCTGAAAGTCGCTCCCCTGAATACGCCCGCGCAGCCGGGCTGAGGATGTCTCATCGGTGGCCGTCAGCAGAACGGCGGTAATTCTGGGTACGTCTCCCATGGCTGCCGCCAATTCCTGGGTGAATCGGACGCTCACGGTGTTCGTGTAGATCATCCGCCGATAGCCCAGATCCCGGTAGTTTTCCCAGATCGCGGCCAGATTGCGCTCCGCCAGGTGGTCCTCCCAAGGAGGCGGGAACGCCAGGTCGAGGCTGTCCCCTTCGATCACGCAGTGTTTAATTCTCAGGGCGGCGAGCTGGGCATGGAGTTCAAACGCCACGGAGCTCTTCCCGACGCCCGAGCGGCCGCCGACGAAAAGAACCTGGCTCTGCACGTTCATCTCTTGAGTATTGTGCAGAGGGGGCAGGATGGGCTGGTGACTTCCGAGGATGAGCGACTCTTTCTGACATATGTCCAACATGCGCCTGCCCGTCCTTTCGTTGTGGGGGAGCGGCACGCAAAGTAAACGGACGACGGCGGGATGTCCCGCCGTCGTCCGTTCCCTTAAGCGCTGACTGCTCAGGCAGCTAGCCGCGGTTGTACATGACGTGTTTGGTGCGGGAGAAATCCTCGAGGGCATAGACGGATAGGTCCCGGCCGTAGCCGGAGCCCTTGAAGCCGCCCCACGGCATTTCGTTGGCAATGACCAGGTGCGAGTTGACCCAGACGGTACCGAAGTCCAGCCGGCGGGGAGCGGAAAGCGAGCGGGCAGAGTTGGTGGTCCACACCGAGGCGGCGAGGCCGTACGGGGTTTCGTTGGCCCGGGTGATGGCCTCCTCGACGCTGCTGAAGGTCTCCACCGACACCACCGGGCCGAAGATCTCCGTCCTCGTGATCGCGGCACCGGCAGGCACATCGGTCACCACAGTGGGTTCGATGAAATAGCCCGGGCCCTCGATGGCGTTGCCTCCGACGGCGACCGTCAGGCCTTCATTGCGGACGTCGTCGAGCGCGGCCAGGACCCTCTCGTAGTGGGCTTTGGAGATCATGGAACCCATTCCGACGTCGCTGCCGGCGCCGGGAGTGCCGACGGAGATCTCGCTGACCTCCCGGACGAGAAGTTCGGTGAACTTCTCTGCGACCGATTCATGGACCAGGACACGGCACGCCGAGCCGCATTCCTGCCCGCCATTCCAGAACCCGGCGGAGCGGACGCCCTTCGCGGCGGCTTCCAGATCGGCGTCGGCGAACACGATGACGGGTGCTTTGCCGCCGAGTTCGAGGTGCACGCGCTTGACGGTTGCGGCTGCGCTGGCGGCGACCTTCTGGCCGCTGCCCACGCTTCCGGTGATCGCGACCAGGTCGACGTCGGGGTGTTCCGAGATCCGGTTTCCCACCACCCGGCCGGGGCCCGTGACGATGTTCAGGACACCGGCCGGGACCTCCGCGGCGATGAGCTCGGCCAGCTTGAGGGTGGTCAACGGGGTCTGCTCTGAGGGTTTGAGCACCAGGGTGTTGCCGGCGGCCAGGATCGGGGCGATTTTCCAGGCGGCCATCAGAAGCGGGTAGTTCCACGGGGTGATCACCCCGACGACTCCCACCGGCTCTCGGAGCATCACCGAGGTGTGGTTTTCTGCGTAGTCGCCCGCGCCGGGTGCGGTGAAGGCGCGGGCAGCGCCGGCGGAGAACCTGAAGGTGTCAATCGCGCTGGAGATATCGTCTTCGGCCACGGCAGCCGGTTTGCCGGTGTTGGCGGCTTCGAGGGTTTCGAGAAGTTCGCGGTTGGCCTCAATGATCTCCGCGATGCGAAGAAGGACCGAGGAACGGTCCTTGGGCGTCTTCGCTGCCCAGTCCGCCTTGGCCGCCACGGCAGCCGCCACGGCGGCGTCGACGTCCTCAACGGAACCGGCGGGAACCCGCGCGATTACTTCTTCAGTGGCCGGATTGACCACATCGACGGTCGCATCCGAACGAGACGCGGTGAACGCCCCGCCGATGAACTGGCCGAAAGGAGGGAGGGAAGGCGCGGGCGTCTCTGGCGCTCTGCGGACGGTGAACAATGCTGTGTCTGTCGCGGTCATGGTTTTTCCTCGAGTCCTGTCTTTACTTCTGGTTGAGGGCAGCCAGGGCGTGCTGAACCCGTGCGAGGTCCTCGGCGCTGAGGTCGGCGGTGGGGCGCCGTGGCGAACCGGCCGGAAGGCCCTGCAGGGCGAGGCCGGCCTTGACGGACGGGATGAACGGAACAGAGAGCAGCGCGTCGATGACCGGGTACAGCCGCTTCCACAGTTCAAGAGCGCCCGCGAGGTCGCCATCGGCGATGCGGCGGCTGACGGCGACGATTTCGTTGGGGACGACGTTGGCGGTTCCGGCCATCACACCGGCCGCGCCTTCGGCAAGGGCGCTGTAGATGTAGGCGTCCCAGCCGATGAAGGTGCCAATGACGTCGCTGTGGTGGTGGATCAGCTGGAGCGCCTGTTCCCAGTTCGCGCTGGAGTCCTTGATGTAGCGGATGTTATCCACGTCCTCGGCCAGCGCGCGGACCGTGGCCGGATCCAGGTTGACGCCGGTGACGGCCGGGATGTTGTAGAGCATCACCGCAATGTTCACGGACCGGGCCACGTCCTTGATGTAGGTGACCGTTTCCTCCAGGGACAGCGGCTCGTAGTACGGCGTGATCAGCATGAGCACGTCCGCCCCGGCCTTCTCGGCCGCCTGCGACAGCCGGATTGCCTCGGCCGTGGAGGTGGCGCCGGTCTGGGCGATGACCGGCACGCGGCCGTTCGCCTGCTCGATGACCGTGTCGATGAGCAGCAGCCGCTCCTCGGACGACAACGCGCCCACCTCGCCCGTCGATCCCGCCGCCACGACGCCGTCGACCCCGGCGTCGATGGAGCGGTCCACGATGCGCCGCAGGGTGTCGACGTCGATGGCGCCGTCCTGGTCAAAGGGCGTGGACAGTGCGGTGAGGACACCTGTGAGTTGCTGTGACATGGTGGGTTGTTCTCCTTGGTGATGTTGGTTCTTGGGCGGGCACAGGCGCCGGATCAGGTGCCTGTGGCGAGGTGCAGGGTGGGGACTGCGGCTCGCTGCTTGTCCGTGGCCATCAGGCTGGCCGCTTCCTGGGCGGCCGAGAAGCCGGTGGTGATGGAGCTTTCGGTGTAGAGACTTCCGAGGAAGTCTCCGGCCAGGAACACGCGGTCCGTCCCCCGCATGAGCGTCGACTGGAGCTTGGCCCGGCCGGGGAAGCAGTACGGGGAAGCGACCTTCCACCGATCCGTCGTGGCCTCGACGACACTGTCGGCAAAGCCATGGCCGAGGACCTGGTCCAGATCGGCAAGGTGGGTCTGGATGACTTCCTCGTCGCTCTTCTCCAGCAGCGCGCGCCCCAGGCCGGCCGGCGAGAACGTCATGAAGCTGCCGCCGGGCTTCCGCACGGACTCCGAACCGCGGACGATGCTCGCCTGATTCAGGGCGATCGCGAACGAGCGCTTCGGCGCCGCGATGGCATAGATGTCGTCCCAGGGCCGTGCCGACGTCTCATTGGTCAGGAAGGCCGTGCTGACGTGCGGGCCGTACTTGATCCGGCTGAGTGCGCCGCGTAGGTCCTCCGGAAGGTCGACGCCGATTTTGTGCGACACATCAGCGGTGGTGGCCAGGACGACGGCACGGGCCTCTACCTGCCGCTCCACACCGCCCTGGCTGTACCGGACGACGACGGAGTTCTTCTTGTGCACCACTTCCTGCACGATGGCTCCGAGCTGGACCCGGTCGCCCAGGGCGGCGGCGATTGACTCGGTCAGGGTGGACGGGCCACCGACGATGCCCTGGCTGAGCCCCTGCCCGATGCCGAGCACCAGGCTGAAGTAGCCGATGCCGGCACCGGCGGAGATCTCGTTCATGTCACCGGCTGAGCGTGTGACAGTGGTCTTGAAAAGTGCTGCGGCATCTTCGGACAGGCTGCCGATGAAGTCCAGGAACGAGTTGTCATTCTCGAAGTCATAGATCCGCTGCTGGCGCATCGCGCCGGATTCGCCCGAGCGCTTCCTCACGACGCGTGTGTACTTGGCGACGCCGCTGACCACCTTCATGCCGGCCCGCAGGGTGTCGATCCGGGATGAAAGGGACATCGGAATGCGGAACGGATAGGTGGCGATGTGCCCCTCGCGGATGAACTTGCCGTTCATCGACAGGGCCTGCAGGGATCCGGGGATCTGGACGGCCGTCACGCCGACCTCGTTGAGCAAGGCATCGGTGGACGAGCCGGCACCGGCGAAGACGTGCCCTCCCCAGTTCAACCAGTAGGCACCCCGGCGCTCCGAGCGGATCCGCCCGCCGACACGCGCGTCCGATTCCAGCAGCACGGTGTCCCAGTGCCGCAGCCGCCAGGCTGCCGACAGGCCGGCGAGCCCGCCTCCAACGATGACTACGTCTTTCATGGTCTGGACTTCTTTCATTGTTGGCAGATCCACCGAGGGTGGTGGGCCGGATCTGCAGGGTAAGGTTGCGGACTAGTTCGCTACGGGCTGGCCCAGGGGGGCCGTCGTGGTGGCTTTGCCGGGCAAGGCGGCGGCCTCACCGAGTGTCATTCCCCGGGTTTCCGGCGCCCAGGCCATGGAGACAACCATGCCGATCAGCGTGACGACTCCGGCAATGATCATGGTGGTTCCGATGCCGAGCGTCGTCAGGGCCAGCGGGACCAGGTACGTGCCGACGGCGGCACCGATGCGGCTCAGGGATGAGGCCAGCCCGACGGCGGATCCGCGCACCTCGGTGGGGAACAGCTCGTTGGGGTACACCCACTGCATGATCTGCGTGCCGCCGATGAGCAGCGCGTAGGCGGCGAACAGCGTCATGATGATGATGGAGTCAACGTTGGGGAACAGCCCCATGGCGAGGAGAGCGAGGCCGCTCCAGAGGAAGCTGTGGATGATCAGGGGGCGCCGGCCCATCCGGTTGACGAGGAACACGGCCACGAGGCAGCCGATGAGGAACATCACCGTGATGGCCGCGGAGCCAATGTGTGCCAGGTCGCCGCCGAGGTTGAGGGCCGAAAGGATGGCCGGCCCGAAGGCGTACACGGCGAAGAGCGGGACGATGGAACAGGTCCAGAAGATGGTGATGAAGGCCATCCGCTTGCCGTAGCCGGATTTCAGGAGCTGGCCGACGCTGACGTTGCTGCCTGCTTCTTCGGGCAGATCGGCGAGGGTGACGTTGGGACCGTAGACGCGCTTGAGTACCTTGTTGGCCTCGTCGAGGCGGCCGACCTTCACCAGCCAGCGCGGCGACTCAGGTGTGCCCATGCGCAGCAGCACAATGATGAGGGCGGGAACGGCCGAACTGGCGAGCATCCAGCGCCATCCGTCCTCGAAAGTGAGCAGGAACTGGCCCACGATGTAGGCAACCGCGGCACCGACGAACCACATGGTGACGAAGGCCCCGAGCAGCGGTCCACGCCATTTTTTGGGTGTGAATTCTGCCAGCAGGGACGTGGCAATCGGGTAGTCGGCGCCCACGGCGAAGCCGATGAGCAGGCGCAGGATGATCAGCCAGAATGCGTCGTTGACGAAGGCCTGGGCGACGGAGCAGGCGACCAAGGCGATGAGGTCAACCGTGAAGAGCAGGTGCCGGCCGAACTTATCGGTCAGCCAGCCGCCCAGGAAGGCACCGAAGAAGATGCCGGCCAGGGCGGCTGCCCCAATCAACCCCTGTTCCGACGGTGAAAGGTTGAATTTGGTGGTGATCTGGATCATCGCCACGCCGATAATGCTCAGAATGTACCCGTCGACGAACGGGCCGCCGGAGGAATACAGAGCCAACTTCTTATGGAATGACGACAGTGGCGCGTCATCGACTACATGGGACATTGCTGTTCCTTTCGAAACCCGGACAGTCTGGCGGTAAGCCCTCGGACGGAGGGCCGGGTGACCAAAAATCGGGGGAGTCTGAATTTGCTGGAGGGTCCCTGCCCGAACTCTGTCTTCTTCGGCAGCGGAGGGCGGGTTCCGCGGCTTTCTTGCGGTTGGAGAGGCGTCTGCCAGGAGCTGGTGTGTGCGCCTGGTCACACTTAAAAGATACATCATTGTATGATTAATGCAATAGCTTTTAGGGAACAGGAGAATTCTGAAGGGCAGCCATCGGTTGCTTTTGGGCGCAGCGCAACCCGGATTCCGGGGTGTGATGACGACGACGCTGCCCGGCTGCGTGCGGGGCAAACGCCTTACGGCTGGAGGCTGATGAGCTTCCAGGGCAGGCGGGTGCGGCTGCCCGGGGAGACGTCAAGCGAGGTCTCGGCCCGCTTCAGGTCTTCTTCCAGGAGCAGCGTGCCCGTGGCGATGCGCGCGTTGTTGGAGGCAATCACCCGGCCATTGGGCCCCAGCAGGACGACGGCGGGCTCGCGGAGCCGGAGCGCCCGGAGGAACACTCCCTCAAGCTTGGCGAGGGGTAGGTCGCAGCCGAGGACATGGATGCCCTGTGCGGTGTGGGCGGGAACGCAGAGGGTGATGATGTTGACATTGATGCCGCCGAAGTCGACGTAGGGACCGACTGCCACCGGCCGCCCGGTCGAGGAGGGAAGGGTGAACCACTCCCGGCCCGTGTAGTCGTAGTAGTTCAGCGAGTCCGGATTGAGGTCGTGCGTGACGAAGCGGGGGCCGCCTTTGGGCTGAGCCCGCCACCATTCCAGCCAATGCGGCGCCTCGGGGAGGCTCCCCGGGGCATAGGCGATCCCTGCACCGATGATGAGGTCGGAATGCAGCTCGATGATGTCGGCCAGCTCCTGCTTCAGGAACAGGTACTCGCTGCGGCGGGTGACTCCCGGCGCGGCCTCTGCGGCCGCAGTGACCGCTGCGGCGATCTTTTCCAGGTCGGCGAAGACGCCGTTGAGGCTGGAAGACAGGGTGCCGGCGGTCCGCTCAAGGGCTTCCATCATGGGCTCCACGTCACGCACCTTCTTCGGGCCGCATCGTCAACCTCAGATGCTGCTCAATCAAATATTCTGTCTCACTGCGGCTGTGATCCTCAGCGGCCCGGGCCGCGGCGTCGGCGTCCCGCTCCCTGATCGCATCGACGATCGCCAGGTGCTGTTCCACCAGGACGCCCTCGCCGCCGGGCTGGCCGGGATCGCCCCACCAAAGGGTCATCAGCTCGGCCTCAAGTTGAAGTGCCGCCGACGTGAGCCTGCTGGACTGCGAGGCGATGCTGATGGCCACGTGAAAGCGGCTGTCCATCCTGCGCCGGGCACGTTCATCGGTGGCTTCCCGGTGGCGCTTGACCAGGTCCTCCAGGTGCTCAACGTTTTGCGGATCTGCACGGCGGGCGGCAAGCCGGGCAGACATTGACGCGATGGCAGCCCCCAGGTCACCAAGGTCCCTGAGGGCTTCGGTGCTGGTGTCCCGGAGCTTGTGCCGCAACTGCGTATCCGTAAGTTCGATCTGGCGGCGGATGACGCTTCCGCCGCTGCGGCCCCGGCTGGTTTCGATCAGGCCCTTGGTCCGGAGGGCGGCAAGGGACTGGCGAAGGGTTATGGGCGAAATGCCAAGTTCCGCAGCGAGCGCAGACTCCGTGGGCAGCCTGTCGCCCTCGGTCAGGATTCCCATCAGGATCGCTGTTTCGATCTGGTAAGACACCTGGTCTGCGCGGCCGAGCCCTTCCGGCTCACTGCCGCGCAGCAGCAACAGAAGATCCAAGGCGCGAGTGGAGATTGCCGCACTTTGCATTCCGGGGCCTCCCTGCTGATAGGGCTCGGCGGGAATCCGCCGTCAGGCATTTTCCCTATTACCTTCAATCTTTGCACATTAGGGTTTTCGGCCGGGACTTTAGGGGAGCGGCGCGCAACGCCAGCGGACGACGGCGGGAGGTTGCCGCCGTCGTCCGGTCCCGGCGTGCTGCCCTGGCCGGCGTTCCGGCGGATTTGGGGGTGTCTGACAGACACTGCCACCGGCCGCTCCGGCTCCGTAGCGTGGTGGATGTGGACAGAAAAGAAGAAATCCGTGAGTTCCTGATTTCGCGCCGTGCGAAGATCAGCCCGGAGCAGGCGGGGATCTCCAGCTACGGGGAGCTGCGCCGCGTGCCGGGACTGCGCCGGGAGGAAGTGGCGCAGCTCGCCGGGGTGAGCGCGGATTACTACACGCGGCTGGAACGCGGCAGCCTGAGCGGCGTTTCAGACTCGGTCCTTGAGGCGGTGGCTTCTGCGCTCCAGCTGGACGAGGCCGAGCGGACACACCTGATGGACCTGGCGCGGACGGCCAACACACCGACGCGCCGGGCACCGCGCCGGCCACCGCAGCAGCGGGTCCGTCCCGGCGTGCTTCAACTCCTGGACGGCATGACCGTAGTGGTCGCCATGGTGCAGAACGGCCGTTCCGACGTGCTGGCCGCCAACCTGCTGGCCCGGGCGCTGTACGCGGAGGTACTCGACTCGGCCGCGCCTCCGGGGCAGGCCACGCCAGCCCGACTGCCGAACCAGGCGCGTTACATCTTCCTCGATCCTCGCGCCGGTGACTTTTATCCGGATTGGCCGGCGGTCGCCGCGACTGCGGTCGCGATGCTGCGCTTTGAGGCGGGGCGGAACCCCCATGGCCGGGAGCTGAACGAGCTGGTCGGGGAGCTGACCACGCGCAGCGGGCCGTTCGCCTCTTTGTGGGCCGGGCACGACGTGCGGATCCACACCACTGGGACCAAGCGCTTCCACCATCCGGTGGCGGGGGATTTGTCCCTCCAGTTCGAGACGCTCCATCTGCCCGGCGATGAAGGGCAAACCCTGTTCACCTTCACCGCTGAGCCCGGCTCCGCGTCCGAAAACGCGCTGGCGTTCCTCGCCAGCTGGGCGGCATCGCCTCCCGAACCAACCGCCGCCGGCGATCCTGCCGGCGGATCCACCGTCCCCGAGGCACGCGTCCAGGCGCAGCCCGGAACACCCAAGGGAAAGACAGAACCATCACATGACTAAGCAGAACAAAAGCAAGAAGGTCTGGTTCATCACCGGCGCCGGCCGCGGCATGGGCGTGGACATCGCCAAGGCGGCCCTTGCCGCCGGCCACGCGGTGGTCGCCACCGGCCGCAACCCGGAAAAGGTCACCCAGGCCGTGGGCGAAAACGAGAACCTGCTGGCCGTGAAGCTCGACGTCACCGACCCCGCCAACGCGGCGGCCGCCATCCAGGCCGCCGTCGAGCGGTTCGGCCGGATCGACGTGCTCGTGAACAACGCCGGCAACTTCTACGCCGGGTTCTTCGAGGAAATCACCCCTGCGGACTTCCGGGCGCAGATCGAAACCACCATGTTCGGGCCCATGAACGTCACCCGCGCTGCCCTGCCGGTGCTCCGGGCCCAGCGCTCCGGCCTGGTGGTCACGATCTCCTCGACCGCCGGCATCGCGGGCGGGGAGTTCCTCAGCGCCTACGCCGCGTCGAAGTTCGGCGTCGAGGGCTGGGCGGAATCCCTGGCCGCCGAGGTCGCGCCGTTCGGCATCCGCACCATGATCGTGGAACCCGGGTTCTTCCGCACTGAGCTGCTCACCCCGGAATCCACCAGCTACGCCGAATCCACCATCGGGGACTACGCCGAGCGCACCGCGCAGACAGTGGCCGCCTGGCAAAGCATGGACGGGCAGCAGGGCGGCGACCCGGCCAAGCTCGCCGACGCGCTGATTCAGCTGGCCGAGCTGGATGAGCCGCCGCTGCGCTTCGCCGCCGGCGCAGACGCCGTCGGAGTATTCGAAACCCGGGCCGCCGCTCTCAAGGAGCAGGCCGACGCCCACCGCGAACTGTCGAGCAACCTCGCGCACGAGGACGCCTGACGCAGTAGACAAAGGTCCTCGCACCGGAGGACGTCGCTGACGGCGTTGCCTACATGGTCACGCGGCCCCGGCGTGCCTCCATCGGCGAGCTGTGGATCATGCCGACTGACCAGGCCTGACACCTCGAGCCGGCCTGATTCCGGCCCGCGTCCCGCCGTCAAATGCCGCCGCATGCATCCTGGTCGCAACCTTTGACGCCCTAGCATGGGGCTGGCCGGCACTCGGAAACAGGCCCGGGCTCTTCCAGGGCCCGGCTGGAGACGGCAGCGCGCTTTCAGTAGCGGCACAACGAAGGGTTACTCGAATGACAAGAATGTTGATTATCGGGCCGCCCGGTTCCGGAAAAGGGACGCAGGCGGAGCGCATTTCGGAGCGCCTCGGCGTCGTAGCGATCTCCACGGGCGACATCTTCCGCGCCCATGTGAAGGGCGGAACGCCTCTTGGCATCGAAGCCAGGAAATACATGGACGCCGGTGACTTCGTCCCCGACAGCGTCACGAACGAGATGGTGCGCAGCCGCCTCAGCGAGGACGACGTCGAGAACGGCTTCCTGCTGGACGGCTACCCGCGCACGGCCTGCCAGGTCGACTACCTGGACGAAGCCCTGGCCCAAGGCGGGCAACAGCTCGACGTCGTACTGCAGCTGACCGCCGATGACGAGGAGCTGGTGACCCGCCTCCTGGGCCGCGCCAAGGACACCGGGCGCAGCGACGACAACGAAGCCGTCATCCGGCACCGGCTGGACCTGTACCACGAGCAGACCGAGGCTGTTGTGGCCAAGTACGCCGAGCGCGGTGCGCTGACCCGGGTCGACGGCGCCGGCGGCATCGATGAAGTCACCAACAGGGTGCTGGACGCCATCGCCACGGCTCCCCTCGCCGGCAGGCGGTGATCCTGCACCACGGGAAACCGTGTGTGGCCAGGAGCTAAACGCAAACGGACGACGGCGGGAGGTCCCGCCGTCGTCCGTTCCCGCCGTACGACTGCTACGCCGGGATGACCCCTGAATCAGGCTGAAAGCCCCACGTCATCTTCCGGATGGTCTCGCGCTGCAGTCCGCTCAGGGCCGCGAGTTCGTAGTCATCCAGGACTCCGAGCCGGCGTGCCGCGGCCAGGAGGTTCAGCCGCTTTCCCTTAAGCGCTGCCTTTGTCTGCTCAAGCGCGGCCAGCTCGGACTTGAGCCGGCCAATTGCCGCAAGATGCTGCTCAGGGGGCACACCCGAGGGGAGCAAGTCCTCGGACGACGGGTCCGGGCCCATCGGGGCGATGGCCGTCGCGGTGCTGAAGCTGTCTCTTATACACATCTAGATGTGTATAAGAGACATGCACGCCAAACCGCTCGAGATCGCCGCCGCGGTCGGCGCGGACGAGGTCCTGGCCGCCGGCGACGCGGACGCGATTGCCGCCGTCGAGGCCGACGTCGTGATTGAGTCCTCCGGGAACCATCACGGGCTGGCCTCCGCCATTGGGGCGCCGCCCGCGGCGGGACCGTGGTGATGGTCGGGCTGCTGCCCACCGGCCCGCAGCCGGTCCTGATCTCGCTGGCCATCACCCGCGAACTGGACCTCAAGGGCTCCTTCCGGTTCAACGACGAAATCGATGACGTCATCGCCGCCCTCGCCGACGGCACCCTGCACATCGAACCCGTCATCACCCACGAATTCCCGGTCCAGGACGCCCTCGAAGCCTTCACCGTCGCCCGCAACTCCGCCGAATCCGGCAAAGTCCTGCTGAGCTTTGCATAGAGCTGCTGAACCCGGCGCCGCACGCACGGCCCCAGGACGCATCGCCGCCGCACGCATCGCCGCGGGCGGCAGGAACTATTCAAGGAAGAACATCATGAACACGAATCTGCCGCCCCTGGTTGTCATGGGCGTGTCCGGCTGTGGAAAGTCGACCATCGGCGCCCTGCTGGGGGAACGTTTGGGCGTCCCCTTCTCCGACGGAGACGACTTTCATCCGCCCGCCAACAAGGCAAAGATGGCCGCCGGCATCCCGCTGGACGACGACGACCGGGCGCCGTGGCTCGCCGAAATCGGTGCCGCACTGGCGACGCCAGGAGGCGGCGCAGGCTCCCGCATCATCGCCTGCTCGGCGCTCAAGCGCAGCTACCGCGACCTGTTGCGCAGCTTCGTGCCGGACCTCGTCTTCGTCCATCTGTCCGGCGAGGCAGCGACGATTTCCGGCCGGCTGAGCAGCAGGGCGCACGAGTACATGCCCAGCAGCCTGCTCGCTTCCCAGCTGGCCACGCTCGAACCGCTGGCGGACGATGAGGCCCACATAGTCGCGGACATCCTCGAGGAACCGGCGGCCCTGGTGGACGGAATCGTCCGGCAGCTGGAACTATCCGCTGGCCCGCACGAGGAACTGGCCCGGCACGACGAACTGGCCGGGATGCCCGGCTCCTAAGGCTGGGGTTGGGGCATATTCATCGTTGGGGCGGGAGCCCCGCGCCGGCTGGTTTGGCGAGCGTTATTTCGGTGTTGACAATGACGGCGGAGCACTGGAATTGCGCGCTGCAGGTTTGCAGAATCACCGAAGCAGCGGCGGCGCCTTCGTTGAACGCCATCAGGTTTGGAACCACCCTGATGGTGACTGTCTGGGCCTGCTTGGTGCAGCTGAGCTGATCGTTTCCGCCGCCACCGGCGATCCGTCCGTCGCTGACTCGTTGGGTGAGTTGGACGACGGGTACCGCGATGATCAGGGCAGGGTCGGTGTCGCACACGAATTTGACGGGAACATCCACCGCGGCGCCGTCGGCGACGAGGATTCCCGGCCCCGCGCTCACGAGCGTTGCGGGGACTGCGTGCGCGGGCGCGGCTATGGTCATGAGGGCAACGGCAAGAGCGACGACGGCGAGGCCGCTTCTGGTGCCTAACATCAGGTTCTCCCTTGAATGGAAGCGTGGCACCCTGTGTTCCACGTTGTCGGCCAGTGTGGTGACGGGCGCCTTTATTTACGGGAATAGCCCCTGACGGCGGCGCCGTTCCGGGCGCCGCCTGATGCGGCCGAATGTCCGGCTGGCCGCAGAATACTAACTCCCTGCCTGGGTGACAATAGCCATTTACAAGACGCGCACGTCGGCGAGTCGGAGGCAGCGGTGGGAGGTCCCGCCGTCGTCCTCTGCCGGCGAAAACAACGCCTCATGTGACGCAGATTTTGCATCCGGCGCGGACAGCAGATAATGTGTGAGCCGTGTCACCCACCAGTGGCACAGCTTATGATCTGCGGCGGGAGAGTCCTGCCGGTACGTTCAGCAGGCGCCGTAGGAGCAAATCCTCCCCAGGAATCTCTCAGGCCCACGTACCGCCGCGGCAAGGCAACTCTGGAAAGCAGTCCGGGAAACCGGGCTCACCGACGGTGCAAGTGGCGCCTGCGAACAGCAGGCAACGCGGAAACTCTCAGGTCCAATACAGAGCGGGGAGGAACCCGAATCATCGTGGCACTCTGTGCCACCTGAATTATGGAGTTCCTCATGACGGTTCAATCGTCCCCGTCCACGTTCGCAGACCGCCACATCGGTGCGCGCCGCCAATCAGACATCGACACCATGCTCAAGGCCGTCGGCTACGACACCGTAGACGGCCTCGTTGACAACGCAGTCCCCGCCTCCATCCGCCAGGAAAAGCCGCTCAGCCTGGACACCGCCGTCAGCGAAGTTGAGGTGCTGGCCGAGCTGCGCAAGCTGGCGTCCAAGAACAAGACGGCCGTGCAGATGATCGGCCAGGGCTACTACGACACCGTCACGCCGCCGGTGATCCGCCGCAACATCCTCGAAGCCCCGGCCTGGTACACGGCGTACACCCCCTATCAGCCGGAGATTTCCCAGGGCCGGCTCGAGGCGCTGCTGAACTTCCAGACCATGGTCCAGGACCTCACCGCGCTCCCGGTCGCCAATGCGTCGCTCCTCGATGAAGCGACCGCCGTCGCCGAGGCCGTGCTCCTGATGCGCCGCGCCAACAAGTCCGCCGGACAGAACGCTGGCGCCCGCGACGGCAAGACCGTCCTGGACGCCGACTGCCTGCCGCAGACCATCGCCATCGTCAAGGGCCGCGCCGAGGCATTGGGCTTCGAGGTCGAGGTTGCGGACCTGACCCAGGGGCTGCCCGACGGCGACATCAACGGCGTGGTCCTGCAGCAGCCCGGCGTCTCCGGCCGGGTCTGGGACCAGTCCGCGGTGATCGCAGAGGCCAAGGACCGCGGCGCGCTCGTCACCGTGGCAGCGGACCTCCTGGCCCTGACCCTGATCACGCCTCCGGGCGAACAGGGCGCGGACGTCGCCGTCGGCTCCACGCAGCGCCTGGGGGTGCCGCTGTTCTTCGGCGGCCCGCACGCTGCCTACATGGCGGTGCGCGAAGGCATGGAACGCACGCTCCCGGGCCGCATCGTCGGCGTCTCCAAGGACAACGCCGGCGTCCCCGCCTACCGGCTGGCCCTGCAGACCCGCGAGCAGCACATCCGCCGTGAAAAGGCTACGTCCAACATCTGCACCGCCCAGGCGCTGCTGGCCATCGTCTCCTCGATGTACGCCGTCTACCACGGTCCCGAGGGCCTGAAGGCGATCGCCGAGACCGTCCACAACAACGCCCGAGCCCTCGCCGCCACGCTCAAGGTCGCCGGCCGCGAACTGGTGAGCGAGTCCTTCTTCGACACCGTCACGGTCCGTGTCCCGGGCAAGGCCCGGAAGGTCATCACCGCGGCAGAGGCCCGGGGCATCAACCTTCGTTTCATCGACGCGGACACGGTTGGCGTGTCAGTCGATGAGACCACGACGGCGGAGGTCCTCTCCGCGGTGGTCGTCGCCTTTGGCGCCGGTCCGGTGGTGGCGGCCCAGGGCTTCGAGCTGCCCGAGACGGTGCTGCGTTCCTCCGAATTCCTGCAGCACCCGGTGTTCAACACGCACCGCTCCGAGACCCAGCTGCTGCGCTACATCCGCAGGCTCTCCGACCGGGACCTCGCGCTGGACCGCACCATGATCCCGCTGGGTTCGTGCACCATGAAGCTGAATGCCACCGCCGAGATGGAAGCCATCTCCTGGCCGGAGTTCGCCTCGATCCACCCGTTCGCGCCGGATTCGCAGACCGAGGGCTGGCGGGAACTGATCGCCGACCTCGAGGCGCAGCTGACCGAGATCACCGGCTACGACCAGGTGTCCATCCAGCCGAACGCCGGCTCCCAGGGCGAGCTCGCGGGCCTGCTGGCCATCCGCGGCTACCACCTCTCCCGCGGCGACGAGCAGCGCAACATCTGCCTGATCCCGGCCTCGGCGCACGGCACCAACGCGGCCTCCGCGGTGCTGGCGGGCATGAAGGTTGTTGTGGTGGCCACGGCCGCCGACGGCACGATCGACCATGCCGACCTGAATGCCAAGATCGAGCTGCACAAGGACGCGCTGTCCGCCATCATGATCACCTACCCGTCCACGCACGGGGTGTACGACGCCGACGTCCGCGAGGTCTGCGACGCCATCCACGCAGCCGGCGGACAGGTCTACGTGGACGGCGCCAACCTCAACGCCCTCGTGGGCCTGGCCCAGCCGGGCAAGTTCGGTGGCGACGTGTCCCACCTGAACCTGCACAAGACCTTCTGCATCCCGCACGGCGGCGGCGGACCGGGCGTGGGCCCGGTCGCGGCAAGGCGCACCTGGCCCCGTTCATGCCGGGCGACGCCAACAAGGCCGCGCATGAGGCCGGGCGCGGCGTCGCCATCAGCGCCTCCCGTTACGGGTCCGCCGGTGTCCTGCCGATTTCGTGGGCCTACGTGAAGCTCATGGGCGGTGCAGGCCTGACCGAGGCCACCAAGTCCGCGCTGCTGGCGGCGAACTACATCGCCTCCCGGCTGAACGAGTTCTTCCCGGTCCTGTACACCGGCGAAGGCGGACTGGTGGCGCACGAGTGCATCCTTGACCTGCGTGATCTGACGGCCCGGACCGGCGTCACGGCCGAGGACGTTGCCAAACGGCTGATCGACTTCGGCTTCCACGCACCCACGCTGGCGTTCCCCGTGGCCGGGACGCTGATGGTGGAGCCCACCGAGTCCGAGGACCTCGCGGAGATCGACCGTTTCATCGACGCCATGATCACCATCCACGCCGAGATCGAGCAGGTCGCCGCCGGGGACTTCACCCTGGAGGGTTCCCCGCTGCGCAACGCACCGCACACGGCTGCCGCCGTCGTCTCCTCCGACTGGGCCCGCAAGTACCCGCGTGAGCAGGCCGCGTTCCCCGTGCCCGCTCTCAGGCAGGACAAGTACTTCCCGCCGGTGGGCCGCATCGACGGTGCGGCAGGGGACCGCAACCTGGTCTGCTCCTGCCCGCCGCTTTCCGAATTCGAAAACTGATTTCGACCAGCTCAATCACCGGATTGAAAGGATTTTCGCATGACTGAGAACTACACCGCGCTTTACGAAGAGCACAAGAAGGCCGGCGCCTCCTTCACCGACTTCGGCGGCTGGCAGATGCCCTTGAAGTACAGCTCTGAGCTGGCCGAGCACCACGCCGTGCGCTCCGCCGCCGGCCTGTTCGACCTCTCCCACATGGGTGAAGTCTGGGTCACCGGCCCGGACGCTGCGACTTTCCTGGACTACGCCCTGGCGGGCAAACTGTCAGCGGTCGCCGTCGGCAAGGCCAAGTACTCGCTGATCTGCCACGAAGACGGCGGCATCATCGACGACCTGATCTCCTACCGCCGGGGCGACGAGAAGTACCTCGTGGTCCCGAACGCCGGCAACGCCGCGGTGGTCGCCGCGGCACTGGCCGAAAGGGCCGCCGGCTTCGAGGTTACGGTGGAGGACGATTCCGCAGAGACGTCCCTGATCGCCGTGCAGGGGCCGAAGGCAGAGGCGATTCTGCTGACCCTGGTCCCGGCCGAGCAGCACTCGCTGGTCACGGAGCTCAAGTACTACGCGGCGGTCGAGATAGGTATCGCCGTCAACGGCACTACCCAGGAGCTGCTGCTGGCCCGGACCGGGTACACCGGCGAGGACGGCTTCGAGATCTACGTGCCGAACGAGGACGCAGCGGGCCTGTGGGAGGCGTTGCTGGAAACCGGTGCCGGACACGGGCTCATTCCCGCAGGCCTGGCTTGCCGCGACTCGCTGCGCCTCGAAGCCGGCATGCCGCTCTACGGCAACGAGCTCTCCCGCGAAGGCAACCCCTACGCCGCAGGGCTCGGCCCGGTTGTCTCCCTCGCCAAGGAGTCGGACTTCATCGGCAAGGCCGCACTGAGCGAGCTCAAGGCAGCAGGCGCGGGCTCCACCACCGGCCGCAAGCTGGTCGGCCTCAAGGGCCTGGGCCGCCGGGCAGGCCGCGGGCACTACCCGGTCCTGAAGGATGGCAACGTTGTTGGCGAAGTCACGTCCGGACAGCCCTCGCCGACGCTGGGCTACCCCGTCGCGATGGCCTATGTCGACGTCGAGTTCACCGAACCCGGCACCGCCCTGGACATTGACCTCCGCGGCAAGGCGGAGCCGTTCGAAGTCGTCGCACTGCCTTTCTACAAGCGCGCAAAGTAGTCCGCCCCGCTGGATGAGCTTGTCGAAACCGGTGGTCTCCGCAAGCTCGATCATTGGGGGTTGAGCTTGATGCCACCTGGATCTCGACAAGCCCGATCGGCGGTGCAGCCGCTGGTTGAGCTTGCCGAAACCGCGACTGGCACCCAAGCCCACCACAGATTTTTTAGACAGATGAGAAGTAAGGAATTGGAATGAGCAAAGTAGTTGCTGAACTGAAGTACTCCGCAGAGCACGAGTGGGTTGCTGCTGACGGGGCCGGCCCTGCGGGGATTGGCATCTCGGCCGTGGCTGCCGATGCCCTGGGCGACATTGTGTATGTGGACCTGCCCGAGGTCGGCTCGACCGTGACGGCGGGGGAGACCTGCGGCGAGGTGGAGTCCACCAAGTCCGTCTCGGACCTGTACGCCCCGGTGACGGGCGAGGTCGTCGAGATCAACGATGACGTCGTTTCTGATCCCGCCCTGATCAACAGCGATCCCTACGGTGCCGGCTGGCTGTTCAAGGTCGCCGTGACCGAAGAAGGTCCGCTCATGTCAGCTGAAGAGTACGCCTCCACGAACGGCGGCGAGCTGTGAGCGGGGCAGGCGCCGCAACGGCGGCCTTCGAGCAGGTCGTTTCCCCGTCCCTGGATGCGGAGCTGTCCGCGCTGGATCCGGAGATCGCGGCGAAGATCGACGACGAACTGACCCGGCAGCGCAACGGGCTGGAGATGATCGCGTCGGAGAACCACACCGCGGTCGCGGTGATGCAGGCGCAGGGTTCGGTGCTGACGAACAAGTACGCCGAGGGCTACCCCGGGAAGCGGTATTACGGCGGCTGCGAGCACGTTGACGTGATCGAGCAACTCGCGATCGACCGCGTCAAGGCCCTGTTCGGGGCCGAGTACGCGAACGTGCAGCCGCACTCCGGCGCGCAGGCGAACGCTTCCGTAATGCACGCGCTGATCCGTCCGGGCGACACGATCATGGGCCTGAACCTGGCGCATGGCGGGCACCTGACTCACGGGATGCGGATTAACTTCTCCGGCCGGCTCTACAACGTCATCCCCTACCAGGTCCGCGAAGAGGACCACCGGATCGACATGGCCGAAGTGGAGCGCCTCGCCCTCGAGCACAAGCCGGCGCTGATTGTGGCCGGCTGGTCCGCCTACGCCCGGCAGCTCGACTTCGCCGAGTTCCGCCGCATCGCCGACCTCGTGGGCGCGTACCTGATGGTGGACATGGCGCACTTCGCCGGGCTGGTCGCCGCCGGGCTGCACCCGTCCCCGGTGCCGCACGCGCACGTCACCACGTCTACGACGCACAAGACACTTGCCGGTCCTCGCGGCGGGATCATCCTTTCCAACGACGCCGACATCGCCAAGAAGATCAACTCGGCGGTGTTCCCAGGCCAGCAGGGCGGCCCGCTGGAACACGTCATCGCCGGCAAGGCCGTGGCCTTCAAGATCGCCGCCTCTGAGGAGTTCCGGGAGCGGCAGGAGCGGGTGCTGGCCGGCGCCCGGATCCTGGCCGAGCGCCTGGTCCGGCCGGACGTCACCGCGAAGGGGATTAACGTGATCTCCGGCGGCACGGACGTGCACCTGGTCCTGGTGGACCTGCGCGACTGTGAACTGGACGGGCAGCAGGCCGAGGACCGGCTCGCGGAAATCGACATCACGGTCAACCGCAACGCCGTGCCGTTCGACCCGCGTCCGCCGATGGTGACTTCGGGGCTGCGGATCGGCACCCCGGCCCTGGCCACCCGCGGGTTCGGCGAGGCCGCCTTCGCCGAGGTCGCGGACATCATCGCCGAGGCCCTGATCGCCGACGCCGGCGCGGACCTTTCCGGTCTGCGCGCACGTGTGGAGGCCCTCGCGGAAGCCCACCCGCTTTACCCGGCAGTGGCCGACCTCGCAGGCTGAACCTGTCGAAACCACCGTCCCCGTCCCCGGCTCCGGGGCCGGGGCCGGGTCATCTACCTCCCACCCATCCAGGCTCCCGCCCGCCCCACCCGACCACTTACCAACTAAGGAATTGCAATGGCTGTTGGAGTCTTTGACCTCTTCTCGATCGGGATCGGCCCGTCCAGTTCGCATACTGTGGGTCCGATGCGGGCTGCCGCGGTGTTCGCGGGGGAGCTTAAGGCGTCCGGGGTTCTGGACCGGGTGGCGTCGTTGCGGGTGGATCTGTATGGTTCGTTGGCCGCGACGGGGCATGGGCATGGCACCATGACGGCGATCCTGCTGGGGCTGGAGGGTTTCCATCCGGAGCTGATCCTGCCTGATGAGGTGGAGCAGCGGCTGGCGGCGATCTCGGAGACCGGGACGCTGCGGCTGGCCGGTGCGGTTTCGTTGCCGTACGGGGTGAAGGACATGGTCCTGCGTCCGCTGACCGTCCTGCCGCGGCATACGAACGGCATGACGTTCACGGTCTCGGACGCGGGCGGGGAGGTGCTGCGCAGTGCCACGTTCTTCTCGGTGGGCGGGGGTTTCATCGTCCGGGAGGGCGAGGAGGACGCGGCGCAGCAGGAACTGGACGAGTCCAAGAAGGAATTGCCGCTGCCGTTCCGCACCGCAGCCGAGTTGCTCGAGCACTGCCAGAACACGTCGTTGGGCATCAGCGATGTCATGCGGCTCAACGAGGAAGACAGCCGCACCGAGGAGGAGATCCGGGAGGGGCTGCTGCATATTTATTCGGTGATGGAGGGCTGTGTGGAAACCAGCCTCCGGCGTGAGGGGCTGCTGCCGGGCGGGCTGAAGGTCCGCCGTCGTGCCCCGGACTGGCACGAGCGGCTGCTGAAGGAGAGCCGGGACCAGGATCCCGATTACCGGGACCCGAAGTACTGGCAGGAGTGGGTGAACCTGATTGCCCTGGCGGTGAACGAGGAGAACGCCTCCGGCGGCAGGGTGGTTACCGCGCCGACCAACGGCGCCGCGGGCATCATCCCGGCGGTGCTGTACTACGCGCTGCACTTCGCCCCGGGCATGGATCAGGCGACCCAGCAGGATCGTGACGATGTGGTGGTGAAGTTCCTGCTCACGGCGGGCGCGATCGGGGTGTTGTACAAGGAGCAGGCGTCGATTTCCGGGGCCGAGGTGGGCTGCCAGGGCGAGGTGGGCTCGGCGTCGTCGATGGCCGCCGCGGGGCTGGCCGAGGTCATGGGCGGCACGCCGGCGCAGGTGGAGAACGCGGCCGAGATCGCGATGGAGCACAACCTGGGCCTGACCTGCGATCCGATCGGCGGGCTGGTGCAGGTGCCGTGCATCGAGCGGAACGCCATTGCCGCCGCGAAGGCCATCAACGCGGCCAAGATGGCGCTCTGGGGCGACGGCTCGCACCGGGTTTCGCTGGACGAGGTCATCGTGACCATGCGCGAAACCGGCAAGGACATGAGCTCCAAGTACAAGGAAACCGCGATGGGCGGCCTCGCCGTCAACGTGGTGGAATGCTGACCGGCACGTCCGCCCCAGCACCAAAGTCTTGCCGGTCCGCCGGCGCACGCACTAAGGAAAGAGAACAATGACACTGGCACCAGAAGGCCGGAAGATGCTGCGCATTGAGCAGCGCAATGCGGCCACCCCGGTGGAGCGCAAGCCGGAATGGATCAAGGCCAAGGTCCAGATGGGCCCGGAGTTCGTCCAGCTCAAGAACCTCGTGAAGAAGGAGGGCCTCCACACCGTGTGTGAGGAGGCCGGCTGCCCGAACATCTTCGAGTGCTGGGAAGACAAGGAAGCCACCTTCCTGATCGGCGGCTCCGAATGCACCCGGCGCTGCGATTTCTGCCAGATCGACACCGGCAAGCCCTCCCCGGTGGACGTCTTCGAACCCACCAAGGTGGCCCGCTCGGTCCAGGCCATGCAGCTGCGCTACGCCACCGTGACCGGCGTGGCCCGTGACGACCTCGAAGACGAGGGCGTCTGGCTCTACGCCGAAACGGTCCGCAAGATCCACGAGCTCCGGCGTCGAACTGCTGATCCCGGACTTCTCCGGCAAGCCCGAGCACATCGAGGCGATCTGCGATTCCAAGCCCGAGGTCTTCGCCCACAACGTCGAGACCGTGCCGCGGATCTTCAAGCGGATCCGCCCCGCGTTCCGCTACGACCGGTCCCTGGACGTCATCACCCAGGGCCGGAACCTGGGCATGGTGACCAAGTCCAACCTGATCCTGGGCATGGGCGAGACCCGCGAGGAAATCTCCGAGGCGCTCCGGGACCTGCACGAGGCCGGCTGTGACCTGATCACCATCACCCAGTACCTGCGCCCGTCCGAACGCCACCTCCCGGTGGACCGCTGGGTCAAGCCGCAGGAATTCGTGGACCTGCAGCAGCAAGCGGACGAGATCGGCTTCCTCGGCGTCATGTCCGGCCCGCTGGTCCGCTCCTCGTACCGGGCCGGCCGGCTCTGGGCCACCGCGATGCGCAAGAAGGGCTGGGACATCCCGGCCGAACTCGCGCACATCGAAAGCTCCGGCAGCACCCGCCAGGAAGCCAGCTCACTGCTCGCGGCCTCGGCCTGACTTTCCAGACCCACCCTGATGTTCAGAGAGGACCAAAGATGTTCCCCGTCAGAATAGAAATCATCCCCTCGGAAGGAATCGTTGAGCAGGTCGAGGCCCTGGTGCCCCTGACCACCACGCTCACCGTGACGTGCCTGCCCCATCACGGCATCGAGCGGACCATGCGCACGGCCGTCCAGCTGAGCGTGCTCGGCTACCAAGTGATCCCGCATCTCGCGGCGCGGAGCCTGCACAGCCGTGCCGACCTCACCGGAATCCTGCGCGACTGCGACGTTGCCGGCATCGGCGAAGTGTTCGTGATCGGCGGAGACCGGAAGCAGCCGGCAGGCCCGTACGAGTCCGCCCTTCCGGTGCTGGAAGACATCGCGCAGTACTCCGGCGGAATGATGCGGGCAGGCGTCGCGGGCTACCCGGAGGGTCACCCTTCCGTTGGCCCCGTGGACATGCTGGATGCCCTGCTGGCGAAGCAGCACCTGGCTTCGCACGTCGTCACGCAGATGTGCTTCTCCGCACCGAAAATACTCGACTACACGGCGCTCCTGCGCCGCGAAGGCGTCCGGCTGCCCGTCTGGGCGGGCGTGGCCGGGTCCGTTCCGCGGACCAAGCTGGTCTCCCTAGCGACGCAGATCGGCGTCGGAAGTTCCCTCAGGTTCCTTAGCCGCAAAGGCCCGCTGGCCCGCAAACTCCTGAGCGGCGACCGCTACTCGCCAGAGGGCCTCGTGTCCGGACTGGAAAGCCAGCCGGGCAGCGTCGCGGGCATCCATCTCTACAGCTTCAACAGCCTTGATTCGGTTCCCGGCGCCCCGGGTCAGGCGGCAACATCATCAGCACTCCAGCAAGCATTGATTCGAGGAGCAGCACGTGACAACTGAAACCGTAACTTCCCAGCAAACGCCGCATCTTGAGCGGCAGCTCAGCAACCGGCACATCCAGCTGATCGCCATTGGCGGCGCCATCGGCACCGGCCTCTTCATGGGCTCGGGCAAAACCATCTCCGCGGCAGGGCCCTCGGTCATCTTCGTCTACATGATCATCGGCTTCATGCTGTTCTTCGTCATGCGGGCCATGGGCGAACTGCTGCTGAGCAACCTGAACTACAAGTCCTTCAGCGATTTCGCGGCGGACCTCCTGGGCCCCTGGGCCGGCTTCTTCACGGGCTGGACCTACTGGTTCTGCTGGGTGATCACGGGCATCGCGGACGTCATCGCCATCGCCGGCTATTCGAAGGAACTCTGGCCGGGGCTTCCGCTCTGGATCCCGGGCCTGGCCACCGTGGCCATCCTGCTGCTCCTGAATCTCACCACGGTGAAGGCGTTCGGCGAGACGGAGTTCTGGTTCGCGCTGATCAAGATCATCGCCATCGCGGCACTGATCGTGGTGGGCCTGTTCATGATTTTCAGCGGGTTCCAGTCCGACGCCGGCCCTGCCACCTTCACGAACCTGTGGAGCCACGGCGGTTTCTTCCCGAACGAGTTCATGGGATTCGTGGCCGGCTTCCAGATTGCAGTCTTCGCCTTTGTGGGCATTGAACTGGTGGGCACCACGGCCGCAGAGGCCAAGGACCCGGAGAAGAACCTGCCCAAGGCCATCAACTCCATCCCCATCCGTGTGCTGCTCTTTTACGTGGGCGCCCTCATCATTCTGATGTCCGTCACGCCCTGGACCCAGTTCCAGGCCGGCCACAGCCCGTTCATCGCCATGTTCTCCTTGGCAGGCCTGGGTGCCGCCGCCACGGTGGTGAACCTGGTGGTGCTCAGCTCGGCCATGTCCTCGGCCAACTCCGGCATCTACTCCACGTCCCGCATGGTGTACGGGCTGGCCCAGGAGGGTGACGCTCCGTCCGTTTTCAGCGCGCTGTCGCGCCGCAAGGTCCCGCAGAATGCCCTGTTCCTGTCCTGCGTCCTCCTGCTCTCCGGCGTGGTGCTGATGTACGCGGGGCAGGACATCGGCAAGGCCTTCGACATGGTGACCACCGTGTCCGCCGTCTGCTTCGTGTTCGTGTGGTCCATCATTCTGGCCAGCTACATTTCCTTCCGCCGGCGCCGCCCGCACCTGCACGAGGCGTCGAAGTACCAGATGCCGGGCGGCGTCCCCATGGTCTGGGTGGTCTTCGCGTTCTTCGCCTTCGTGCTGTGGACGCTGACCACACAGCCGGACACCCTGACGGCGCTGCTGGTCACGCCGGTGTGGTTCATCCTGCTCGGCGCCGCCTGGCTGGTGCTGCGCCGGCGCCCGGCGCACCTGGCCCGCTACGCGACGTTCCAGGCCGAACTCACCGAGGATCTGGCGCAGGAGTCAGCCGCCGCGCGGGAATTTGGATCGGTGAAGAAATGACCACTGCACAGATGGGCACCGCACCGTTGCACGCGGCACAGACACTGAACGGCCCCGTCAGGACGGCGGAGGAGCCTGCAGCCGGGGTCGAACATGTCATGACGGTCGACTGTGCGGAGTCTCCGGGCATCGTTCACGCTGTCTCCGGTTTCCTACTCAACCATGGCTGCGACATCATCGACATCAAGCAGTACAGGGACAAGGGCGAAGGCCACTTCTTCATGCGCGTGCACTTTTCCTCAGCGCAGGAGTCCCCGGCACACGAGTCCCCAGCGCAGGAGTCCTTCACGGAAGAGCTGCGCCGGGACTTCACGCCGGTGGCGGAGCAGTGGCAGATGAACTGGCAGCTGGAACCGCACGGCCGCAAACGCCGCGTCCTGGTGATGGTGTCCAAAATGGGCCACTGCCTCAATGACCTGCTCTTCAGGGCAGGCACGGGCGACATCCCGGTGGAGATCGTCGCCGTGGTGTCCAACCACCGCGAGCAGGAGGCGTTGATGCAATGGCACGGCATCCCGTTCTTCCACCTCCCGGTCACCAAAGACACCAAGCCCGACGCCGAAGCCCGGCTCCTCGAACTCGTTGATGAATTCGACGTGGAACTCGTGGTGCTGGCCCGCTATATGCAGGTCCTGAGTGACGACCTATCGGCCAAGCTGGCAGGGCGGACCATCAACATCCACCACTCGTTCCTGCCCAGCTTCAAGGGCGCCAAGCCCTACCACCAGGCCTACGAACGCGGCGTAAAAACCGTGGGCGCCACCGCGCACTACGTCAACGCCGAGCTCGATGAGGGCCCGATCATTTCGCAGCAGGTCATCGACGTGGACCACACGTACGCCGCCGATGACCTGGTCGCGGTGGGCCGGGACGCCGAATGCGCCGCCCTCCGCAACGCCGTCCGCTGGCACTGCGAGGGCAGGATCCTGCTGCTCGGCAACCGCACCGTCATATTGCGATAGGGCGGTTCCATCCGGGTCCGCGAGTCCGGACCCGGATGGAACCCGAGTGAACGTCGAAGGTTCCACCGGGAGGATTATGTGCGGGCCGAGAACGACGCGTAGCGGGAAATCCCGCCGGACGTCGAACCGGGAAAGGACCGACGCGCGGCTGCGCCGGGAAACCTGGGCGGTCACTTTCACGGCCCTTGCCCTCATGGCAGTCATCGTTTGGCAGTCGATGTCCTACTGACCTGACTGGCCAGCCCGGGCGGCTGCTCCCGGGCGTCGCCGACACCGGCGCTCACCGCCCACGGATCAGTACAGCGCTTCGATCGGTGCCACCGCGACCAGATCGCGGGCCGCCAGCGCGAGCTTCCCGTCCAGGGTGACCAGGGCTTCGGCCTGCAGCTGGGTCAGGGCGACGTACTCGGCGTCGAGGGTGTCCGGCCAGCCGAGCTGGTCAGCCACTTTCCAGGCGGTGCCCTGAAGAACGCGGTCGCCGAGCAGGCGGATGCGCAGGGCCCGCACATAGTTGAGCTGCCGGGCGGCATCCGCCTTCGATAGCTCGCCGCGCCGTACCGCCTGGTAGAGGAGCGACAGGACCTGGGAGCGGAGAAGCGTCGGGGCCACCAGCTGGCACCCGTCGCCGGTGGCGGTCTGGTCCTGCGCGAGCCGCAGGGCTGTGTTCGGGGTGATCACATACCGAGTCATGGACCCATTTTCGCCCACGCCTGACTACGCAGGCCCTACGGCTGCCCTACGGCAGCCGGGACGGCCGCAGCAGCGTGGGCTCGCCCGCACGCTCTGGGTCGAGCAGTACGGGGCTGATCCTGTCTCTTATACACATCTAGATGTGTATAAGAGACATGCCGTCCGAAAGCGGCTGGCAGCGCACGCCGCCCCGCCCGCGCATGGCCTTGTGCGCCCGGGGCCAGCATCTGTCTCTTATACACATCTAGATGTGTATAAGAGACAGGCCTTCAGCCGCACCATGCTCCCGCGCGATTCCAGCTCGAAGTCCTGGCCAATCAGCGGAGCCAGGTGGGCGCCCCTGAGGACCACATTGCGCCGGGTCAGGAGGGGGTCGAAGGGCGCTGCGCCCAGCTCCGCGGCCATGGCTTCGAGCGCCTCAACCGCGAACAAGGTGACGGCAGCATCCATGTGCGCGGCCTTGCCGAAGAACCGGTCACCGACGATGCCCTTGCCCGCCACCAGCTGGACCCGGTCGGCATCGGCCGTGGGGACGTCCGCCGCACCCTCGCGGGCGCGGCCAAAGTAGGCGTGTTCCGGCGACACTAGGAGGTGCAGCACTTCGACGTCGTACCTGTAGCTAGCCGTCATGCCACCAAACTATCCCCATCGCAGGGGCCGGCACACCACCGGGCTCGCGGCGCTCGCCTTGCCCGCCGGTGGTTCTCGGTCGCCGCACCGACCAAAATTGCCGGCGCTGCGGGATTGCCCTCCAGCAGACGACGGCGGGAGGTCCCGGCGTCGTTCCCTCTCTCCCACCCCTGACCGCCTTCGGGACGGGCTTTGGGCTACCGTGGATTGCGCGCCATTGCGCCGGGTCGGCCGCACCAAGCGGCCGCCGGCGGTGGTGCAGGGAAAACACATTGCCACTCGTGGCGGGGGAACGGGGTACCAATGCGCAGCTTCACGTCCGTAGAGAACCGCATCGACGAGCGTGCGCACCGGCTGCTCGACAACGCCCCGGCCAGCGGCATCCGTGCGCGGCTCATGGAGTTCGCCGTCTTCGGCCTCAAGCAGGCCTGGGCCTGCATCTTCGGCGCCGCGCTCCTCGCCGTGATCTTCGCGGCGCGGCTCTGGTATCCGGACGCCGCCGCACTGGCCCGGAACGATTTCCTGACCCTCGCTGCCGTCGTGATCCAGATCCTGATGGTGGCCACCCGGTTGGAAACCGTGCGGGAGCTCAGGGTGATTGTCCTCTTCCACCTGGTGGGGACGGTGATGGAGCTGTTCAAGACCGACGTCGGGTCGTGGACGTACGAGGCCGAGGGTTTCCTGCGGATCGGGGCGGTGCCGCTCTTCAGCGGCTTCATGTACGCGGCCGTGGGTTCGTATATGGTGCGCGTGTACCGGCTCTTCGACCTGCGCTTCGCGGCATATCCGCGGCGGTGGATCACGGCGATCGTGGCCGCCGGCATTTACGCGAACTTCTTCACCCACCACTACGTCGCCGACGCCCGTTGGGTCCTGCTGGCCGCCGTCGTGGTGATCTTCGGCCGGTGCGTGATGCACTTCCGGGTGTTCCGCCGCCGGTTCCGGATGCCGCTGGTCCTGGCGTTCCTGCTGGTGGCGCTGTTCATCTGGATTGCCGAGAACATCGCCACCTGGTCAGGGGCGTGGCTTTATCCGAACCAGCTGAACGGCTGGCACATGGTCTCGCCCGACAAGCTGGTTTCGTGGTTCCTGCTAATGATCATCTCGGTGGTGCTGGTGGCCTGGGTCTACAAGCCGGAGCCGCCGGAGGCTTCCGGGGAGGCCGAGGGTACAGAGGCCGGCGCGGCACCGGCCGTCCCGGCGGCCACCGCGGAAGGCTAGGCGACGACGGCGGGAGGTCCCGCCGTCGTCCGTTCCCGCCTGCCGTTCTTACCTGAGTTGCGGTTGTCTTTAGGCCGGCTGCTCGCGCCGTTCGTGTGTCTGTCCGTAGGGGACATCGCGGCTTACAGCGACGGTGTAGCTGGTGTATCCGTGCTGCGTAACGAGGATGCCGTGGCGGGATTCCTTCATGGCTTGTTGGCGGACGATCTCTACGGCGGCGTTCAGGTCGTTTTCGACGGTGTCGGGGTCGTGGGCGGTGATTTCCAGGACGACGTCCGAGTGGCGCTTGATCATCGTGGTCTCTTTCTCGTCGGGATGTGCCGGGCTCTCAGCGGCAGAGGCTTCCGGGGCCGGGCGTACCCGGAGAGGCGGAAAGCGGTGGTTCGAGAGGGGTTGCCCGGCATTCTCTGATGGGGCGGGGGTGGCCGGCCGTGGTGTCTGGCGGGCTGGATCGGCGGAGGGAATCTCCTGCGGATCTGTAGCCAGTGTGGATGATCAGCGGGCCCCGGCGCAATACAAAGTCGGAAAAAGTCGGCCGTGGCAGTGCCGTGCGCCAGCCGGCGCGGTTGCACCGAAAGGGGTCAGGCCTGGCCGGTTAGGGTCAGGGTGATCAGCACGCAGTTCAGTCCGACGATGAGCGTGGCGCTGGTCCAGCCGGCGATCTTCAGCGGCTTGGAGTCGGTGTGGATGCCCATGACTTCGCGCTTTCCGGTGAGCCGGATCAGCGGGATCAGGGCGAAGGGGATGCCGAAGCTGAGCAGGACCTGGCTCAGGACCAGGGCGAGCGTCGGTTCGATGCCGGCGCCCAGGATGATGAGCGCAGGGATCAAGGTGACGACGCGCCGGGTGAGCAGCGGCACGCGGATCTTCAGCAGACCGCCCATGATGGTGGCGCCCGCGTAGCAGCCCACCGATGTGGAGGCCAGCCCCGAGGCCAGCAGCCCGATCGCGAACACGATGCCGATGGCCGGGCCGAGCGCCGACGGGACGGCGGCGTGGGCGCCGGCGATGGTGTCCGTTCCCTCGATGCCGCGCAGGCTGGACGCGGCCAGCAGCAGCATCGAAATGTTGACGACGCCAGCCAGCAGCAGGGCTCCGACGACATCGAAGCGGGTGGCCCGGATCAGCCGCGTCCGCACGGCCGGGTCTTCGGAGAAGCCGTGTCGGTCCCGCGCCAGGGCAGAGTGCAGGTAGATCGCATGTGGCATCACCGTCGCGCCGAGCATGCTGGCGGCCAGCAGGACCGTGTCGGTCCCCTCGAACCGGGGCAGCAGCCCGCCAAGGGCGCTTCCGGCATCGGGCGGGTTGACGAACAAGCCGGACACGAACCCGACGGCGATGACGCCGAGCAGGATCAGGATGGCGTACTCAAACGACCTCTGGCCCCGGGCTGTCTGCAGGATCAGCAGCAGCATGGAGGCCAGCCCGATGATGAACCCGCCCGCCAGCAGGGGGAGCCCGAAGAGCAGGTTCAGGGCCACGGCGCCGCCGATGACTTCGGCCATGTCCGTGGCACCGGCAACGATCTCGGCCTGGGCCCAGTACAGCCGCCGGCGCCGGGTCCCCAGGCGCTTTCCCATGATCTCCGGAAGGCTCAAGCCGGTGGCGAGGCCCAGCTTCGCCGACTGGTACTGCACCAGCACGGCCATGGCGTTCGCCACCACCAGCACCCAGACCAGCAGGTAGCCGTAGCTGGCTCCGGCGGTGAGGTTGGCGGCGACGTTCCCGGGGTCCACGTAGGCGATGGCGGCGACAAACGCCGGGCCGAGCAGCAGCAGCCGGGACCAGACCCGGGTGGCTGCCGGGCGTACCTGAAGTGTCGTTGTGGCCATCATCGGTCCTCGTCATCGGGGCATGCTGATAGGACGAGGATAACGCGAATTTAGGGATACCGAAAAGTAGCGTTTCGGACGGGCAACATCTCCTAGACGCCGCTCGGCACTGTGCTGAGCGGAACGTCGAGCTGGCCGAGCAGGTCAGCCCTGCAGGCGTTGGCGGTAGTGCCGCGGGGTTTCGCCGGTGTCGTTAAGGAAGTGCCTGTTGAAGTTGGACAGGTTGGAGAAGCCCACTTCGTAGCAAATGTCCGAGATGGCCTTGTCCGTCCGTTCCAGCAGGCGCCGCGCGTGGGCCAGGCGGAGTTTGCGCACCAGGTCGCTGAAGTTTTGCCCGGTGGCGCGTTTGAAGTACTTCGAAAACGTCGGCTCGGGCATGCCCACCAGGGCCGCCGCCTCGGACATTTTGACCGTCCCGGCGTGATTGGTGAACACGTACTCAAGGACGATGTCCACGACGGCGGCCGCCTGCCCGTCCAACTGCGGCCTGAACCATTCGTCGGCCAGATAGCGCCGCTCCTCCTGCGGTGCGCGGGTGAGGATCGCGAACAACTTAAAGAGATGGTGAAGCCGCTCCAGTCCCGTCGATGTGCCCATGGCTTCGATGGAAGCGGCAGCGTTCTCGGCGGAGCGGCCAAGGAACTCGATCCCGCGTGCGGACTGCTCCAGGAGTGGATTGACCTGAGCCAATTCGGGAACAATCGAGGCAGCCTGCAGGACCCACTTGCCGTCGAACTGGATAACGGCATCGCGGCCCTCAAGGACCCCGCCGGGCTCGAGGTCGCTGACCCAGTCGTGGGGAAGCCCCGACCCCACGATGGACACATGCCCGGCCTCGAACGTTCCTATGTGGTCTCCGACGATGAATTTGCCGGTGCCTTTCCGGATCAGGTGGATCTCGTATTCGGGATGGTAGTTCCAGCGCGCCAGCGGACTGGGGTAGTCATGCTCATGCCACCGGACTGACTGGTTCGGATCCGCCGGGATTACCTCCCTGTTGGCGCGCATGCCCAGCAGCCGCTCGGCAAGCCTCGCCGACGCGCCATCGTGCGGATCTGATGTAACCACAGCCGTACTCCTGCATCCCGGGTCATGAAATCTGGACATCACCGATGGTGATTTCTCCCAGAGTACCGCCTGGGCGGACGGCGGGCCGGGAAAATTAGTATCAGAAATTGGCAAGCAGGGCGCTAGTTGTGGGGCAGCGCACAAGCCTAATCTTGAGGAACATCAGCGCGGCACTCGGAAATTCCGATCAAAAGCCCCGCTCCAGTCCGGTACTTCGACACAGCAGTCGACGTGCAGTGGCTGCGCACCCCATGAAGAACGAAGGAGTCCTTAATGCGCCCGAAAATACGTGCAGCCTCACTGGCGGCCGGCGCCCTGTGTATCGCACTTTCTGCCTCTGCCTGCTCCGGTGCCGGCGGCGGCACGGCGGCAGGTGACCAGAACAGCATCAATGTCCTGATGGTGAACAACCCGCAGATGGAAGACCTGCAGAGGCTCACGGCGGACAATTTCACCAAGGACACCGGGATCAAGGTGAACTACACGGTCCTGCCGGAGAACGATGTCCGTGCCAAGATCAGCCAGGAGTTCTCCAGCCAGGCCGGCCAGTACGACGTCGCGTCCCTGTCCAACTACGAGATTCCCTTTTACTCCGCGAACAACTGGCTGGCGCCGCTGGACAATGTGGCCAAGGACCCGGAGTTCAACCAGGCGGACATTCTTCCGGCCTACACGGCGTCGCTGACCGGAAAGGACGGCAAACTCTACGGCGAACCGTTCTACGGAGAGTCCTCCTTCCTCATGTACCGCAAGGACATCTTCGATGCCAAGGGCCTGACCATGCCGGAGAAGCCCACCTGGGACCAGGTGGCCGATCTTGCTGCCAAGGCCGATGGCGCGGCTCCGGGCATGAAGGGCATCTGCCTGCGCGGCCAGCCCGGCTGGGGCCAGGTCTTTGCGCCGCTCACCACCGTGGTCAACACCTTCGGCGGCACCTGGTTCGACAAGGACTGGAACGCGAAGGTCAATGCCCCAGAATTCACCGAGGCGACCGAGTTCTACACCAAGCTGGTGCGGGAGCACGGTGAAGCCGGCGCCGCCCAGGCGGGGTTCACCGAATGCCTGAACAACATGAGCCAGAGCAAGGTCGCCATGTGGTACGACGCCACCTCGGCCGCCGGCGCCCTGGAGGCCGCAAGCTCCCCAGTCAAGGGAAAGATCGGCTACGCCCAGGCTCCGGTGAAGAAGACCGATTCTTCCGGCTGGCTGTGGACCTGGTCCTGGGGCGTGCAGGCAGCATCGAAGAAGCAGGACGCTGCCGGGAAGTTCATTGCCTGGGCCAGCTCGAAGAAGTACGAGGAACTGGTCGCCTCCAAGCTCGGCTGGGCCAAGGTTCCGTCCGGCAAGCGCATCTCCACCTACGAGAACGCCGAGTTCCAGAAGGCCGCGCCGTTCTTCAAGGCCGAACGCTCCGCCATTGAAAACGCCGATCCCAAGAACCCCGGCGTCCAGGAACGCCCGGTGGTGGGCATCCAGTTCGTCGGCATCCCCGAGTTCGCCGACCTTGGCACCACGGTCTCCCAAGGTGTCAGCTCCGCCATCGCAGGGCAGGGCTCTGTAGCCGACGCCTTGGCCAAGGGCCAAGACGCCGCACAAAAAATCGGCGACAAGTACAAGAAGTAACAACCCACACCAACCGGTTCCGTGGCCCGCCCTGGGCGGGCCACGGAACCGCAGGAGACCAAACATGACTACCGCAACAGCGCGCATCTCCCGCCCCGGGACCAGCGCAACCAAACCTTCCAAGAACGCCAGGGCCCGTGAACGTGCTCTGGCCTGGGCCCGGCGTGCGCCGTTGCTGCCGGCCCTGATCTTCCTCATCATCGTCACCCAGCTTCCGTTCGTGGTGACGCTGATCATTTCGTTCCTGAACTGGAACAGCCTCCGCCCCGACCAGACCGGCTTCGCCGGCTTGGAGAACTACATCCAGGTCCTCACCAACGCCGACCTGCGCCAGGCCATCTTCACTACGATCATCCTCACCGTCTCCGTCGTCCTGGCCAGCCTGGTCATCGGCCTCGGACTGGCCCTGCTGCTGGACAAGAAGTTCATCGGCCGTGGCCTGGCCCGGACCCTACTGATCGCGCCGTTCCTCGTGGTCCCCGTGGCCGCGGCACTGATCTGGAAGCACGCCCTCCTGAACCCCACTTACGGCCTGATCAACGGCACCCTGACCTGGATCTGGTCCCTCTTCGGCAGCAACACCCCGCCGCAGCCGGACCTGCTGTCCCAGGCGCCGCTGATGGCGGTCATTGTCTCGCTCGTCTGGCAGTGGACGCCGTTCATGATGCTCATCCTGCTCGCGGGCCTGCAGTCCCGGCCCATGGACACCGTCGAAGCGGCCCAAATGGACGGCGCAACGCCGTGGGACATCTTCCGCCACCTCACACTGCCGCACCTGCGCCAGTACCTGGAACTGGGCGGACTGCTCGGAGCCATCTACATCGTGCAGAACTTCGACGCCGTCTTCACCCTCACCTCAGGTGGGCTGGGCACCGCCAACCTGCCCTACGCCATCTACCAGACGTTCTACTTCGCCAACGAATACGGCCTGGCATCAGCCGCCGGCGTCGTCGTCGTCATCGGCACCATCGTCGTGGCGACCTTCGCCCTCCGCACCGTTTTCTCGCTCTTCAAGAAGGAGGCAGCACGATGAGCACCCTCACCCCTGCCGCACCCCAGAACTCCGTCCCCGGCCCGACCGCCCTCAACAGCGGATCACGGCGCAGTAGATTCGGAAAGTTCGGCGGCAAGTCCCGGATGGACCCCACCCGGAACAACACCGCCGCCGGCATCGCGGCCTGGCTGCTGGCCCTGCTGTTCGCCGCCCCGGTCCTGTGGATGATCCTGACCTCGTTCCACTCCGAAAACGATGCAGCCACCAACCCGCCCTCCCTCGCGGCGAACCTCACCCTGGACGCCTACAAGGAGTTCTTCGGCGCCAGCTCAGGCGTCAGCCCGTGGCCGCCGCTGATCAACTCCGCCACCGCCTCCATCCTCTCCACCGTGCTGGTGCTGGTATTGGCCATCCCGGCCGCTTACGCCCTCTCGATCCGGCCGGTGAAGAAGTGGACCGACGTCATGTTCTTCTTCCTCTCCACCAAGATGATGCCGGTGGTCGCCGCCATCCTGCCCCTCTACCTTTTCGCGAAGACCACCGGCGCCCTGGACAACATCTGGTTCCTGATCCTGATGTACACCTCCATGAACCTGCCCATCGCAGTCTGGATGATGAGGTCATTCCTTGCCGAAGTGCCGGTGGAAATGCTCGAAGCAGCCCAGATCGACGGCGCAAACCTGCTGCTGACCCTGCGCAAGGTCATTGCCCCGGTGGCGATGCCCGGCATCGCGGCCACCGCGTTGATCTGCTTCATCTTCAGCTGGAACGAACTGCTGCTGGCCCGGGTCCTCACCGGGGTGGTGGCCGGCACCGCTCCGGTCTTCCTGACCGGCTTCGTCTCCAGCCAGGGCCTGTTCCTCGCGAAAGTCTGCGCGGCCGCCGTCGTCATTTCCCTGCCGGTGCTGTTTGCCGGCTTCGCAGCCCAGGACAAGCTCGTCCAAGGCCTCTCCCTCGGCGCCGTCAAGTAACCGGCCATCCCCACTTCGATTCTTAGAGGATTACTTCGATGACAACATCAACCGCACAGTCTCCAGCCCTCGGGCGCCCGGAAGTACCGGCCACGATGCGTGCCTCCGTCCTGAAGAGCCAGGGCGACATGGCCATGGAAACCCTGTCCGTCCCGCAGCTTGAGGCCGACCAGGTCCTGGTGCAGGTCGCCGCCGTCGGCGTCTGCGGCAGCGACGTCCACTACTACGAACACGGCAGGATCGGCGACTATGTCGTGGACCATCCGCTGATCCTCGGCCACGAACTCTCCGGCCGCATCGCCGCCGTCGGAAGCGCCGTTGACCCCGCCCGGATCGGCCAGCGGGTCGCTGTCGAACCCCAGCGTCCCTGCCGCACGTGCAAGCAGTGCAAAGCCGGACGGTACAACCTCTGCCCGGACATCGAGTTCTATGCCACCCCGCCGATCGACGGGGCCTTCGCCGAATACGTGACCATCCAGAGCGACTTCGCCTACGACATCCCGGACAGCGTCAGCGACGAGGCAGCAGCCCTGATCGAACCGCTCTCCGTCGGACTCTGGGCCTGCGAACGCGCCGAAATCAAGCCCGGCAGCCGCGTCCTGATCGCTGGAGCCGGCCCCATCGGGATCATCGCGGCCCAGGCCGCCAGGGCCTTCGGTGCAACGGAAATCTACGTCACGGACATCGCCGAAGACAGGCTGGCCTTCGCGCTCGAGCACGGTGCAACCCACGCGCTCAATGCCAGGACGGACAGCGTCGAAGGGCTCGACGTCGATGCGTTCATCGACGCTTCCGGCGCGCCGCAGGCTGTCCGCTCCGGCATCAAGGCCGTCGGCCCCGCCGGCAGGGTCATCCTGGTAGGGCTCGGGGCGGACGACGTCGAACTCCCCGTCTCCTACATCCAGAACCGGGAGATCTGGCTCTCCGGCGTCTTCCGTTACACCAACACCTGGCCGCTGGCCATCCAGCTGATCGCCGACGGAAAAGTGGACCTGGACATCCTGGTCACCGGCAAGTTCACGTTGGCCGAATCAGAGGCGGCGCTCAACGCCGGCAAACAGCCCGGGCAGCTCAAGGCCGTCGTCTACCCGGGCCGCTAGGCTCCTCGTCCTGACCCACGAAGAACACTGCAAGGAAGCAGCCATGCGCGAAAACGAAACCACAACAGCCTCCTTTTCCGCTTTGGGGGACGCCAGTGTCACCGTCATCGGCGAGTCCCTCGTCGACGTCATCAGCGATCCGCGCCAGATGGCGCGCACCGAGGAACATCCCGGCGGGAGCCCCCTCAACGTGGCCGTGGGGGCGGCACGCCTGGACCTGCCGACGACCCTGGTGACTCACTACGACGACGACCGGCACGGGCTCATGGTCGAAGAGCACCTGCTTTCCAACCGCGTCACCGTGGTCAGGGGCGGCAGCGCGCCCACGTCAACGGCAACCGCCATGCTCAGTCCGGAGGGGGCGGCCACCTACGCCTTCGACATCACCTGGGACATCAACGGGGCATCGCTGCCTGCCCTCGCCGCCGTCGAGGCTTCCACCCACGTCCACACGGGATCGATCGCCGCCGTGTTCCCGCCAGGCGATCAGGCCACCCTTGTCCTCGTCGAGGCCGCCCGGGAGCACGCGACCGTCAGTTACGACCCCAACTGCCGGCCGGGGATCAGCCCCGATGTGGCCGCGGCACGCACACAGTCCGAACTCTTCGTGGCAGCCAGCGACCTTGTCAAAGCCAGCGATGAAGACCTGGCCTGGCTCTACCCGCACCGCACCCCGGAGGAAACTCTGCAAGCCTGGCTGGAAATGGGCCCGGCCATCGTGGCCCTGACGCGGGGAGCGGACGGGCCCGTCATCCTCACCCGCCACAGCCGGGCGGAAATGACCGCCGAACCAGTCACCGTGGCAGATACCGTGGGCGCCGGCGACTCCTTCATGGCCGCCCTCATCTCCGGCCTGGCTCAGCTGGGAGCGCTCGGGGCGGAAGGAAAACCACGGCTGCAAGCCCTGGCCTCGGATGAACTCCACGCCCTCGCTGCCTACGCCAACCGTGCCGCGGGGATCACCTGCTCGCGCCCGGGCGCCAATCCGCCCCACGCGGCGGAACTCGGCCCGCTGCACGTCCCGTCACAGGCTGCCCGGGAGCACTGACGCCATGCCAACCCTCAACAGCACCACCGTTACCGCCGTCCCGGCCTCCCTGGCCACGCCCCGATACGACCGTTCCGCCCTGACCGCCGGCATCGTCCACTTCGGCGTGGGCGGATTCCATCGCGCGCATCAGGCCATGTACCTCGACAGGCTGATGAACACCGGCCGCGCCCTCGACTGGGCCATCTGCGGCGTCGGCGTCCTGCCCTCCGATGCCCGCATGAAGCAGGTGATGGACAACCAGGACTGCCTGTACACCCTCGTGGTGAAAAACCCCGATGGAACCCGGGAAGGGCGGGTCATCGGCTCGATCGTAGAATACCTCTTCGCCCCCGACGACCCCGAAGCCGTCATCGAAAAGATGGCATCGGCGGAAATCCGGATCGTCTCCCTCACCGTCACTGAGGGCGGCTACAACTTCCACCACGTCACCGGCGACTTCAAGGCCGACAACCCCGACATGCTGCATGACCTCCAGCCCGGCGCCGCGCCGCGGACGACCTTCGGTCTCGTCACGGAAGCACTCGCCCGGCGGCGGCAACGCGGGCTTGCGCCCTTCACCGTGATGTCCTGCGACAACATCCAGGGCAACGGAGACGTCGCCCGCACCATGTTCACCGCGTTCGCGAACCTCAAGGACCCTGAGCTGGGCGCCTGGGTGGCAGCAAACGTCCCTTTCCCCAACAGCATGGTGGACCGGATCACCCCGGTCACCACGGACGCCGACCGCGCCGCCATCGCCGGTGAATTTGGGTTCGACGACGGCTGGCCGGTGGTGTGCGAGCCGTTCGAGCAGTGGGTGCTTGAAGACCATTTCAGCCTCGGCCGGCCTCCGTTCGAAGATGCCCGCGTCCAGCTCGTGAAGGACGTCGAACCTTACGAGCTGATGAAGCTGCGGCTGCTCAACGCCAGCCACCAGGGCATGTGCTACTTCGGCTACCTCGCCGGCTACCGCTACGCCCACGAGGTCGCACAGGACGCACTGTTCGCGCAGTTCCTGCTCGACTACATGGACAACGAGGCCACCCCAACGCTTCAGCCCGTCCCCGGTATTGACCTCGAATCCTACAAACGGACCCTGATCGAGCGGTTCTCCAACGAATACGTGCAGGACACCCTGGCGCGGCTGTGCGCCGAAAGCTCCGACCGGATCCCCAAATGGCTACTCCCGGTCATCCGCATCAACCTCGACCAGGGCGGCCCGATTCACCGCTCCGCGGCGATCGTCGCCAGCTGGGCCCGCTATGACGAAGGCACCGACGAACAGGGAAGCCCGATCGACGTCGTCGACCGGCTCAAGGAACCACTGATGGAAGCCGCCGCGCGGCAGCGCGAGGAGCCACTGGCGTTCATCGCCAACCGGGAGGTCTTCGGCGACCTGATGGACAACGAACGCTTCGTCGCCGCCTACGCCTTGGCCTTGAAGGACCTTCATGCAAGGGGAGCGCGGGCTGCACTGGAATCCTTGAGGTCCCGTTCCTAGGAATCCAGAGCCGCCCCGGACGGCAGGCGGGAGAACGTCACAGTCAAAGTCGTATCGTCGAATGTCTTGCATTATGAGTTGAATCCCATAATATGGGTTTAGCGATGTGGCCTTCCTCACGGTGCACATCTGTTCCCAAGCCTTCAATGTGGAAGGCCCAACGATCGGATTCCCCTCATGTCAGACATAGCTGTCCTGATCAATACGGCCGTGGCGGTCATAGCCGCCGTCGTCCTGATCGTCCGTTTCAGAGTCAATCCCGTCATCGCCCTCGTCATCGGTTCGGTCTACCTGGGCCTCGCCGCCGGACTCGGCGTGGAAAAAACAGTCAAGACCATCACGTCCGGTTTCGGCGAGATCATGGTGGACGTGGGCCTGCTCATCGCCTTCGGTGTGCTGATGGGGTCCATCCTCAATCAGAGCGGCGCAATCCGGCGCCTGGTGGAGCATCTGCTCAGTACCTTCGGCCCCAAGCGCCTGCCCTACACCATGGGCCTGGCCCTCGGAACGGTCCTCCAATCCATTTTCCTGGACGTGCTGCTGGTCATCTCGGCCCCGTTGGCCCGCAAGCTGGCACCGAAGATCGGCAAACTTGGCACGGCCCGCATGGCAACCGCCATGGCCATCGCCCTCGAATGCGGCATCGTCTTCACGGTCCCCGGCGTCGCTTCCCTCGCCCTGGCGGGGCTCCTCAATGTGCCGCTTGGAAAAATGCTGCTGTTCGGCCTGCTCCTGGTCATCCCCACCATCATCATCTCCATCGCCATCATGACGTTCCTCTTCCGCCGCGGCTTCTGGAACGAAGCGAAGGACGAGGACCACACCTTCGTCGAGGAGGAGGATCGTGAGGGCGAGGAGGAAGAGTACGACGGCGGGACGCTGCCTTCCGCTTCGGCGGCACCTGGCGGAAACCCCGGTTCCGACGGTTCTGCCGCCCGGCCGGCCGGTGCCGCTGTTGCCGTGGCCGAACACGAACGGAAGCAGGCGCCGCTGATTCTGCTTTTCGCCCCGCTCCTGACCTCGCTGCTCCTCATCGGAGCCGGCGCCATCCTGCAGATCCTGAAGATTGACATGCCCTGGCTGCAGCTCCTCGGCGAGCCCGTCATCGCCCTGCTGATCGGCCTGATCGGCACCTGCCTCGTCGCCCGCTCCGCCATCGGCCAGAAACGCGTCGAGCAGGCCATCACCGTGGGCTTCAAGGAAAGCGGACAGATCCTGATCCTCACCGGCGTGGGCGGGTCCCTCGCCGCAACCGTCGCCGCAGCGGGCCTCGGCAACATCCTGGGCGGATTCTTCTCCGCGAGCACCGTTGCCCCGCTCCTGGTGGTCTGGGCCATCGCGGCCGTGCTGCACATCGCCGTCGGCTCCGTCACCCTGTCCGCCATCACCGCGGCCGGGCTGCTCGCTCCGATTGCTCCGGCCATCGGGCTGGATCCCGTGCTCCTGGCCCTTTCCGCCGGCGCCGGATCCCTGTTCATGGTCCACGTCACCAGCAATACCTTCTGGCTCCTGCAGTCGCTGCTGGGGCAGAGTGTGAGGGGAGCGCTGAAATCGGTGACTGTCGGGGTATCGGTGGCATCCGTCGTCGCGATCCTGCTGATCCTGCCCATGAGCCTGCTGTTCTGACCGGACCGCGAGCATCAAGACCAGGCCCACGCCCACGAAAGAAGAAGAAGGACATGACACAGACACGCATTGCGCCCCTGGAGGGAGTACGCGTCCTTGAACTGGGCAACTATATTGCCGCGCCCACGGCCGGCCGGCTGCTTGCCGACTTCGGTGCCGAAGTGATCAAGGTGGAACGGCCCGGAACCGGTGATGAACTGCGCAACTGGCGCCTGCACAAGGGCGACACCTCCATGCTGTACCGGACGATCAACCGCAACAAGAAGTCCGTGGTGCTGGACCTCAGGACCGCGGCCGGCAAGGACGCGGTGCTCGCACTCGTGGCAAAGTCGGACATCCTGCTGGAAAACTTCCGGCCCGGCACGCTGGAAAAGTGGGGCCTCGGCCCCGACGTTCTCAACGAAGCCAATCCGGACCTCATCATCACCCGCATCTCGGCCTTCGGGCAGACCGGCCCGCTGTCCGCGCGGCCCGGTTTTGCCGCCGTCGCCGAAGCCTATGGAGGGTTCCGAAACCTGGTGGGCGACCCGGACCGCCCGCCGGTCCGCGTGGGTGTCTCCATCGGAGACTCGATCGCCGGACTTTACGCCGCCTTCGGCTCCATGATGAGCCTCTACCAAAGGGAAGCGCGACGCCGGGACGCGGCGGGCGCCGTGCCGCTCACCGAACGCGTCATCGACGTCGCGCTCCACGAGGCGATGTTCTCCATGATGGAATCCCTCATTCCGGACTACCAGGCTTATGGCGTGGACCGGCAGCGCGTGGGCGGCCGGATGGAAGGCATCGCTCCCTCCAACGCCTACATCTGCCGGGACGGCGCAAGCATCGTCGTGGCCGGCAACGGAGACTCGATCTACCAGCGGTACATGCACACCATCGGACGCCCGGACCTGGCCGAGGACCCGTCGCTGCAGACGAACGCGGGCCGCTGGGCGCGGCGCGAAGAGCTCGATCAGGCCATCGGCACGTGGGCAGGCGGGCTGGACGCCGCCGACGCACTCGCGGCACTCGACACCGCCGGGGTACCCGCCGGACCCATCTACACTGCGGCCGACATCAGCACCGACGGCCAGTACGCAGCCCGTAACATGATCCAAAAGTTCGACGTTTCCACGGGGGACGAAGTCCTGCCCGGCGTGGGATTCCCCGGCATTGTCCCCGTCATCGGAGACCAATCACTCGCCATCCGGAACCTCGGCCCTGACCTGGGTGCAAACACCGAAGAAATCCTCGGCGGGCTCCTCAACATGGGCCCCGCGGAGATCAGTGCGGCCTCCGGCCGCGAGGAGGCACTCCAGCCATGAACCGCCCCCAAGACACCCTCGCCGCAACATTGGGCGCCACGATCCTCCGGGACGTGACCCTGCGCGACGGGCTCCAGCTCACCGGGAAACTTCTCCCCACCGAGCAGAAACTCGAAACGGTCCGGGAACTGCTGCGCCTGGGTGTGCCCGCCATCGAACTGGGCTCCATGGCCCGCCCGGACCTCGTCCCCACCATGGCCAACACCCTGGAAGTCGTGCAGGCCCTCACGCCCGAGGAACTGGAAAAGTGCTGGATCTGGGTAGCAACACCCGGCCACGTGGCCAAGGCCTCGGCCGCCGGAGCGCGGAACTTCCAGTACTGCCTGTCGGCGTCGGACTCACACAACAAAGCCAACATTGGCCGCACCACCGAGGAAAGCCTCGCCGCTCTGCCTGAAGCGGTCAAATACGCCCAGGCCGTCGGCGGTCAGATCCAGCTCTGCATCGCCACGTCCTTCACCTGCCCCTTCGAAGGAACGGTGCCGGAGGAGCGTGTGCTGTCCATCGCCAACGATCCCCGCGCCGAGGGCACCACGGACATCGTCCTGTGTGACACCCTGGGGCAGGCCGTCCCGGCTCAGGTCTCGGGGCTGGTTACCCGGGTCCGGGAAGAATCCCCGCTCCGCAGGATCGTCTACCACGGCCACGACACCTGGGGCCTGGGCGTGGCCAACACCCTCGCCGCCATCCAGGCCGGCGCCGCCATGGTGGACGGCGCCCTCGGCGGTCTGGGCGGCTGCCCCTTTGCTCCCGGTGCCAGCGGCAACACCTCCAGCGAGGACATCCTGTTTGCCACCCGGCCCGAATGGCTGACCACGGAGACCTTCGCGGAGCTGGTGGTCCTGTCCGAGAAGCTGCTTGCCGAGCTCGGCGAGCCCAACCGCTCCAAAGCTGCCCAAGGCGCCCGGTCCAACGCGGCAGCCTTCGGCTGGGTGATCCCGTCGGACAGCACCACTCCCGCTCCCAGCACCAAGGGAGGCAACTGAGCGTGGGCAACAGATTCCTGGTCACCACCGCCATTCCGGAGCCCGGACTTCAGCTGCTGTCCGACGCCGGCCGGGTCACCGTGCTGCCCGAACCGCCGGATTACGAGACGCTGGCGGCGCTGTGCGCCTCGGGTGATTTCGACGTCGTCCTCACCCAGCTGCGCGATGTCATCGACGAGCCGCTCCTGGCCGGCGCCCGCCTGCGGGGCGTGTCCAACTTCGCCGTGGGATACAACAACATCGACGTCGGCGCCGCCACCCGGCACGGCATCCTGGTGGGCAACACCCCCGGGGTCCTGACCGACGCGACGGCGGACATCGCCATGCTGCTCATCCTCGGCACGGCCCGGCGCGTGGTCGAGGCGGACCGGCTGGTCCGCGATGGCAAGTTCCTCGGCTGGGAACCGGAGCTCCTGCTGGGCCGGGACGTCTCCGGCGCGGTGCTGGGCCTGGCCGGCTTCGGCAGGATCGCCCGTTCCACCGCCCGGCGCGCACTGGGCTTCGGCATGGCGGTGCTCTTCGCGCCGCGTCCCCCGGGCGACCGCCCCGTCAGCGACGACGAACTCGGCGAGTTCGCCGGCAAGGTCCAGCAGGTCCCCTGGGACGAACTGGTGGAGCGCAGTGACTTCCTGTCCCTGCACGTGCCGCTCAACGACCAGACCCGGCACCTCGTGGATGCCGGCGTGCTGGAGCGGATGAAATCCGATGCCATCCTGATCAACACCGCGCGCGGCCCGGTGGTGGACGAGGCAGCCCTGGTGGACGCTCTCCGCAACGGCGTCATCGCCGGTGCCGGACTGGACGTCTTCGAGGACGAACCGAAGCTCGCACCCGGTCTGGCCGAGCTGCCCAACACCGTCCTGCTGCCGCACGTGGGCAGCGCCACCGTGCCCGTACGCAGCGAAATGGCCCGGCTCAGCGCCCTGAACGCCGTCGCCATCGCGGAGGGCCGCACCCCGCCGCACGCCGTCAACCACCTCGCCACGGCATGACCGTCCTTGTTGCCCCGGACAGCTTCAAGGGGACATACTCGGCGGCGGACGTCGCCGCGGCAATCGGCGCCGGCATCGAAGACGGGGGCGGCACGGCCGTGCGGCCGCCCGTTGCCGACGGGGGCGAGGGGACGTTCGATGTGCTCTGCCGCAGCCTGCGGGCGTCGGCAATGCCGGTGGACGTGCTGAATTCCTGGGGCGAGCCGCTGTCCGCGATCATCGGACTCGCCGCGGCCGGGACCGCCGTCGTCGAGGTTGCCCAGGCCAGCGGCCTCACATCCGCACGGAACAGCCCGCAGGATGCGTTAACCGCCGGCACATACGGAACCGGCATGCTGATCGCGGCCGCCGTGGACCACGGCGCCACGCACATCCTGGTGGCAGCCGGCGGTTCAGCCACCACCGACGGCGGAGCAGGCGCGGTCCGCGCCATCCAGGACCACGGCGGACTCCGGGGTGCCCGGATCACTGTCCTCTCCGATGTGACCACGACGTTCCTGGACGCTCCGCGCGTCTTCGGACCCCAGAAAGGGGCCGACCCGGCCGGCATCAGGCTGCTGGAAGAACGGCTCACGCACCTTACCGGTTCGTATCCGCGGAACCCGGCAGGCGTGCCGCGCACCGGCGCGGCCGGCGGCCTCTCCGGCGGGTTGTGGGCGCACTTCGGGGCGGACCTGGTGTCCGGCGCGGACGCTGTCCTGGACGCGGCAAGGTTCGACGCCCACCTGGAGTCAGCCGACGCCGTGGTGGTCGGGGAGGGGCGCCTCGACTCCCAGACCGGGGAGGGCAAGATCATCTCGGCCATCTTGGAAAGAGTGCGGAACTCCGGCCGGACCATCCCCGTGGTGGCGGTTGTGGGATCCGTAGCGGCGGACCTCGGTACCTACGCGGAAAATTTCACGGAGATCCTCATCGCCATCGACGCGGCCGAGATGCAGGCCGCCGGAAAGTCCGTGGCCGGCTACTCCAAGCGCTGCTAGCCGGCCCGTGTTTCCTGGCGGGTATTACGACTCGCCGGGAAACCGGCCGCCAATCAACCTGGTCATGTGCTCCGCCGTGGCTAGCAGCGGCTCCACCCAGGCTTCACAGGTCTCCAGCGGCATCCTCAGGGTGGGTCCGCTGATGGTCACCGCCCCCACCAGTCCGGCCGCCGAGTCGAACACGGGAGCCGAAAGGCCCGACGCTCCGTCTTCGCGCTCACCCACGGTGATCGCAAACCCGTCCACCCGCGTCTTCTTGACTGCGGCTTCCAGATCCCCGGAGCTGGTGATGGTGGATTCCGTGATGGGCTCCAACGGATCCAGCAGGACGGCGTCCATCAGGTCCGGATCCCAGGCCAAGAGTACCCGCCCGGCCGAGCCGGCGTGGAGCGGAAGGACCTTGCCCAGATGCATCTCGCGGCGCAGCGCATGGCGGGTGTCGGCCATGGCCACGCAGACGCGGTAGTGCTGCTCAGCTTTGAAGAAACACGCAGTCTCGCCCGTGGTGTCCCGCAGCGTCTTGAGGAGCGGGCTCAGGATGTCGATGACTTCCATTCCGCGCGTTGCCGGAGCCGCCCAGTACGCCATCCTCATGCCGATGCGGTACGCATCCTCCTCGCGGTCCAGGAATCCCTGGGAGGTCAGGTTCGTGACAAGCCGCTGGACCGTGGACGTCGGCATTCCCGTGTGCTCGCGGATGTCGCTCAGCGAGAGGACAGGCTTGGAGAGGGAGAAAGCATCCAGGATGGAGGTTATTTTTCCGAGAACAAGCAAGGGGTTGGTGCTGGACTTCGCAAGAGCATCGGACGCCGACATAGAACTCACGCTAGACGCTGGCGGCGGCCTAATCCACTCGCCTCCCCGCACGGGGGCCGGACAGGTTGGAGACGCCGCCGGGCGCGGCCGACGAGGGCCGCCGGTGCTGACCGTGGAGGCGTTGAGTGTCCCGCGCCGGCGGGGTAGCGTGGCAGTACCGTCACTTGCATCGCACCGAGGGGGAGCGACCATGGCACATCTGAGACGTCAATTAGCGGCCGTCACGGCGGCCCTGGCATTGAGCGTGACCGGCGGCGCCGTCGCCAGCCCTGCGTTCGCCGATCCGCGGGCGACGGAAAAAACCGCCACCGCCACCGGGTATGGCGGTGCGGTCAGCACCGTTGACCCGGAGGCCTCCGCCGCGGCGATTGAGATCCTCCGCAAGGGCGGCAACGCGGCGGACGCGGCCGTCGCCGCCGCCGCGACCCTCGGCGTAACCGAGCCCTACAGCGCCGGGATCGGCGGGGGCGGCTACTTCCTGTTCTACAACGCCAAGACCGGCCGGGTGGGCACCATCGACGGCCGCGAGACGGCACCGGCGGCAATGCCCCGTAACGCGTTCATCGACCCCAAGACCGGCAAGCCCTACAATTTCACGCCTGAGCTCGTCACGAGCGGCGTCTCCGTTGGCGTGCCCGGCACGCCGGCCACCTGGGAGCGGGCCCTGGACCGATGGGGCACGCTGGACCTTGACGACGCCCTGAAGCCCGCCATCAAAGTCGCAACCCGCGGCTTCGAGGTAGACCAGACCTTCCGCCAGCAGACCCTCGACAACAAGGTCCGTTTCGCCGCGTTCCCCTCGACCAGCAAGCTGTTCCTCCCCGGCGGCGACGCGCCCGCCGTCGGAAGTGTCTTCAAGAACCCCGACCTCGCCGAAACGTACCGGCTCCTCGCGCAGAAGGGAACGCGCGGCTTCTACCGCGGAGCGCTCGCCGCAGAGATCGCGGCCACCGTCCAGGCTCCGCCGAAGACCAAAACCACCAAGCTGCCCGTCCCGGCGGGCCACCTGACGACGGCGGACCTCGCCGCTTACAGCGCCCTTGACCAGGGTCCCACGCACGTGGAATACCGCGACCTGGACGTCTACGGCATGGCGCCGTCGAGCAGCGGGGGCACCACAGTCGGCGAGGCGCTGAACATCCTGAACACGTTCAACCTTTCGGAGATGTCCGCGCCCGACGCCCTCCACCACTACCTTGAGGCCAGCGCCCTCGCGTTCGCGGACCGCGGCAAGTACGTGGGCGACCCCGCGTTTGTACACGTTCCCACGGACGCCCTGACAGACCCGCTGTTCGGGAAGGAGCGCTCGTGCGCACTTGATCCGAAGCACGCGGCCGTGAAGCCCGTGCCGCCGATGCGTGGCCAAGTACGACGGCGCGTGCCCGGCAGCCGCCGCGGCCCCCGCCGCCGAGCGGGACACCGAGAACATCTCCACCACCAACATGACCTGTCTCTTATACACATCTAGATGTGTATAAGAGACAGGCTCACCATCGAGCAGACCGGCGGGTCCGGCATCGTGGTGCCGGACCGCGGATTCCTGCTCAACAACGAGCTGACCGACTTTTCCACGGTGTATGACCCGGCCGACCCGAACCGGATCCAGCCGGGGAAGCGTCCGCGCTCCTCGATGTCGCCGACCATCATCCTCGAGGACGGCAAGCCGTTCCTCGCGCTGGGCTCGCCCGGCGGATCGACGATCATCACCACCGTCCTGCAGACCATCCTCAACCGCGTGGACCTGGGCATGAGCATCTCCGAGGCGATTGCGGCACCGCGCGCGGCCCAGCGGAACGCAGCCAAGGTCACAGCCGAGCCTGCCTTCATCAAGGCGCATGAAAGTCAGCTCACGCCGTACGGCCACCGGTTCACTCCGTCGGGTGACGCGTTCACATCGGCGGCGGAAATCGGCGCGGCCACCGCCATCGAGTTCGGCCCCAACGGGCGGATGGTCGCCGCGGCCGAGCCGGTCCGGCGAGGGGGAGGCTCGGCCATGGTGGTCAAAGCGTCGCGGTGAGCTGCCCGGCCTTAGGGTGATCCGCCGTCGGGCCGGTCCGTTCGGTCCGGCTCCGGGCAGATCGGGATGTCCAGGGCGTTCTCGCCCCCGATCCAGCTGCTCCGCGTGCCGAGCTGTGTGCTCAGCCGCTGCATCCTGTAGATTTCGACGCCGCGGAAAATGTGGGCCGAATGCCCGAACACGACGTCGGCCCCTGCCTCGATCAGCGACCGGGCCAACCTTCGATGGGCGGCCGGGACTTCCGATCCCCAGTTGCCGCCCCAATGTGCCGACGTGACCAGCAACTGGACCCGGCCCTTCGTCTGACGGACCAGTTCCAGCAAACCCGCGACCCTCCCGCCGCCGGCATCCACAGGGACGTATCATGCTGGGCCGGCTGGTCAACGACCGGCTGAAGATCGCCGATCCCTCCCCCAGGAGCGCGATCTGCATGCCCCACCTCCAACTCGCAAGGCTCTTGCTATCAGGATGCCCCGCTTCCAGACGGGTGCCAATCCAGCGGCGGAGGCGGTATCCGCCGTCGAACCTTCAGCGGTTCCGCGCCGCAAAAAAGGGCCTCGCAGGGTCGGGATTCGTGCGGGATAGTGGGAGGAGGAGCAGTAGGCCGCAGCACGGATCTGCGGCCGCCGTGTTGATGGGAACGTCGCAGTCATGGGCATTTTCGCGGACAGGGCTGATGCGGGGCGGCAGTTGGGGCTGCGGCTGGAGTATTTGCGTGGGGCGGACGCCGTCGTCCTGGGCGTGCCCCGCGGCGGAGTGCCGGTGGCCTTCGAGGTTGCGCGGGCACTCGATGCGCAGCTCGATGTGATCGTCGTGCGCAAGCTGGGGGTACCGTCCCAACCCGAACTCGCGATGGGAGCCATCGGGGAAAAGGGGGCATTCACCCTGGACAAACGCGTCCTCGCACTCGCACGGGTCAAGGATGCAGACCTGCGGGCTGTTGAACACCGGGAGCGCCGCCTGCTTGATGATCGGGTGGCACGCGTCCGTGCTGGCCGGCCGCCCATGGATCTGCGCGGCCGCACCGCCGTGGTCGTCGATGACGGGGTTGCCACCGGATCAACGGCCCGCGTGGCCTGCAGCATCGCGCGCAAGCTGGGGGCGGCGAGAGTGGTCCTGGCCGTTCCTGTTGCCTCCGCCGACATCCTCCGCTCGTTGCCGGAGGCGGACGAGGTGGTGTGCCTCTTCACGCCCCGGCACCTCACCGCTGTCAGCCAGCACTACCGTGACTTTTCGCCGACCAGTGATGACGAGGTGGTGTGGCTGCTGGAAGCGGCCGCCCGGCGTGCGCAGAGGGCGACGTCGGCCCCCGGCAGCCCTGGCCCCGATGAAGACGTGCAGATTCTTTCGGACCGAGTGCCACTCCGGGGACACCTGAACCTTCCCCGGCCGGCTGCGGCAGTGGTGGTGTTCGCCCACGGCAGCGGCAGCGGCCGGCACAGTCCGCGGAACCGATTCGTCGCCGCGGTACTCCAACGGGCGGGCCTGGGCACCTTGCTTCTGGACCTGCTCAGCCCCGGCGAGGAGCTTGAGCGCGCCAACGTGTTCAACATCGAACTGCTTGCGCGCAGGCTGACGGCGGCTACGGACTGGCTTGGCAGCCGGCCGGACACGGCCTCGTGCGGCGTGGGCTACTTCGGCGCGAGTACAGGAGCCGGTGCCGCCTTGTGGGCGGCGGCTGAACAAGCCGAAAAGGGGCGTCAGGTCAGCGCGGTCGTCTCAAGGGGAGGCCGTCCGGACCTGGCCGGCCCGTGGCTTGCCCTTGTGCGCGCCCCGACGCTCTTGATTGTCGGCAGCGCAGACCACCGGGTGCTCGAGCTCAACCGCGGGGCGCAGGTCCGGATGCACTGCACCAACCGGCTGGAGCTGGTTCAGGGCGCAACCCACCTCTTCGAAGAACCCGGGACATTGGAGCAGGCAGCCGTCCTGGCCAGGGACTGGTTTGTCCAGTACATGCCCCGGGAGGTGGAACCTGGGACCGAGCCCGCCCGATGACCAACGCCCCCGCCCAGCAGCTGTGGCTAGAGCAGTCCCTGGTGCTGGGTCCCGGCAACGATCGGGGCCAGGCGGGTCACTTCAACAGGCTCCTCCAGGAGTCCCTCGAGCGAGGCATTCAACCGCTGGACGGCTTCGCCCGCGCCGTGGGCGTCGAGGAGCTCCGCGGTTTCCCATTTCTCAATCATGAGGATCTGGCCGTTCGGGTCCTCGTGGATGGCGTAGAGCAGGCAGCCCGGTTCTTCGTGGACTTCGGCGATGGCGGGGGAGAGGGCCGCGACGACGTCGTCGAAGGCGCCCTCTTTCGGCGTGAATACAGCAGTGACGATGACGGTCATGGTGTTCCTTAACTTGCAGCGGAGCGGATAAGAGGGGCAGAACTGTTGCGCGGCACGAAGTCCGCCTTGACCTCGATGGTTCGGGCACCGGCCGGCAGCCGGCCCTGCATCCGTCCGAGGACGAGTTCGACGGAGTGCACGGCCAGCATATCGATCGGCTGGCGGATCACGTTGAGCGGCGGGTTGGTCAGTTCGGTCCACGGATTGTCGTCGAACACGATGACGGAGAGTTCGTCAGGTATCCGCACGCCGACCTGAACGAGGCGGCGGACGGAGCTCTGCACCTGGGCGGTGTTCGCGACGATGAGTCCCGTGGGACTGTCCGGAAGCGCGAGCAGGGACCCGACGGCGTCGCCGCCGCCGTCTCCGCGGAACGGTACGTCCCGGATCAGCATGGGATCCACCGTGATGGACGCGTTGTCGTGGGCGGATCGGTAGCCTTCGATCCGTGCCTGGCCGGTGGAGGTGCTCGTGGGGCCTGTGATGAGGCCGATGCGGGTGTGGCCGAGGGCGATGAGGTGCTCGGTGGCGCGGCGGGCTGAATCGGAGTTCTCGATGCTGACGACGTCCACATCCTCGAGCTCCGGGATGGTGCGGTCGACGAAGACAACGTTTACGCCGAGGTCACGCAGCCGTTCCCACTTCTCGATGTTGCCGCCAGTGGGCGTTGCGATGACGCCGCCAACGGAGCGGTCGAGGAGAGTGTCAAGGGAGTCTGCCTCAAGGTGGGGGTCCTCCTGGGTGGTCATGACCACCACCTGTATTCCGTGGCTGCGGGCCTCCCAGACGACGCGGTCTGCAAGGTGGGCGAAGAAGGGGTTGGCCAGATCCGCAACCACGAGCCCGATGGTGAGCGCGTGGCCTGCACTGAGCTCCCGGGCCGCGGCGCGGGGCCGGTAGCCGAGCTCCGCAATCACCCGTAATACTTGTTCGCGCTTTGCCGGCGCGACGGGTCCGGATTCGGGATTCAGGACCCGGGACACCACGGAGACCGATACACCCGCCGCCGCCGCGACATCGCGAATAGTCGGGGCCTTTTTCATGTCTCCTCCTCCTTGAGGTCCTGCCTTGAGCGTGCAATGCCGGTCATGCTCCGATTCACCGGACCTGTTGACACAGCCTAACACCGACTGGTACAAAAGTGGAACCGGTTCCACTCGGTCCCGAAATCAGCTCACACCGCGACGAAGAAGTTGCTCCGCCCCTGAGGTGGAGAGCTCCTCTCCGGCGCGAAACGTCAACCAGAGAGATCCCCATGAACCTCCACAAACTTCTCAGCGATCGCGAGCAGCAGGGCCGCCCGGTTCGAGTCGGACTCATCGGAGCTGGCCGCTACGGCACCATGTATCTGGCCCAGGCGAACAACATTCCCGGTATCCACGTCGTCGCCATCGCCGACATCAACGTCAAGCGCGCTGAAGGCGCTTTCGCGCTGGTTGGGTGGCCCGAGAACCAGATCGCCCCCGACATCGCCACGGCGCTGAAGAACCGTTCGACCACCATCGTTGCAAATGCGGACGAACTGTTCGACGTCGACATCGACGTCATCGTCGAGGCAACGGGAAACCCCATTGTCGGGGTGAAGCACGCACTGCGCGCCATTGAAACCAAGAAGCACATCATCATGGTCACGGTTGAGGCGGATGCCCTGGCGGGGCCGGCCCTGGCCAAGCGCGCAGAAGAAGCCGGCGTGGTCTACTCAATGGCCTACGGCGACCAGCCGGCCCTCATCATGGAACTTGTCGACTGGGCGCGGACCAGCGGCTTCGACGTCGTCTGTGCCGGCAAGGGCGCAAAGTACCTTGAGCACTACCACGAGATGAACCCGGACAACGTCTGGGAGAACTGGGAGTTCTCCAAGGAGCTCACCGACTCCGGGCAGCTGAACCCCTACATGCACACCTCGTTCCGCGACGGCACCAAGGCCTCCATCGAGATGGCGGCCGTCGCTAACGGCGCAGGCCTGACCCCTTCCGACAACGGGCTGTCCTTCACCCCGGGCGACGTGGAGGAAATCGCCACGATCTGCCGCCCTGCCGACGTCGGCGGCGCCCTGGCCCATGAAGGAAGCGTCGACGTCATGTCCAGCGTCAACCGCGACGGCAGCTGGATCAGCCACAACACCCAGGAAGGCGTGTTCGTCGTCGTCAAGGCCACAAACGCGTATGTTTCCGGCTGCTTCAACGAGTACCCCTGGCACCCGGACCCCACCGGCCAGTACGCGGCGCTCTACCGCCCCTACCACTACGTGGGCCTCGAACTGAATATGTCCATCGCCAACGCAGCCCTTCGTGGCATCGCTACCGGGTCCCCGGTCGGTTTCTTCGGCGACGTCGTGGCCACCGCCAAAAAGGACCTCAAGGCAGGCGAATTCCTCGACGGCGAAGGCGGCTTCACGGTGTGGGGCAAGCTTGTCTCGGCCAAGCACTCCGTAGCCATCGGGGCCCTGCCGGTGGCGCTCGCCCACCACGTGGAACTCCGTGCCGACATCGCCAAGGGCGCGACTGTCCGGTGGGAAGACGTCATCATGGACGATTCACTGTCCCAGGCCCTTGAGCTGCGCCGTGAAACCGAAGCTCTCGTGGCCGAAGCCGCCCTCAGCATCTAACCACTCCGCTCCAACCCCTCCCCGGGCCGGCTGTGAGATGACGACGTCGTTTCACGCCTCCGGAACCAGACTCCTTCCAATGAAGAAAGGCATCACATGAAATCCAAGACCCGCGCCCTCACCGGAGTGCTGACATGCACCCTTGCCGCCTCGCTCCTCGCCGGCTGCGCTTCCGGAGCGCCCGGCGGGGGCGGGCCCGTGGCCAAGATCCAGCTGTCCATCCCGGACCCGCTCACGTCCTCCGTCGGCGTTTCGGCCCAGCACTTCGCCGACCAGGTGAAGAAGACATCCAACGGCTCTGTCGCGGTGACGGTCGTCCCCAACGGAACCAGCTTCAGCGGAGACCAGAACGCCGCCGTCACCCGGCTGCAGGGCGGTTCCCTGGACGCGCTCATTCTCTCGACCTCCGTGTACGCGTCGGTGGTGCCGGAAATGAATGCGATCAGCATCCCTTACCTCTTCGACAACACTGCTGAGGAAGCGGCGTTCCTGGAAGGAAAGCCGGGCCAGGTCCTCAAGGACAAGCTCGCCGAGAAAAACACCGTGGTGCTGTCCTTCCTCACCCGCACCGGACGGCAGATCACCAACTCCGAGCGCCCCATTGAAAAGCCGGCCGACCTCAAGGGCCTGAAAATCCGCGTCCCCGGCAACCCGCTGTGGACCGACTTCTTCGGGAAGCTGGGCGCGAGCCCGACGACGATGGCGTTCTCCGAGGTCTTCACCGGCCTGCAGACCGGAACGATCGACGGCCAGGAAAACCCGATCGAGGTGCCCTGGACCAACAAGTTCTCCGAGGTGCAGAAGTACGTTTCCCTGACCCACCACATCAACGACGCCTGGGTCCTGGCGCTGTCCGACAAGAAGTGGGACTCGCTCACCGAAGAGCAGAAGAAAGCCCTCACGGATGCCTCCGCCGAGACCGCGACCTTCAAGACCGGCTACGACAAGGAGCAGTCCGAGAAGCAGCTGGCTGAGCTTACAAGCAAGGGCATGACGGCCAACGAGCCGTCCGCCGCCGGGCTTGAGCAGTTCAAGGAAGTGTCCAAGAGCCTCTACCCGGTGTTCTCCGAGCTGATCGGCAAGGAATTCTTCGATCAGGCGATTGCCGCCGCCAAGTAGCAGCATCTTGAGGTCCGGAGCGCCGTGCCGCGCTCCGGACCTCAGCCGAACATCCCCGCTCTCAACGTTGACAGTCTGGAAGAACATGGAACATACACTCGCACCCAGGGAACTCGAAGAGGTCCTTCCGTCTGACGCGGAAGAGATTCTCCACCACGGTCACGTCGCACCGCGCTGGAGCGGGGCCGCCTGGCTCGACAAAGTCCTGGAAGGAATTGTGGGCGCGGCGATCCTGGCCGAGCTCGTCGTCATCCTCCTGAACATCACGGTCAGGGTGGTCACCGGTGACTCGGTGCTCTGGACCCAGGAAGTCTCTGAAATCGCACTGCTGTCCATCGCCTTCATCGGCGGCGCCATCGCGTATCCCAAGGGCGCGCACATGTCCGTCCAGGCACTCATCATGCGCCTCCCGGCGAGCTGGAAGCCCTACCTGGCGGCCCTCGTCGACTGCCTTGTGTTCGTCATGAGCGCGGGGGCGTTTGCGCTGTTCGTTCCCACCCTCGTGCAGCAGATCGAGGAGAAAACACCGATCCTCCAGCTGCCCGTCTTCTGGGTCTCGCTGCCCTTCTCCATCGGCATGGTGCTCATCGCCTGGTTCGCGGTCCTCAAGCTCTGGCGGCAGGAACGCCGCACTGTCCTTGTGGCCGTCGGCATCACGGCAGTCCTGGCGGCCGCCGTCCTGGTCTCGCAGCCGCTTTTCTACTACGCCTCGCCCAACCTGCTTCTCGCCGTCGTGCTTATCGTTCTGTTCGTCCTGCTGTTCCTCGGCCTGCCGATCGCGTTCGTCCTCGCACTGGCTTCCGGCATCTACCTCTACCTGGGCGGCATTTCCGAGGTCAGCGCCATTCCGATCGGCATGGCCTCGGGGGCAAAGGGCTTCGTGCTCCTGGCCATCCCGTTCTTCATCCTCGCCGGCACAGTCATGAACTCCGCCGGCCTCACCCTCCCGCTGGCCAAACTCGTCGACGCGCTCATCGGGCACCTGCGCGGCGGCCTGCTTCAGGTGGTCGTCGTGACCATGTACATCTTCTCCGGCATCTCCGGCTCCAAGGTCGCGGACGTCGCCGCCGTCGGCACCACCATGCGGGGGATGCTCGAGGAACGCAAATACCCCCGCGGCGAAGTCGTCGCCGTCCTTTCAGCCTCGGCCATCATGGGCGAGACGATCCCGCCCAGCATCGTGCTCCTCATCCTCGGATCCATCACCACCATCTCCACCACCACGCTGTTCCTGGCCGGGTTCGTTCCCGCCGCCTTCCTGGCCCTCGTGGTCATGGGCCTCGTCTTCTTCCGCGCCCGCAAGCAGGGCGGCGTCGCCAGCCCCAAGGCCACCTGGCGCGCACGGGGGTCGGCAACCTTCTTCGCGATTCCCACCCTCCTGCTCCCTGTCGGCATGGTGGTGGGCATCCTGAGCGGCTTCGCCACTCCCACCGAGGTGTCCTCCGTGGCCGTCGCCTACGCCTTCATCCTCGCCGCCGCGTACCGCCGCGGCAGCAGGCGCCTGCTCGGCGACACGCTGCGGGAAACGACGACGACGGCCGGCATGGTTCTGTTCATCATCGCCGCCGCATCCCCGCTCGCCCAGACGCTCGCCCTGGCCGGTGTGTCACAGCAGATCCACGACCTCATGTCCGGGCTGGGCGACTCGCCGGTGCTGTTCATGCTGTTCACCGTCATATTGCTCATCATCATGGGCCAGCTGCTCGAGGGCCTTCCGGCGGTGCTGATCTTCGCACCCCTGCTCCTGCCGATCGCCATCGACTTCGGCGTCAACCCGGTGCAGTACGCCATGGTGCTGATCATTTCCATGGGCATCGGGTCCTTCGCGCCGCCGGCGGGCGTCGGCTTCTACGTTGCCTGTGCAACCGGGCATGAAACCGTGGAGAAGAGCCTCAAGCACTTCTGGCCCTACCTCATCGCCGTCTTCCTCGGGCTGCTTGTCCTTGCCGCCGTCCCGTGGTTCAGCACCTTCCTGCCCGCCGCTGCCGGACTCATCCCCTTCTAGGCTCATGACGACACCGATCAACACCCAAAAGCAGTTGCCCGACTTCGCGCTGACTGTCTCGCTGTGCGGCACCGGGCCGATGGGTGCTCCCATCGCCAGGAACATCCTCAGCGGCGGCCTTCCCCTCACCCTCTGGAACCGCACGGCAGCAAAGGCCCAGGCGATCTCCGGAGGCAGGGTGGCAGGCTCCCCGGCGGAGGCCGCCGCGGAGGTGGTCCTGACGGTGCTGCCCGACCTGCCCCAGGTCGCGGCCCTCCTCCCCGGGGAGGACGGCCTGCTGGCAGGATGGGCGGCTGCCGGAATACGCAACCCGGTCCTGGTCATCCACGGGACCGTCTCGCCGGTGGCCGTCGCGGAATTTGCCGAGGATTGCCTGCGCGACTACGGACTGGCCGTCATCGACGCGCCGCTCAGCGGCGGAACCATCGGGGCGGAGGAGGGGCGGCTGAGCACGATGGTCGGAGGCCCCGCCGACGCCGTGGGGCGCCTGACGCCGCTGTTCGGGCTCTACAGTTCGACGGTCGTCTGGTTCGGCAAGACCGGCGCGGGGTCAACCGTGAAGGCGTGCAACCAGATCGTCGTGGCCGCTACGGTCACGGCCTTGTCCGAGGCGATGGCCGTTGCGACCGCCGCCGGACTGGACCTGGGTAAGGTTCAATCCGTGCTGGCCGGCGGCCTGGCCGGCTCGGAGGTGCTGATGCAAAAGGGAGCGCGCTGGATCGGCGGGGACTTCGAAGGCGGCGGGTCCGCGAAAAACCAGCTCAAGGACCTCAACTTCATTGCGGAGATCGCGAAGGACTCCGGGCTGCAACTACCGCTCTCCACAAGCGTCCGTGGCGCGTTCGAAGTGATGATCGCTGCAGGTGACGGCGACCTGGACCACACCGGGATTTACCGGTCCATCCTCGCGGGATCCGAAGCTGCGGCCGCCTGATCACGTTGGTTGAACCGGTACCCGGTCAGCTTTTATGAAATCGATGGATAAAGCTGTTCTGGTACCGCTGACGAAGAGTGTGGTGCCAGTGGCATCCCGTCCTGACCTGGCCGGCGACGCCATCCCGGGTGACCCGGCCGGCGTCGGGCGCTATTTGGCAGGTTTGCCGACGATGGATGCCGGCGGTTTGGGGAAGGCCTTAGCCGGGTACAGCCGGGCTACTTTGAGCATGTAGTTGGCCCACTGCGGGCCGGCGATCATGTAACCGTCAATCCGCGAGTAGAACTTACCGTTGACGGTGAGGTTCTTGCCGGGGCGCTGCTGGCCTTCAAGGGCGTCCCCGAAGAAGGAGGCGGTGGCCAGGCCCGTGGTGTAGCCGAGCACCCACGTGGCGCTGTTGCTGTTGTTGGTGCCGGTCTTGGCGGCCACCGGTACGCGGCTCTGGACCTTGGGGTTGATATAGACCCCGGAGCCCTTGTTGAGCATGTCCTGCAGCGCCTTGTTCACGCCCCGGGCCACGTTCGGGTCCACGGCGTCGCGGCAGTCGGGGTCCTGGTGTGGGAGCGCCCGTCCGGCGAAGTCGGCCACCCGCAGGATCGCAATCGGCGCGCAGTACCGGCCGTCGGCGGCGAAGGTGGCGAAGGCGGCAGCCATGGACATCGGGGACACGCTAGTGCCGCCCAGCAGGTTCCCCAGCTGGTGCATGCTGATGGGAGTGCCGTCCAAACCGCTGCGCAGGCCCACGCTGTTGACCATGTTCTGGATCCCGCAGAAGTCCAGCTGTGCCGCCTCGGCAAACGTTGCCGTGTTGATGGAGTTGTAGAGGCCGTAATCGGCCGGCATCTTCCGGTAGTAGCCGGGGGAGGCGTTCTGCAGGTCATCGGCTACTTCCAGGCCGGCCCTGCGCTGCTTGGTGCTGTAGCCGCCGATCACTTTCCCGCAGGAGGACCGCCAGCGGAATCCCAGCGGGTACTCGCGCCGCGAAGCATCCACCACCTCGGTCATGGCCCGCGCCTGATGCAGCCATTCGGCGAACGTGAACGGTTTCATCGTCGATCCGGGCTGGAATCCGCCGGCGCCGTTGAGGTCATTGCCGTTGGGGTCCTTGGCGTCCACATTGAAGTTCAGCTGCGAGTCGAACTTCCCGCGCTGCGCCAGGAAAACCGTGTTCTGCGCCATCGCCAAGACCCTGCCTGTCAGGGGCTGGACCGTGACCAGCGAGGCGCCCCATTTGTCCGGGTTTGCCCCTGCCGTGGCGTTCACCTGCGCCTGGGCCGCTGCCTGCAGCCGGCTGTCCAAAGTGGTGGTGATGGTCAGCCCGCCGCGGCGCAGCCTCTGTTCCCGTGCTTCCGTGTCTGCGCCGAAAGCCGGGTTGTTGAGGATCAGATGGGAAACGTAGTCGCAGAAATACGGTGCCATGGCTGCCGCGGCGCAGCCCTGCCTCGAGGGCCTGATTTTCACCCCGACACCGGTGGCGACGGCGGCGTCATGCTGCTTCTTGGTGATCTTGCCTTGGCTGAGCATGGCGTCCAAGACCTGGTTGCGCCGTGCCAGGGAGTTCTCCGGGTTGGCCACAGGGTCGTAGAAGCTGGGGCTGTTCACCAGTCCGGCGAGCAGGGCAGCCTGGGGCAGGTTGAGCTTGCTGGCCGGCACGCTGTAAAAGTATTGGGCGGCGGCCTCGATGCCGTACGCAGTGCGGTTGAAGAAAACGATATTGAGGTAGCCCTCGAGGATCTGGTCCTTGGTGAATTTCCTCTCCAGGGCAATCGCCAGCCGCATCTCACGCAGCTTGTCACCGATGTTCTTCTGCCCGCTGAGGATCACCTCATCCTCACGGCCGGAGGAGATTCTGGCTTCATTGGCCACGTTGGTGACGTACTGCTGGGTCAGGGTAGACGCACCCTGCCTCTCTCCTTGGGTGAGGTTGCTGGTTAGTGCCCTGAGAACGCCCTGCGCATCCACGCCGCCGTGCTCGTAGAAGCGGCTGTCCTCGATCGCGACGATCGCATCCTTGACGTAAGGGGACATGTCCTTGAGCGGGATCCGCACCCGGTTTTCCTCATAGAACGTTGCGATGACCTTCCCGTCCGCCGCCAGCATCCTCGTGGTCTGCGCCGGCGGCTGCACCGCAAGCTCGGTGGGCAGGCCGTTGAAGAAGCTGATCGACCCGCTCACGGCGGTGCCGGCAGCGGCAATCTGCGGAACCAGGAACGCGGCCACCAAGACGCCGCAGATCCCGCTGAGGAGCACGAATCCGAGCATCCTTGCCAGAAACGTGCGAAACCGGGATAACAGGCTTCTCCGTGCCATCACTGCAGCTCACACCCCGTCCGATGTGACACCAGAATACTCGCCGAAAAGCACGCGATCCAGAGAGCAAATTCAGAGGTGCAGCCCCGCAGGCGGCGCCTCGCTGGCCGCCCTCACCACGGGCGATGGACGAGGTCCCGCCAGCAGAATGGCTGCCGCGTTGGTGGCGACGATCAGCACGATTCCCAGCCATTCATGCAAGGCGAGAATCTGCCCCAGCACGATCATTCCTGAGAGGGCTGCGAGGAGGGGGTTGATGCTCATATACACGCCGAAGAATGCCTGCCGCACGTGACGGAGCGCACTGAGGTCCGCGGCGTAGGGGATGACAGAGCAGAGCACTCCGGCGAGGACGGACAACAACAGCGCCGGACCCGTCAACGACCCCGCCGAGAGGAGATATGCGGCCACCGGCAGGTAGAACACCAGGGAGACCATGGTTGCAACTGCCGGGCCCTGTAGGCCTGGCAGCCGCTGGCCAACCACCCCGTTCAGGATGATGTAGGCCGCCCAGCAGGCGGCCCCGGCCACCGCGATGCCAATGCCGGGAAAGTCGCTGGAAGGTCCTGGCAGTACAAGAACGTAAACCCCGACGCCGGCACTCACCGCACACAGCACGTCCAGTTTGGACTTGGACCGCGTGAGGGCGATTGCCAGCGGGCCGAGGAACTCCAGGGTGACGGCCAGGCCCAGCCCGATGCGCTGAATCGCGACGTAGAGGCAGATGTTCATGAGCGCGATCGTTCCGCCCAGCAGGAGCGCCGGCCACCACTGTTTCCACGTCAGGCGGTGCAGGGGTGGCCGGGCCGCCGGCAGGAGCACGGCAGCGGCGACGAGTTGCCGCACGGCGACCACCCCCGCCGGCCCAAGCGCTGGGAAAGCATGCGCTCCGATCCCCGCACCGATCTGATTGCTGATGCCGCTGCCCGTCATGGTCAGCAGGCCGCCGAGAATTCGGGACCGGGATTGGGTTGCCTGACGGCCGTCCGGGCCGAAGCTGTCCTCTGCGTAAGTCTCCATATCCCCAAAGTGTGGGGGAAAATTTTCAAACCAATAAATGCCTCCGCTACTTGTTCTATACGATGACCGTATGAATCTTGAGCTGCGCCATCTTCGGTCTCTCGTGGCCGTCGACGAGGCCCGGACCTTCACCGACGCAGCCATCAGCCTGGGAACTTCCCAAGCCAGCGAGCTGCGGGTCGGGTACGCCTGGTCCGCGCTGGGCGGCCGGACCATAGCCCTGCAGCGCCGCTGGGAGGAGGCAAACCCCGGAGTTCAACTCATCTGGGTCCAGTCGGGCTCCCCGACGGCCGGCCTGGGCGGGGGATCAGTCGATCTGGCGGTGGTCCGGCGGCAGCTCAATGACCCGCGCTTCACTGAAACCCTGGTTGGAACGGAGCGCCGCTATGCCGCGGTGGCCGCCACGGATCCGCTGGCCCGCAGGCGGTTCCTGCGCATGGCCGACTTTGCGGAGCGGACGATCGCCGTCGACAGCCGCACCGGCACCACCGCGGAAAATCTTTGGGGTCCGGAGGCCCAGCCTTCATCCGTCCGCTATGTCGAGGGTGTTGACGATTGGCTCACGCTCATCGCCACGGGAAAGGCCATGGGCATGTCCTCCGAGGCGACCGCGGCACAGTACCCACGGCCGGGAGTGGTCTACAAGGTGGTCCGTGATGCGCCGCCGATATCGGTGCTCCTTGCCTCGTGGAAGGATGACCTGTCAGTCCTCATTGCCGACTTTGCGCGCCTGGCCCGGCAAGCTTTTGCCGAAACCCCACCCGCCGAAAACCGCGGCGGGCACCGTGCCTGATTACCGGGTCTCCCTGAGGCCCGGGTCGCGAAGGTGATCCAGCAACGCCCTTTCCGGGTTCCCGGGATTTTCCGCGAGGTGCTTCAGGAGACCGGCGCGTACCTCGGGCCGCACCGGTGCGGATTCGGAGAGAACGTCCAGGATGATGTCGATAATCTGCTCGCGAAGGATAGTCCCGCCGGTAGCCTCATGCGTACCGGAGCCTGACTCGGCAAGATCCTGTGCGCGGTCACCGGCAGCGTTCTCGCGGGACTGAAATTTGGTAAGCATCTCCGACTCCTTTTCTGAGCCTCACGCAATAGTCCTGCCAACTGCTTCCATCATGAGCGCCCAGTCTGAGTCGCACGTGAGACTTGTCTGAGAGTCTTCTCATCGTCTCGCGGAGCGATGCCGAGCCGTGGATCCCCGCGGGGCCCGCAAACTAGCTCACGATGTTTGCCGCACCAAGCTTGGATGACTCTTGGATTTGTTCTGGACCTACCTTTTCCAACAAATTCCTACGGTTGAACCATGAAAACAAAAGCAGCCCTCGCACTGTCCCTCACCGGCATCCTCCTCACCGGGTCCGCCGCCCTCGCGGCCAATTCCCAGACGCCCAGCTCAGGCACTGGTGTCAGCGACGACGCCGGGAACGTCCGCCTCACGGACGATTCCGTCACCAAAAACCCTGCCGTAGCGCCGGCCAAGGCCAGCCCCAGCGCAACGCTGAAGGCAGCCACCAAGGCCAGCGACGACAAGCAGGCCAACGACAAGAAAGCAGCAGCAGCCAAACAGGCCTCCCGTCCTGCCGAACCAGGCGACGACGAAGGCGGTCTCCGCACCACAGCAGAGCCGGGCGACGACAAAGGGGGTCTTCGCGCCACGGCGGAATCCGGCGACGACAAAGGCGGCCTCCGGTCGGCTCCGGCATCCAGTGCGGAGCCCCGCGACGACAACGGCGGCCTTGTGAAGGCGCCCGAACCGGGAGACGACAGCGGCGGCCACGGCGGCCACGGCAGCGACGACTAATCCCAGCCTGACGCACCAAGAGCCAGCCCACGAACGGTCCTCCCGGCAACTCGGGAGGACCGTTCTCTTGGACGTATCTTGGATGTCCTTTTCATCTATCTTGGCCATAGCTGCCCTACAGTTGAACCATGAAATCCAAGGCAGCCCTGGCACTGTCAATTGCCGGGATCCTTATTACCGGCTCTGCCGCCCTGGCCGCGAACACGTACACGCTCAACAGTTCGAGCACGTCGACCCTCGGCAACGCCAGCAATATCCTGCTGCCAAACGATTCCGCAACCAAGACTCCTGCCCCGGCCGACACTCCTGCCAGGCCCAAAGCGACACCGAAGCCGGCCGGCCAGGCAAGTAGTGGCACACCCACCGTCGCAAAACCAGCGCCATCCAGGACAGCTCCCCCCTCGCCCGCACAGGGGAGCGGCGGCGCCGTGACCTCCCAACCCGGCAGCGGCGGGACCATCGCAACCCCGGCTCCCGGCGGTGGCGTCGTCAGCACGCCCGGCGACGACAAGGGCGGCCTCCGGAACGGCGGCAGCGGCGGCCACGGAAGCGACGACTGAACAGGCACCAGCCTCCCTCCAGTTCCGCCCGGTGACGAAGCACGGGACCGTGCCGCTCGCGCGAAATCGCGCGATTCCGTGTCAGGATCGGTTATGCCCCACCGCCTGATGCTGCTGGACACTGCGTCGCTGTACTTTCGCGCCTTCTACGGCGTACCCGACACGATCCGCCGCGCTGACGGCACCCCGGTGAACGCCGTCCGCGGACTGCTGGACATGATCGCGCGGCTGACCACCGACTACGGCGCGACGCATCTCGTTGCGTGCTGGGACGACGATTGGCGGCCGCAGTGGCGCGTGGACCTCATCCCTACCTACAAGTCGCACCGGGTTGCGGAGGTGGTGGCCGGCGCCCCCGACGTGGAGGTGGTGCCGGACGCACTTGAGGCGCAGATTCCGATGATCCGCCGGGTGCTCGACCTCGCCGGCGTCGCCATCGTGGGAGCTGCCGACCACGAAGCCGACGACGTCGTCGGCACCTACGCCAGCCACGCCGAGCTTCCGGTCGACGTGGTGACCGGCGACCGCGATCTCTTCCAGGTTGTCGACGACGACCGTCAAGTGCGGGTGATCTACACGGCGCGCGGCATGAAGAACCTCGAAGTCATCACCGACGCGGTCGTCGTCGGCAAGTACCGCGTGCTGCCCCAGCAGTATGCCGACTACGCGACGCTCCGCGGCGACGCCTCCGACGGGCTCCCTGGCGTTGCCGGCATCGGCGAGAAGACCGCCGCGTCATTGCTGTTGGAGTACGGCACACTCGACGGGCTGCTGGAAGCCGCGACGGATGCCGCAAGCGGGCTGTCCGCATCCGTGCGGTCCAAGCTGGCTGCGGCCGCCGACTACCTCGAGGTCGCGCCCACCGTCGTGAAGATCGTGCGCGACCTCGAACTGCCGACGCTCGAGGAAGCCGGCGCGCAGATGCACCCCGTGGAGGGCGATTCGCGCGCCGAACTCGAGCGCCTCGCCACCGAGTGGAACCTCGGCGGCTCCGTCAAACGGCTCCTCGAAGCGCTGGACCTGCATCACTGAACGAGCACGTCCAGCTGGCATCCACGAAGCGCTGAGTCATTTTCAGCAAGAGGAGACAGACTGGTCTGTCTCCTCTTGCTGCGTCGGAATCCCGCAGCAAGGGTGCCGCTTTGTCATTGCCTCTGGTAGCCGCGCATGCACGTGGGTAGACTCCGCCTTGTCGCTCCCCGGATCGGCGGCGCCGGGATCCGACGGCCCGATCAACGAGCGGTCTGCAAGGCGGAGGCATTTCCGAGTCGGCTGGACCGCGGAAGCCAGGAGCAAGTCATGAACAGGGTTGAAAAAGGCGTGGTCAACGCAGCTCTGGTCGCCGGCCTCGCGGGCGGCAGCATCTATCTCGCCATGGGCGGACCCGTCAGTGCGTCATTCTCGAGCCAGTCGGACAGCCGCTCCGCTGCAACGGCAGCCAAGGGCGGCCACCAGGCCAACGGGATCACGGAGCAGCTGCTGACCGGGACCCCGGCAGCCAGGGTCAGGGCGGCTGTGCTCGCGGCAAATCCCGGGGCAACGGTCCAGCGTGTCGAGACCGACGCCGAGGGCGCCGCCTACGAAGCCCACATCATCAAGGCCGACGGCTCGCCGGCAACGGTGAAGCTGAACGCTTCCTTTACCGTCACGGCCACGGAGCCAGGGCGGGGACGCTAGAAACGACGACGGGCGGGCGACGACGGCGGGAGGCCCCGCCGTCGTGAGTTCCACTTTGGTCCTGCGTCCGGTTCCCCGCCCGTTCACCTATTCACCGAGGTGCCCGATGAGCGCGTCAAGGATCGGCACTTGCCCCTTCACCAGCTTCATGCGGGCTTCGGCTTCCGGAAACCACCTCGCGTCATCGATCTCGGGGTAGTCCTGCAGCACGCCCGATCCCTTCGGCCATTCCAGCGAAAACGTGTTGCTCACAATCTGTTCGGGCTGGAAGTCCGCCTCTGCGGCGAAGGCCGTAATGAGCTTGCCTGAGGGTTGCCGGAAGGTCCCCAGCTGCAGGTAGTCGGCAGCCGGTGCGGGCGTGCCCATTTCCTCGGCAAATTCACGCAAGGCGGCGGCCAGGGGATCCTCGGGCTCGATGTACTCGCCCTTGGGGAGGGACCAGGCGTGGGTGTCCTTGCGGGCCCAGAACGGCCCGCCCATATGCGCAATCCAGACCTCCAGCCGGGATTCTGCGCTCCGCCGGTACAGCAGGATGCCTGCGCTGCGAACCGTCATGTGCCCTCCACGTCCCAAGCCATAGGTAACCATTGTGCCCCGGGGACTTCGGTTCCAGGGTGAGGGTGTTCTCACCAACACCAGGAGGGGCGATGCCCGGCCAGGCAGCACCGCAAACGCAGCGGACGACGGCGGGAACCTCCCGCCGTCGTCCGTTTGCGTTTTCTAGCGCTTCTGGTCCTAGCGGCTCAGGCTGACCGTAAACGTGTTCGGTCCGCTGCAGGTGACCGCGATGCTGTGCTTTGGGGCGTTGGCCCGGGTGGAGAGGTCGTGTACGGCTGCCTCCAGTGTGTGGTCAATCGCAGACCGGTCCCAGATTTTCAGCGTTACGGAGTCAGTGGTTTCGAACGTCATTATTCGGTGCCTCATTCATTAATTCGGTCAAGGGCCGCCGCATCGGCGCGGAGCCCGGAACAGTCCAAACCGTGAACGTTCGGAGACCTAGTGCAGCTCGGCTGAGCTCACTGGTTTGGCCTCGTTGCGTCCACCAGGTTGGGTTTAACTTTGCTTCTCGGCCGCTCGGCCGTCCATTCCATGATGCCCGGCGGGGCGATTGCGTCTCAAGCGGATTTGCGTTCATTGCAGGTGAGACTGATCACAACGTGCTGGAGGGCCCCCATGGGAGCCACCCTTTCGCGGGTCCGCCGTGCCACTTGGACAGTCAGTACGCCTTGACCCGTTGTTCGACGATGAGGTGGATCAGGGCAAACACCCCGTTCCGATCGATGGCCTCGAGCGCGGCGTCGAGGGCCGCCGGCACGTCCTTGTCCTGCGTGACCGTGACGCCGAAGCCGCCGAAGGCCCGGGCCATGAGGCCGAAGTCGGGGTTCTTCAACTGCGTGCCGGAGACGCGGGACGGGTAGTGGCGTTCCTGATGGGTGCGGATGGTGCCGTACTCCTGGTTGTCCATCACGATGATCAGCGGGGTGGCGCCGTATTGGGCCGCGGTGGCCAGCTCCTGGCCGTTCATGAGGAATTCCCCGTCGCCGGCGATGGTGACCACCCGGCGCTGCGGGCTGGCCAGTGATGCGGCGATGGCCGAGGGCACGGAGTAGCCCATGGAACCGTTTCTGGCGCTGATCATCGAGGCGTAGCACCGGGTGGGAAAATACCGGTGCGCCCAGTTGGTGTGCTCGCCCGCCCCGAAGGTCACCATGGCGTCCTCGGGCAGTCGCGGGACGAGGTTCGCCATCAGCGTGTCCATCCGTGCAGGTCCCTCACCCGGTGTGGCCGGCGGCAGTGCGGCGAAGGACGCCTGCTCGGCGCGCATCCTGCCCGTCCACGCCTTCCACTCCTCCTTCACGGGCAGCTTGATGCCGGCGAGATCCCGGACGAATGCGTCCGGTTTCGCCAGGATCTGCCGGGAGACCGGGCCGGAGCGGCCGCGCAGCGAGGGGTCAATGGTGACGAGGAAGTTCTTCTTGTTCCAGTCCTGCCGGCAGACAAATCCGTCCGTGATCACGTCCCCCGGGACGGTGCCGACGAAAACGAGGAGGTCGGTCTCCTCCAGCAGGTCGTAGGTGGGGCGGGGGCGGCCGTAGCCGATCGGACCAACGTAGGACGGGGAGTCGAAGGAGACCGTTCCCTGGGTTCGCCATTCCGCGGCGGCCGGGATGTGGTGCCTTTCCAGCCATTCGGTGAGCTGGCTGGCCGCTTCCTGGGTCCAGTCGTTGCCGCCGGTGACGAAAAGTGGCTTCTTGGAGAGTGCAAGGGCGGCGGCGAGTGCCTCGGCGTCCGTGGTGCTCATGCCGCCCGCCGCCACAGGGATGGCTGGGTGCAGGGCCGGATCAACCTGCTGGCGGATGATGTCTTCCGGCAGGCCGACAACGACCGGCCCCGGCCGTCCGCTCATGGCCGCGAACATGGCTTCCGCAACAATCTCGGAGGCGCGCTCGGCGTGATCGAGCACCATGACGCGCTTGGCCCCGGTGTCGAACCAGGCCTTGATATCGAATTCCTGGAATGCTTCGCGGTCGCGGTGCGCAAAGGGGATCAGCCCGACGAAGAGCAGCATGGGCGTGGAGTCCTGCCAGGCGGTGTGCAGGCCAACGTGGGCGTTGGCCGCACCCGGGCCGCGCGTGACCATGGCAACGCCCGGCCGCTGGTTCATTTTGCCGTCGGCCTCAGCCATGTAGGCGGCCCCGCCCTCGTGCCGGCAGACCACGGTGTCGATGTCCGAACCGTGCAGCCCGTCCAGCACGTCCAGGAAGCTCTCGCCGGGGACCACGTAGGCGCGGTCCACTCCGTGGGCCACCAGGGCGTCAACAATCACGTGCCCGGCGGATTTCAGTGTGCTGCCGCCGCCCGGGCCGCGCGCGCCGTCCGTGCCGGACGGCGCGGCCGGTGGGAGGGCTTGTGCCGCGGAGTGGTTGGGGATGTGGCCTTCGAACGGTTGCGTGTGGGTTGTGGTCATGGTGGATGCGGACTCCGTTGTCATCACTATTTGTCTTCTTGGGTTGGGTGTGGGTTTACGTGTGTTGGGTGGAGGCGCCGGTGGCGCCTAGTCGGTTTCCGGTCCGGTGCAGAAGAAGCAGCCGTCCTCGCAGCTGTCAATCGGCTGGTTTTCCGTTGGCGCCCGGTCGGGTTGGGGGCGCAGCAGGTCGTGTCGGTTCATGGCGGTCTTTCGTCGGTTGTTGTTGGGTCTGGGGACTGTGGAAACCGGGGCGGTGGCGCGACTTGCTACCGGATGGGAGTCCGGTTGGCCACCACCGGCGCGGCACCGGTGTAGCCGTCGCGGGTTTCGGCGATTTCGTGGATGCGTTTGCGGCAGGCGTACCAGCCGGCGACCATGAGGGCGCAGGCGACGAGGGTCACGAGCAGGGTGAGCGGGGAGTCGATGAAGACCATGACGAGGACGCCGACGAGGAAGAGCAGGGAGAGGTAGCCGGTGTAGGGGGCGCCGATCATCCGGAAGGTGGGGCGTTTGAGCCAGCCTTTGTCGGCCCAGCGTTTGAGCTGCATCTGGCACAGGACGATGGTGGCCCAGGTGACGATGATGCCGACGGAGGCGACGTTGAGGACGATTTCGAAGGCCTGGGTGGGGACGAGGTAGTTCAGCGGGACGCCGAGGAGGGAGACGCCGGCGGTGATGGCGATGCCGCCGTAGGGGACGCCGGCTTTGTTCATGCGCTGGGCGAACTTGGGGGCGGAGCCGGCGACGGACATGGAGCGCAGGATCCGGCCGGTGGAGTAGAGGCCGGCGTTGAGGGAGGACAGGGCGGCGGTGAGGACGACGAGGTTCATGATGACGTCCACGCCCTGGATGCCGATGGAGCCGAAGAAGGTCACGAAGGGGCTGACGCCCTTCTGGTAGGTGGTGTAGGGCAGCAGCAGGGCCAGGAGGATGACGGAGCCGACGTAGAACACGGCGATGCGGAAGACCACGGAGTTGATGGCCTTGGGCATGATCTTTTCGGGGTTTTCGGTTTCGCCGGCGGCGGTGCCGACCAGTTCGATGGAGGCGTAGGCGAAGAGCACGCCCTGCATCAGGATGATCATGGGCAGGATGCCGTTGGGGAAGATCCCGCCGTTGTCGGTGATGAGGCTGAGGCCGACTTCCTGGCCGTCCACGGGGGTGCCGAAGATGACGAAGTAGGTGCCTATGAGGAGGAACGCGACGAGGGCGGCGACTTTGATGATGGCGAACCAGAATTCCATTTCGCCGAAGACCTTTACGGAGACGAGGTTCAGGCCCAGGACGACGATCAGGGCGGTCAGGGCCCAGGCCCATTGCGGGACGTCGGCCATCCAGGGGACGTATTTGCCGAAGAAGTTCATGTAGAGGGCGGCGGCGGTGATGTCCACGATGGTGGTGGTGGCCCAGTTGATCCAGTAGAACCAGCCGGCGACGAAGGCGGCCTTCTCGCCGAAGAATTCCCGGGCGTAGGAGACGAACGAGCCGGATGACGGGCGGTGCAGGATGAGTTCGCCGAGGGCGCGGAGGATCAGGAAGGCGAAGAAGCCGCAGACGGCGTAGGCGATGACGAGGGAGGGGCCGGCGGCGTTGAGCCGGCCGCCGGCGCCGAGGAACAGGCCGGTGCCGATGGCGCCGCCGATCGCGATCATCTGGATCTGCCGCGGTTTCAGGCTCTTGTGATAGCCCTTGTCTTCGGCGTGAAGGAGGGAATCCGAAGCGTGGGCGTGGCCGCCGTCGGCCTCGTGCTGGGCAACCTCGTCATTGGGGTTGTTGGACATGGGTGATCCTTTCGACCGGTTGAAGATCTAACTGGGGTGGAACAGGAAAGTGCGGGGACCGGATCTAGAAAACAGACCATCCGGTGCGGTCGGACAGATCAGCGAGGGCCGCCGAGCCCGCCAGGGAATTGCCCTTGGCGTCCAGCCGCGGGCTCCAGACGCAGATGGAGCACTCGCCGGGGACGATTACCAGGATTCCGCCGCCCACACCGCTTTTGCCGGGAAGGCCGACGCGGTAGGCGAACTCACCGGCGGCGTCGTACATACCGCAGGTGAGCATGATGGACCCGATGCGCTTGGCCTCGCTCCGGGAGACGACAGGGCCGTTTGCTCCGTGGCCGCCGCTGGCAAGGAACAGGCCGGCCTTCGCCACCTCGACGCAGCTCATCATGATGGAGCACTGCCGGACGTAGTTCTCCACCACGGCCTCGGCGGGCCGGTGCAGGTTGCCGAAGTTCTTCAGGAAGTGGGCCAGGGCCAGATTGCGGCTGCTGTTGGCCAGCTCGTTCTCCGCCGCCACCTCATCGATGAACGGTCCCTGGCCACTGAGCTGCCCCGCCTGCCCGCGGAGGAACCGCAGGACATGCCCTGCAGAGTCAGCGAACTTCCCCATCACGTGGTCGGTCACCACCAGGGCACCCGAGTTGATGAACGGGTTCCGGGGGATCCCGTGCTCCACTTCAAGCTGCACCAGGGAGTTGAACGATGTCCCTGACGGCTCACGAAGTACGCGGGTCCAGAGCGCACCGGGGTCGTCGGCGCGGAGCGCCATGGCCAGGGTGAAGACCTTCGAGATGCTCTGGATCGAGAAGGGCAGGTCGGCGTCGCCGGAACTGAACACGTCCCCGGACGTGGTGGCCACCGCAATCCCGAAACGGTCGAACGGCGGCGCTGACAGGTGCGGGATGCTGGCGGGAACTGATCCTGCTTCACTTCGGGGCCGGTGGTTGCGGACGATCTCGTCCAGGACCAGGTTAAGAGGCGGCGAATCGAGTGCTGTCATCATTTCTTGCCCAGGTGCTCCTTATGCTTGCCGGCCCACTCCTGGATATGAAGGAGGGCGACCAATGAGTGGTGGAGATCGCTGAAGTTCAGGCCGGTAACGCGGCTGGCCTTGCTGATCCGGTAGTAGACGGTGTTCTTGTGCAGTTTCATCCGCTTTGAGCATTCGGCCACATCCAGCGACGCCTCGAAATACGCCAGCAGGGTTTCGGCCAGTTCGCCGTCGTCGCGGAGGAGGGCCCAGAGGCTGCGGTGGCGAAAAGCCGAGGCGGTGAAGCTCTGAAGTGCTTCGTGAAGGAGGATGTCCACCTCGAAGTCGTCCACGGTGGCCACGGCAGCGGTGCCTGACCGCCGCATGCTGCCGAGCAGTGCCTCCGTTTTGGCGGTCACGGAATGAATCGAGAGCAGATCCGGGGCGATTGGTCCCACTGCGGCGAAAGGACTGACACCCAGATGCCTCCCGGCGTCCCGGACGATCGCTTCGGCGAGGCTACGAATTCCGGCCTCGGCGTTGGCGGACTGGAGCGCCGGGATGATGACGGCGGTGTCGCCGTTGAACTGCCCCACTATGGCTGACGGTTTGTAGGCTGCCGCATGGATTGACGCCAGGTTGGCGAGCTCACCATGTTTGAGGGCCGCATCGTCGTGCTGGGCCTCAGCGGCAGACATTCCCAGCAGGATCAGTGCCGAAGGACGGTCCGCGGGGATCTTCTCGCTATGCGCACTTGCGGCGGCCTCCGCCGGGCCCGAAAGGATCCGCGCAATGCGGTCCTGGCGCATGTGCACCGACTGCTGGTTGCGGTGGCGGATCAGCTCGGCTGACACCCGAGCGGCCGATCCGGTCAGGACGTAGTCGACGTCCGCGCCGAAGCCGTCCCCGGTTTCCTGCAGCCAGATGTACCCCATGATGCGGTCGCCGGCGAACAGGGTGATGGCGACGCGCTCCCTCAGCCCGTCCTGCGGCCGGGCCGGAACCCTGACCGGCAGGCGGGTCCGGTGCAGTTCGCGGTAGGCGCCAAGATCCTTGAGGAGCAGCTCGTATTTCCGCGGACCGCGGCGCGCAAGGATCGATGCCTTGCGGAGCTCGTCGATGTCATTCGTCACCGTGGAGTAGGCCAGGACCTTGTTGGCGGCATCCTCGATCACCACATGGCTCGAGGTCAGGCGGGCCGTGGTCTGCGCGATGGCGAACAGGTCCTCCTCCAGCAGCGTCAGGACTTCGCTCTGGTAGCTGCGCGGCGTGATCCGGTCCTTGGCGATGGACAGCAGCCGGTCCCAGTCCGCGGCCGGATCCACCAGCAGGAGACCGGTTCCGGCAGCCCGGAGCAGCTCTTCGGCTTCCCCCAGTTCGCCGGGGCCGCCCTTGACGGCCAGCACCAGCGGAGGGTTTTTCAGAAGGCGCCGCAGCGCCGGCAAAGCGGAGCGTCCGCGGACCCCGATGAGCAGGACAAACGCGGCCCCGCCGTCGGACGTCTCGTCGTCGGCGTCAACGATCAGAAAGCGTTCGATAGGCGTTTCGGCGCGGTCCGGTCGAAGAATGAGGCTGGCGAAACCCAGAGGGAGATCCGACAGGATGTCGTCCACTGTAGCTGCGGCCATGGGCTTCCTTGCGTTGATACCCGTCCGGACGGCTCTGTCCGGTCACCCAATGCTATCGACAGTAAATCCCGGAATGTATGGATCCCAGCCTAAAACCAGCCCTCCGTTTTCGGTCCCGGAACCAATGCGCACCAGTTACGGGCGGGCGGGGATTGACACCCTTCCCGCGCGGCCATAATCTACAACCAAATGGTTGTAGATCAGCTTAGCGATGCCGAACTCGACCGCCTCTTCCAGGCGTTCGCGGACACCACCCGGCGGGACATCATGCGCCGGGTGGCGGTGGAGGAGTATTCGGTGTCCGGCCTGGCGTCCCTCTACGCCATGAGTTTTGCCGCCGTCCAGAAGCACGTGGCGGTGTTGGAGCGCGCTTCCCTGGTCACCAAGGAAAAGCGCGGAAGGGAGCAGATCGTGCGGGGCAGCCGTGAAGGACTGCAGAAAGCCCGGCGGCTGCTTGACGAGTACGAGGCGATCTGGCGGCAGCGCGCCGAGCGGATCGCAGACATCCTCGCTGAAGAATAGGAAGGGTCCGGCAATGACGGTTATCAGTTCCACGAAGAGCGCAGAGACGCTCAGCTTCACCCTTGTGGCCGAGTTCGACGCCGACGTCGAGCGGGTCTGGCAGGTCTGGGAAGACCCGCGGCAGCTTGAGCGCTGGTGGGGCCCGCCCACCTGGCCGGCCACGTTCGTGAAACACGAATTCACCCCGGGCGGAGAGGCCAGCTACTACATGACCGGCCCCGAGGGCGAGAAGGCCGGCGGCTGGTGGCGCATCACCGCCATCGAGGCTCCGCGCCGCCTCGAATTTGACGACGGTTTCGCCGACGACGACGGCGCTCCGGTCGAGGCCATGGGCACCACGCATGCGACCGTCACGCTTGAGGACCTCGGCGGCCGCACCCGGATGACCGTCCTGTCCACGTTCGAATCCGAGGAACAGATGGGCAAGATGATCGAGATGGGCATGGAGGACGGCATGAAGGAAGCCGCCGGCCAGATCGACGCCCTGATCGCCGAACATTCCCGCGCCTGACCGGCACGGCGAACCTGCGGTAGGAACGCGGAAGGCAAGCGGACGACGGCGGGACCTCCCGCCGTCGTCCGCTTGCTGCGTGTGCCTCCGGCCTAGAAGCTCCTGGCGTTCGCGAGCACCGGGAGTTTTCCGCGAACTTCCGCAATGACGGCCGGGTCGATGTCGATCACGGCCAGCTCGGGCTCGCCGCCCAAAGTAACCAGCGGGGAGCCGAGCGGGGAGATCACGGCGCTGTGGCCGATCCCGGTGGGGGCGGCACCTGCGGACGGCAGGCCGATGCTGGCGGGATCGCCCTGGCCGCAGGCCACCACAAACGTGGTGCTGTCCACGGCACGGGCCCGGACCAGCAGGTCCCACTGCTCAGCCTTTCCTTCGCCGGCGCCCCACGAGGCGCAGACGATGTTGACCTGGGCCCCGGCTTGGGCGTTGGCCGTGAAAAGGCCGGGGAAGCGCACGTCGTAACAGGTGGCGAGGCCAATCACCGTGCCGTTGAGTTCAAAGGTCACCGGTGACGTGCCGGCATCTACCGAATCGGACTCGGCGAAACCGAAGGCATCAAAGAGGTGGATCTTGTCGTAGGACGTTTCGATGCCCGGGCCGGTGACCAGCAGGGTGTTCCGCACACGGCCGCCGTCGCCCGGGGTGAACATCCCCGCCACGATGGCGATGTCCAGCTCGCCGGCGATGCTGCGGACGGCAGTTGCCCACGGTCCGTCCAGCGGCTCGGCGATGTCCGCCAGACTGTTGCCGAAGGCGCGCATCGCCGCTTCCGGGAATACGGCCAGCTCGGCTCCGGCGGCTTTGGCGCGCGTGGCGTATTCTCGAATCAGCTCCAGGTTGGCGGCCGGATCGGCTCCGGTGATGATTTGGGCCACTGCTAAACGCATGGAATTACTCCAGTCTGTTGTATACATAATGTATGCGAAAAAGTTCGGGGACGGCGGCGTCCGGCCGCGAGAAGGCGTACGCGTACCTGCGCGAAAACATCCTGATTGACCCGGAGGTGCAGGGGAAGTTCCTGAACGAGCAGGAACTGGCTGCCGAGATCGGCGTCTCGCGCACTCCGGTCCGGGAGGCGCTCCTGCTGCTCGTCTCGGACGGCCTGGTGGAACTGATTCCGCAGCGCGGAGCCTATGTTCCCCCCATAACCGGCCGGGAAATGTCCGAGCTCATGGAACTGCGCGGAGTCCTCGAAAGCCACGCCGCCCGCCTGGTCATCGAGCAGCGCAGGGTCCCGGCCGAGACGATGCAGGAGACCCTGGACCAGCAGTCCAAGCTTCCGGAAACCCTGAGCCCGGACGCAGCGCGGGAGTTCATCCGCCTGGATACCCTCTTCCACCAGCAGCTCATTGATGCTGCGGGAAACGAACTCATCTCCCGCACCTACAGCAAGCTCCATGTGCGGCAGATCCTGGTGGGCGTATCCGCGCTGTTCCGCACCGGCGGCCGGCGCGGGGAGGTGTGCGCCGAACACCAGGACATCCTCGATGCCCTGGTGTCCGGAGACGCGGCGGAGGCGCAGAAGGCCATCGACCATCATCTGGCCGTTACCCGCGACATCCTGCTCCGCACCTAGGTCCCGCTCACTTGGAATCTGCGGCGCCGGACGGCTGGGGTGCTGCGGCGGTTCCTTCCAGCAGCAGGCGGTAGTCCGCGTCCTCTACGGTGTCGTTGTCCCGGCCAAGGGCCAGCCCCACCAGGGTGACGGCGGCGGCCACGGCGACGTAGATGGCCACCGGAATCCAGGTGCCGAACTGGGACAGCAGGAGCGTGAACATCAGTGGGGCGATGGCACCGCCGATTACGCCGGCGAACGTGTAGGCCAGTGAGCTGCCGGTGGAGCGGAGCCGCGGCGAGAACTGCTCCACGATGAAGGCGGCCTGGGGGCCGTACATGAAGGAGTGGGCCATGAGGCCGAGCACGATGCCCACGATCAGCATCGGTTCGTTGTTGCCGCCCAGGACGCCGAAGAAGATGAACGTCCAGACGGCGCCCGCCACGGCGCCGATGCCGTAGACGCGGCGGCGGTTGAAGCGGTCGGAGACGGCGCCTGCCAGCGGGATCATGAACAGCTGGAACGCGGAGCCGACCAGGACGGCGGTGAGCACCTGGTTGCGTTCGTAGCCGAGGGTCTGGATGCCGTAGGTGAGGGTGAAGACGGTGAACAGCGCGTAGAGCACATCCGGTCCCACGCGGCACAGGATGGCCGCGATCAGCGGACGGAGCTCTTTGCGGAAGACCTCCTGGACCGGGGCGTGGGGCTGCTCGCCGTGGGCCTGGATGGCCTTGAAGATGGGAGTGTCTTCGAGCCGGAGCCTGATCCAGAGGCCGAATCCGACCAGCAGGGCCGATACCAGGAACGCGATGCGCCAGCCGAAGGAGAGGAACTGCTCCTCGGTCAGTGCCAGCGTGAGGACCGCCAGGGCGCCGTTTGCCAGCAGGTTGCCTGCCGGCGGACCCACCTGGGCCGCAGAGGCCCAGAAGCCGCGCCGGTGGGGATCGCCGTATTCGCTGGAGAGCAGGACGGCGCCGCCCCATTCGCCGCCCACGCCCACGCCCTGGCCGAACCGCAGCAGGACCAGGATGATGGGGGCGGCGATGCCGATGCTCGCGTAGCCGGGCAGCACGCCGATGAGCACGGTGGCCACACCGATGATCATCAGGGTGGCCACCAGGACCTTCTTGCGGCCGATGCGGTCCCCGAGCCGGCCGAAGATGATGCCGCCGACCGGGCGGGAAACGTAGCCCACCGCGTAGGTGGAGAAGGCCAGGATGGTGCCGGTCAGGGGATCGGATGACGGGAAGAAGACGACGGGAAATACGACGGCGGCCGCCGCCGAGTAGACGGCGAAGTCGTACCACTCGAGCGCGGTGCCCGTGAGGCTGGCGGCGAAGGCCTTGAACAGGCCCTTGGGATGAATCGGCTTGTCCGGATGCGGCGTAGTGCCGGAAGCCGGAACTGGGACGTTTGCCATGGTGTTGTCCTCCACGAGTCTTTTATGGTGACGCCTGTCACGCTGGCGTTAAATGTATACATTACGCATACTGGATGTACATTGGCGACTGTTTCAGGTTTCCGGTTTGTAATTTTTCAGCAAAAGGATGGATCCACCATGACGACTCTGAGCTTCGAACTTCCCGACGGCAGCACCAAGGACGTACAGGTGAAGCGCCTCCTGAACGCGGGCTACGCAGGGCGGGAGCAGGATGAAGTGCAAGCCCACATTGCCGAACTGGCTGAACTTGGCGTTCCCGGTCCCACCACCACGCCGGCCCTATATCCAGTGTCCCCCTATCTGGCCCAGCAGGTATCGGAAGTGAGCGTGCAGCATGGACGAACTTCCGGCGAGGCCGAGTGGGCGATGGTGATCACCGACGACGGCGTGCTGCTCACCGTCGCCTGCGACCATACGGACCGCGAACTGGAGGTCCACGGCGTGGCCTGGAGCAAGAATGCCAGCCCGGATGTGCTGGGGCGGAAGGCCTGGCGCCTGGACGACGTGCGGGACCATCTGGACCAGATCACGCTGAAGGGCTGGGTGGGGGAGGGCGACACCGCCGACACCCTGATCCAGGACAGCTCGCTGGCCGCCCTGCTGACCCCGGACTACTGGCTGGACGTCCTCACGGAACGCGGGCTGAACGCGCCCGGAACCGTCCTTATTTCCGGCACGGTGGCCATGACCCACGGCGTGAACCAGTTCGCCCGCAGCTGGAAGGTCGAGATGACAGATCCCGTCACGGGCGCCTCGGTGGATGCCCAGTATGTGGTGGAGCAGATGCCCGAGCCGATCGGCTGATTCGGCCCCTGAGCGGCGAACGGAAGCGGACGACGGCGGGAGGTTCCCGCCGTCGTCCGTTCTGCGTTGGGGAGGTGCCCGGACCGGCGGTCAGCACGCCAGCCAGCCGCGGGAAGATGCCAGGTTAGACGGTTTCGACAGGCCTGTCCGTGGCGTGTCCATACTGGGACCAGCCGCCGACGAACAGTCTGCCTTTGCCTTTTCCGAGTTGCTCCAGAACCAGCAGGTTGTGGCAGGCGGTCACTCCGGATCCGCAATATGCAATGGTGTTCTGGGCGGAGACGATGCCGGCCCGCTCGAAATTCTCGCGTAGCTGTTCCTCTGGGATCAGTCTTCCCGAGGAGTCGAGGTTCTCGCGGCAGGGGACATTTACGGCGCCGGGTATGTGCCCTGGGCGGGGGTCAACAGGGTCTCGGCGCCCCTCGAAGCGGTCACGATTCCTCGCGTCCACGACCCTGAATTGATCGGAAGACGCCTCGGCGATACCGGCAAGCAGGCTTTCAGGCCAGACCTGGGCTGAGAAGTCTCCTTCCAGCCTTTGCCGGGACTCGGTAGCGAGCTCTCCCGGGTAACTGGCGATGCCGCCGTTCAGGATCGCGGCGCTGCGGCCCGTCGATCGGAGCATCCACACCATTCGGGCCGCGATGACTCCACCTGCGTCGTCATAGGCGATCACGACGTCAGAGTCACTGATTCCGGCTTCCTGCATCCCCTGGGCAAACACTTCAGGATCGGGCAGCGGGTTCCTCCCGGCTTTCTTCGAAGCCGCCCCCGAGAGCCACCGATCCATGTCGACGAAGACGGCATCCGGGATATGACCAGCGTTGTAGGCGTCCCTTCCCGAGGTCCCATCCAGATACCAGCGGGTATCCACCAGAACGAACCGCCCCAAGTTGCCCGCGCACCAGGTCCAGTCAACAAACGGCTGCAAGTCCGACTCGCTATTACTCATAATCCGGAGTCTAAAGCGAGGATCCGTATGTTGAGATGTCCATCTCAACATACGAACCCGAGCGTCCGGGAATCGGCGTTCCGCTCCGGGGCCCTGAATCTATTGGGGTGACAGGTCCGGCAGGACCGGCGCGGGCTACGCGGCGCGGGTGCGGCCCCCCCGGGCGCGGTAGGCGGCCAGGAAGGTGGCGATGCGGCGTACGGCCTCCCGGATTTCGTCCACGGGCGGCAGGATGACGAACCTGAAGTGATCGGGGGAGGGCCAGTGGAACGCCGAGCCGTGGGAGACCAGGATCTTCTGCTCCTGCAGCAGGTCAAGCACGAACTGCTCATCGTCCGCGAAGGGGTACATCTCCGGGTCCATCTTCGGGAACAGGTACATCGCCCCGGCCGCGGGCACGCAGGTGATTCCCGGAATCTCATTGAGCAGCCGCAATGCGAGGTCGCGCTGTTCGCGCAGCCGGCCGCCGGGTTTGATCAGGTCTTCGATGCTCTGGTAGCCGCCCAGTGACGTCTGGATGGCGTGCTGTGCCGGAACGTTCGGGCAGAGCCGGAGCGAGGCCAGCAGTTCGAGGGATTCCCGGTACGCCGCGGTGGCCGAGCGCTGTCCGGTGACGGCAACCCAGCCGGCCCGGTAGCCAGGCATCCGGTAGGCCTTGGACAGGCCCGAGAAGGTCAGCACGGGCAGGTCGCCGGCCACGGAGGCGGTGTGGATGTGGAGGGCGTCCTCAAACGTGATTTTTTCGTAGATCTCATCGGAGAACAGCACCAGATCGTGCCGCCGGGCGATTTCGACGAACCCGGCCAGGATGTGGCGCGGATAGACGGCCCCGGTCGGGTTGTTGGGGTTGATGATGACGATGGCACGGGTGCGGTCGGTGATCTTCGTCTCGACGTCGGCCATGTCCGGCCACCAGTTGTTCTGCTCGTCGCAGGCGTAGTGCACGGCTTCGCCGCCGCTGAGGACCGTCGCTGCCGTCCAGAGCGGGTAATCGGGCGAGGGGATCAGCACCTCGTCGCCGTTTTCCAGGAAGGCCTGGAGGGTCATGGAGATCAGCTCGCTGACCCCGTTGCCGATGAAGATATCCTCGACGCCGATCTGCATCAGGCCCTTGGTCTGGTAGTACTGCGAGATGGCGGTCCGGGCGGAGAAGATGCCCTTGGAGTCGCTGTACCCCTGCGCCTCGCGCAGATGGTGGATCATGTCCACCACGATGGACTCGGGGGCGTGCAGCCCGAACGGCGCCGGATCGCCGAGGTTCATGCGCAGGATGCTGTGGCCCTCCGCTTCCAGCTTCTTCGCGGCATGCTGCACCGGGCCCCGGAGGTCGTACCGGACATCTTGCAATCGGCTGGAATTCTGCATGGCGCGCATGAGGCATATTTTCATAGCCGCACTGCCGGAAACAACGTGGGCCGGTTCCGTCACAGCTCCGGGACGCACTGACCCGTGCCGAGCAGCGCCAGGCCGGCGAGGTCGCCGGCGGCGAACTCCGTGACGTCGGTGCCCTCAGGGTGCATCAGCTGGGTCGGATCGTCCACATGGTCCAGTCCCACCACATGGCCGAGTTCATGCATGATCACTGCGCGCACATAGTCCGGTCCGTCCGGCCAGTGCATCATCTCGGTCAGATCGGGAGCGTCCAGTGCCACCTGCCCGGCCACGAGGACGTAAGGGCGCCCGGTGGTGTACGCGTACGAGCTGCCGCCCAGGCCGTCCACGTCCCCGGCCAGGTCCGGACTCTCCTGGGGCGTGGACCACGCGATGAGGACCGGCGCCCACCTCTTGCCGTAACGGTCCGGCTGGTAGCTCTCCCGTTCGTCGCGGGGAGCCTCCGACGTGTAGCCGTCGAAGACGAACCGCAGACCGGTGGCAGCCGAAACCTTGGCGACGGCCTGTTCCATGAGCTGGTCGGCGCCCGGCGGCGCATTGTAGGGACGGACCACGTAATGCACCGGACGGCAGGGATCATAGGCGGCGAACGGCTGGCCGGGGTCGGGAGATTCCTGCAGCGCGTAGGCCTTGGAGCCGGTGCCGCCCGGCGGGTGCCCCAGCGGGGTGTCCGATGCCTCGAACCCGGGCGGCGGCACGGGAGCTCCCGGAAGGTAGGGCAGGACCGCCGGGAGCACGAAACGTTCGAACACAGCGGGAACGGAGTAGAGGCTGGCGAGCAGTGCAATGCCCGCAGCGATGGCCCACTTCCTGCCACCGCCTATTCCGCCACGCCTTTTGCCACCAGGCTGCGGATACCAGATCTGAGGGGAAGCGTGCCCTGGCGGCTGCGGAGGAAATGCTGCCTCGGAACGCCATGGAGCGGCGCCCTCCGCTGTCCCCATGGCCTCATCAATTGCCCACTGCGGAATGCGCCCGCTGGCAGAGCGTCGGACACCCGGCGGCAGGTCCTCGTCCGTCATCGGCAAACGCTCTGCAGGCGGATCGTCCCGCCAATTAGATGTCGAACGCAACAGTGTCCCCCAACAGTGTCCCTCTGGTTGCCACGCCATCTTGAGTGATGGACCACCCCAGCATAGGGGACGACGGCGGTGTCTTCCCGCCGTCGTCCCCCGCCTTGGCTGTGACTGTCGACATCTGGAGCCGGCTCCGGACTAAGCTGCCCTTCTCCGGTTATTATTTGGGTAATTTCAAGGGCCCGCAGAGCTGGCCCAAAGGCAGGATCCCGGAAGGTGGAGATAGGAATGAACAGGGCCGCGAACAAGGTGCACGCTCGGGAGGCATTTAGCCGCGCGGAGAAGCGACTCCGGTCGGGCGGGCGGGCCTCCAGGACAGCGTGGCTGGTCCTCGGTATTTTGGCGGCCGCCGTCACCGGATCGGTGATCGTGTGGCAGGTCCTGGAGCGCAGCGAAGAACCGAACAGTGCACCCGATGAAGAACCCCGCACGGAAAACATGTGACGGGCTAGCCCTTCCGGGGGCGGCGACGGCGGAACCTCCCGCTGTCGCCGCCTCCGGCAGTTCAGCGTCAGGATGTGACACCGCCGCGTCCTCCGTAACCGCAGGTAGGCAGTTATTTTGAGTCAGTCAAAATAACGGGTATAGTTGGTCATGCCAGCTCAATAGCGAGCTGCCGGGCCCAGCCCGGGCAATCCGCGGAATCCCTTCCGCCTCCGCCGGCCTGGTCGAGTGCTTCAGACTCGCCAAGGCGGCCCTCCTCAAAGCGCCGGGTGGGTAACAACCACCGCCACACTCCATGTGTGAGCCGCGCGGAAAACCAGAGACATCGACTGCGTCGTCGCAGCGGCCCCCGCCTTACCATCCGATCCTCAGGGGTCCGCTGGTTCATGCCGCCGTGCCGTCTACGCCGCTTGCCCGGACCCGCTGGCCCGGAGACACCTGCCCAAAAACCACCGCCTACCTGCCACACCGCAGGCACCAACGAGGAGAACAAACCATGACTTTGAAGACCGAACGATTCACGCCCCGCAGCGCCGCAACCGCCGCCGCAACCATCCTTCGGACACCCCGCGGCGGCAGCTACGTGACGCCGACCAGCCACGCGGCGCCCGGCGGCAACCGCGGTGCCGGGCGCACCGAAGGGTCCTACATCACCACTCCCGGTGGCGGCCACGGTAACGGCAACCGCGTCCAGGGACGCTATGTCACGCTCGCTGGCGGGTACCCGGACGACACCGAGGGAAGCTACGTCACCGGCAGCTGACAACATCCGGAGAAACTCCAGAGGACGACGGCGGGAACCTCCCGCCGTCGTCCTCTTGTGTCCCGGCATGGGCAGCCGTCAGGTGGTGCGCGGCGCTTTGGCGAGGTTCTCGGCCAGCTGGGCCGCGTTCTGCCGCACGACGTAGGCGGGGCGGTCCCGTTCCGCGCGCCAGCTTTCGGACAGCGGGCCGATGTTGACGGTATCGAAGCCGAACTCGTCATAGAGCTTCGTCACCAGGGCGCTCGCTTCCGCGTAATCACTGGCGGTGGCCAGCGCCCTGCGGTTGGGCGTGCCCGCAGGGGTGCCGTCCGTGGTGATCTGCTTGGCCATGATGTGGTTGAAGCCCTTGGCCACCTTCGACGCGGGCAGGTGTTCCTGCAGTAGCCCCGACGTGGTGGCTTCGCCGCTGTCCAGGGCCGGGAAGCGGCCGTCGCGCTCCCAGTAGTAGTTGTTTGTGTCGATCACGACCTTGCCGGCCAGTGGCTCCACGGGGATGTCCCGGTAGTTCCTGAGCGGGACGGTGACGACGGCGAAATCACCCGTCGCTGCCGCTTCGGCCGGCGTCGCGGCGCGCGCCCGCGGCCCCAGTTCCGCCACCAGCTCCGCCAGGGTTTCCGGTCCCCTGGAGTTGCTGATGACCACGTCATAGCCGAGCTGCACCGCCTTGCGCGCAACCTGGCTGCCAATGTGTCCTGCACCGATGATTCCAATTGTTGTCATGTCCGGGCCAACAGCGCCGCCGGTGCAGATATTTCGTGCGTTACGCCGGAGGACGGCGGCGGATCCCGCCGCCGCCCGCCCTGCCGCCCGCCCCGCCGGTTGAAGCCTCCTCGTGCGGTCAGTAGAGTCGCCCGGTGACTTCAATGCTGCATTCCCTGGTTGGCGACGTCGGCGTGAGACTGCTGCATTCCTCTGATGCGGACGCCCAGGCGGCGGCGTACCGGCGCAACCGTGAGCACCTCGCCCCATGGGAGCCGGTCAGGCCGGAGGACTTTTTCACGGTGGCGGGCCAGCACCAGGAAATCGAGACCAGGCTCGCCCAGTACGACTCCGGCCTGTCGGTCCCGTGGGCTCTCGTCGACGGCAGTGGCCGAATCGTTGGAAACATCACCCTGAGCCGCATTGTCCGCGGGCCGCTGCTCAGCGCACACCTGGGCTACTGGGTGGACCGGGAGGTCAACGGCCGCGGAATCGCCTCCGCCGCCGTGGCGTTCGCGCTCCCCTCCGCACGGGACGGCTACGGGCTGCACCGGGTCCAGGCCGGGACTCTCGTCCATAACGCGGCCTCCCAGAAAGTGCTGGCCCGCGCGGGCTTTGAGAAGATCGGCCACGCCGCGTCGTACCTCAGGATTGCCGGCCGCTGGCAGGACCACATACTCTTCCAGCGCATTCTGGACTGATGTGCCGGTCCCGAGTGGACAAGTAGCCAGCGTAGAAAAAACTCGGGTAATTGATACGGATGCTTCTGCCGCTAGGCGGCCATAGTGTTATTGCATTGGGTGGTTGTGAGGGCAGGGACATGCACGATGGGCCTGCACCGCTGGGCTGGGACGGCCGCCACGGTCGCTGTCGGAGTGGCAAATCCAGGTCTGCTTCTCCGGCACCACGATGATCGACGCCGCCAATTGGGCCGGCCGGTTGCAGCGCTGCACCAGCCCGCCCGCATGACGGCACGGACATCGTTCACGAGTCCCATGGTTCCGGCTTTCAGTGGCCGACGATATGCGAGGGTACCTATGAATCTTCCGAGGTCTGAGCTTGCAGCCGCCTCTGAACCCGTGCACACGCCGCCCAGCGGGGTCGCGCCTGGCCCCGGCGGCCCAGCCTCACCCGTGTCCGTCGGCCCGGCAACGCCCGACGCTGAAGGCCCGTCCCGTCCCGGCGCACCTGCCGCCGGCGATGCCCCCGGCCCTGCCGCCCCGGTCCGCGCGGCCATCGGAAACTGGCCTGACCCGATGTAAGCAAACGCAGGGTTACGACGGCGGGAGGCTCCCGCCGTCGTACCCTGCTGTCCCGTTCGGCGGCAGTCGGTTTCCCCGGTGCGCGCTGGGCCGGGGCGGTTGAAGAGCAACGCCCCCGGCGGAATACTGGAAATCGGGTTTATGGATTCCAGACGGGCAAAGGCGTGGTGGATGATGGGCAGCGGGGCGGCGGGCGAGTTCAAACGGCGGATGGAACGGGGCGCGGAACTCCGCGCCGTCCTGGCCTCCGGCGGAACGGCCCAGGAAGATGCGGAGCTTGCCGCGGCCGAGGAGGAAGACCGGCAGAAACGCAAGAAAATCGATGACGCCGCCCGCGTTGAGTACCTGATCCGGGACGCCATGGCGCAGGGGAAGTTCGACAACCTGAAGTACGCCGGCAAGCCGATTCCTGGGCTGGGGGAGGGCTACGATCCTGATTGGTGGGTCAAGGGCCTGATTCAGCGTGAACACCTCACCGGGCTGGGGCCGAAGGCAATTCTCCTGCGCACCGAGGACGCCGAGCTCGACTCCAGGCTCGATGCCCAGTACTCCGAGAAGCAGGTGCGGGACCTGGTGGCGGACTTCAATGCACGGGTGATTGATGCGCGGCGCCAGCTCCAAGGCGGTCCGCCCGTGATCACCAAAACCCGCGACGCCGACGCCGAAGTGCAGTGCTGGAAGGAGCGGCGGGCAGCCAGGGCCGCTGCTGCCCCGCCGGAGCCTGAGCCGGAACCCACCCGCCGGTGGTGGCGGCACCTCTGGAGCGGGTCCACCTGAACGGCCCCGCAGGTGGCACCATAAAGACATGGTGGCTGTATTGCTCGGATGGAACCCGGGCGCCGGTACTACGTGGCCGGAGTATTCGAGGGTTGTCGACGAGCTCGCCGCGGCCGGGGTCCATCGCCGCCCGTGGCGGATCCTCAACAGCGCAAGCGTCTTGCCCGGTGCGGATGCCTGGCTGCTCCTGGTCGGTAAGGCAGGCCGCGGACTGATCGGCCACGGTGTTACCGCTTCGCATCCCTACCGGCCCGCCCGCGAGGAGCAAACCGGCGCATCCGGCACGGTCATTGATGTCGACTTTGACGCCCTGCTTCCGGTGGGCGACCAGATTCCCGTGGACTTCCTCCTTGAAAGGGCACCGCGGGCCGGGTGGAACACCGTTAAAGCAGCTGGCCGGCGGATCCCGGAGGAGGAGGAACGGGCGGTCCGCGCCATCTGGGCGGAGCGCCTGCCGGCCGACGGGATCGATCCGATCCTTCCCGTGCCCGGGACTGCACCGCAGGATGCCCTGACCCGGGTCGGCATGAACCGGTATGAGCGCAGCCCCCAGGCCCGGCGGATCTGCCTGGCACACCACGGCACGTCCTGCGCTGCCTGCGGATTCTCCTTCGAAGCCGTCTACGGTCCCGAAGGGGAAGGGTTCATCCACGTCCATCACCTGACGCCCGTCTCCCAGCTGGGGCCCGGCTACGAGCTGGACCCCATCGGCGACCTGGTCCCGCTGTGCCCGAACTGCCACTACATGGCTCACCGCCGGCCCGTGCCCTACACCCCCGCGGAGCTCAGGGCGATGATGTCAGGAGCCGGACACATTGCAGGCTCGGTCTTGTCCCCGCAGGAACTGGAGGCGCAGGCCGCCGCCCAGAGGATCCTCGACAGCAGGTGACCGGCCGGGTCACGGGGAGGCTGACTAGTCACGGTGTGGCTGTCCCGTCACGGTGACCACAGCCAGTCCCGTTCGAAGTCCGGATGGTCGGAGTAGGGCAGCGCCAGGGCATTCAGGGACAGCCCGGTCCATTCCAGGGCGCCCGGGATCCAATGGGTGTCCTCGCCGAACGGGTCGCTGACAAGCGTTGCCAGGGCGGTCTGCCGGGCGGCTTCGATGATGCCGATGAGCCTTCTTTTGGCCTCGCATTCGAGCAGCAGGCGGCGTTCGTACCACTTGCCCGCTTCGGAGGTGGTCCGGTCACCGAGGAGCTTGCGCGCAACCGCCTCATCTTCCGCGATGCGATCGGACAGAAATTCCACAATGTCCACAAAGTGAGCCTACGCCCGGGAAATCATCCGGCAATAGCGCCCGGCCCCCGGCTATGGCGTGGCGACGAGGTCCGCCGCCGGCAGCGGGAGGTAGTAGGCGGAGTGGTAGCGGCTGTCATCGCCGGTGAGGACCCAGGCGGATCCTTTCCGGACGCGGAACCGCTTGTTCAGGACCGTGCGGTCATGGCGGATCAGGTGGTCCAGGACGCCTTCCATGACGCCCTCGTGCGTGCACAGGACCGTTCCGGTCCCGCGGGCCTGCGCAACGAGGCGGAGGGCAGCTTCGATGCTGCCTCCCGTCAGGTGGTCTGAACGTTCCACCTCAAGGGACTCCCGCCGCGCCAGCGCGGCTACGGTCTCGACACAGCGGACCGTAGGGGCGGACAGGACGCGTTCTATTTTGAAAACCGCGCCCAGCGCGGCGAGTGATCGCGCGGCGTGTTCAACTTCCTCACCCGGCGACCAGACGTCATCCGAAAGTTCCCGCTCGCTTCGCTTGGTGACCTGGGCGCCGCGGACCAGCAACAGCATCTTTTCCCGCTCGGGCGCGGGACGCACTCCGAGCTGCAGGTGGAGCTGCGTGCCCAGGGCGACGATGGCGGGCCGGTCCCGCGGCTCTGTCACGGTGCGCAGGGCTGCGGGGAGGGAGAGCCACCTCGCCGCGTCCACCTCGGCATTGGCGCGGAAATGGCCCGACTCTGCGGCTGCAGCCCAGTAGCGGATCGTCTTGATCCTGTTCCTGCTGTCCTCGTACCTGATCCTGGGGAGTTCCGCGCCGAGACGGCAGTCGAAGCCGGTCTCCTCCCGTAGTTCCCGTGCCGCACATTCCCGGCCCGACTCTCCGGGCTCGGCCTTGCCCTTGGGGATGGACCAGTCGCCATGCGCCGGCCGGTGAATGAGGAGTACTTCGAGGGCGCCCTTGCTTCCGATGCGCCACGGCAGTGCACCATAGGTGGCGGGCTTGATCTTACTCATGTGCTTGACTCCGTCGGCACCAGGGCCAAGGCCGGCACGGGCGTGTCCTTGGCGTGCTGGAGCTGGTCCAGGCGGCTGTAGAGGCCGCCGGCTGCGACAAGCTCGCCGTGCCGGCCGCTCTCGATCACCCGTCCGTGGTCCATGACGTAAATCCGGTCAGCGCGTTTGAGCGTCGAAAGCCGGTGGGCAATGACGATGACCGTGCGTCCGGCCATCAGCCGTTCGAGGCCACGCATGACGTACTGCTCCGAGATCGCATCCAGGCCCGATGTGGGTTCATCGAGGATGACGATGGGTGTGTCCCGGACCAGCGCCCGGGCGATGGCGATGCGCTGGCGCTGTCCGCCGGAGAGGGTTACGCCCCTCTCCGCTACCGGCGTGTCATATCCCAGCGGCAGCTTCCCGACGAATTCGTCCACGTAGGCCGCCTCTGCGGCCGCAAGCACCTGCTCCCTGCTCGCCCCCTCGGAGCCGTATGCGATGTTGTCGTAGATCGTTCCGCGGAAGAGGATGGACTCCTGCAGCACCATCGAGATCTGCCTGCGCACGGTGGCGACCTGCATGTCCTTCACGTCCATGCCGTCGAGCAGGACGGCACCCTGCGTTGCGTCGTAAAGGCGCGGAATCAGACTGACGACGGACGATTTGCCGGCTCCCGTGGGCCCGGTGATAGCCACGACGCTGCCCGGTTCGGCTGTGAGGTCGATTCCGTGGAGGACATTGCGATCCCCCTGGTAACCGAAGCTGACTCCGCGCAATTCGACTGCACCGGCCAGCCTTGGGGCAGGCGCGGCCCCCGGTTTGTCGGAGATGGCCGGAGCCGTGTCCAGGATTTCCTGGATGCGCTCGGCGCTGGCCTGCCCGCGGCTAATCACGGTTGTCAGTTTCGCCAGGGATTTCATCGGTGAATAGAGCGCCTTGAGGTAGGCGAGGAATACAAGCAACATTCCCAGGGTCATGGTTCCGTCCAGCACCCGTTGGGCGCCGATCCAGAGCACCAGGACCGTGCCCATGGTCGCGATGACGTCAACCAGGGGCGAGAACATGGACTGCAGCCGGATGACCCTCAGCCCGGCATCCCGCCGTCCGTTGTTGCGTGTGCGGAAGTCGTCCTCATGGCGCGCTTCGCTCGTATATGTCTGCATCACCCGGACAGACGCGAATGTCTCGGACATGGCTGCTGCTATGTCGCTGTCCTTGCTGCGGGCCTCCCGGGAGGCCGACTTTATCCGGCGCCGGTAGAGCAGCACCGTGACGAACAGCAGCGGCGCCACCGCAAGGCCGATCAGGGCAAATGTGGGATCGACGATCACGCAAATGGTGGTGACGAAACCCAGGATGAACACGTTGGGAAGCAGCACCGAAAGCATCGACACCATCAGCGCGCGCACATAGTCGACATCCGTGGTGGTTCGTGTGACCAGATCGCCCAGCCGCTGTTTGTCGTGGAATGACAGGGACAGCCGTTGCAGATGGGCGAAGACGTCGGCACGGATGGTGGCCATGGTCTTCTCGCCGACGCTGTTCAGCAACCGGGTCCCCAGATAGTCGGCGGCGGCGTTCATTACTGTCATGGCGAGCAGCGCCCCTGCGGCAAGGAGGAGCAGCTGAAGGGGCCGGAGCGCGGCCAGCCCCGGGAAGTCCGGCGTGCCGTGTTGAGCGGGTTGGCCCAACGGCTGCAGGACGTCGTCGACGATGATTTTCATGGGCCAGGGCAATGCAACTTCCATTGCGGCAACGAAAATGACCAGCAACGCACCTCCGCCCATCGCCCCGGCGTGGGCTGCGATCGCGCTGCGGAACCGCCAAAAGGTTAGAAACATCTTTTCCCCCAAATCCCTAGTGCCGCTCACTATCTCTGGCCGAGCTTTGGGAAAGGTCTGCCAGAGGTTGGAGAAACCTTGCTGATAGGGGCAGCGGGGGAGGCGGGATGTGCACCAAAGCAGGGGTTTCGGACCTTCAGGCCGTGCGGAACCGCTCCGGAGACAGCCGGAATCACGGTGCGGGGCACCAGAAGCGGGGAGCTGGGCCCAACGGTGCGGAAGTGGCTTTCTGGGGGCTTACATTCGGGCCGTCACGGGCTACCGTTTTGCTTGTGGGCAGTTCCTGCCGCGCATGGCGAGCAAAGGAGTTCCAATGGGTGACGTGTGGATCCGCACGATCAGCCAGAGCCTGGTCCGTGCGGACAGGGTCACGGAAATTGCAACCTCCCGCGGATCCGTCCATGACGATCAGGGATACTCACTCAAGGTCATTGCGGACGGAAAAGCCTCCATCCTGATCGACAACAGCGACCTCGCGGGCACCACGGGCGAACGGCTGGAGCACGCGCGGCGCATGGAAGACGCGCTGCTCCTCGCGATGGATGCCGCCAGCAGCACCAATTCATCCGTGGTGATCAGCTACGAACAGGATGGCGAACGCTGGATCCTCAGGCCCGCGTCGGAGCTGGCCGGCGAGATCGCACCCTGAATGGGGCGCCGGCGAGCACGCCGTCAGAAACGGCATCGAGGGCTGGCGCCCGGCGCTGGAGGTCAGTGTTAGACGGTCGCGGCCAGCTCGTAATCCGCCCCGCGCATGTCCTCGCACAGTGCCACGCAGGCGCCGATGCGGGCCTTGAACTCGGGTTCCTGCTTCCACGCGTTCCGGGAAGCCTCGTCGGTCCATTCGGAGAACGAAATGTAGCGCCCGGCCGTCCCGCTATCGCGGAGAAGTTTCGCCACCACCAGGGCCGGGTAGTTTTCCCGTGACCACTGCAGGAACTCCTTCCACCGCTCCACAAACTCGTCGTCGTTGCCAAGTTTGACCTGCCAGACCCCGGAAGCGTAATGCTCTGCCATCGGTCTCACACCCTTTCGCGCGTGCTCAGATAGCACAATCTTAGGACGGGACCCGCACGCGGGGGAGTGCCGATCGCTGGCCGCCCCGCCGTCGTGCCCGGCGGCGGGGAATGGAACCCACTACTTGAACGTTCAACAAAACATGGACTTTGGCATCTTCACCTTTGGCGAGCTATCCCGAAACATCAACACCGGCGCGGCGCTGTCCCCGCAGCAGCGCCTCAAGGAAATCATCGAGCTAGCCAAGCTGGCTGATCAGGCCGGCCTCAGTTTCCTCGGCCTGGGGGAGCACCACCGGCGGGACTTTGCCCTGTCCGCCCCGGAGATCGTCCTGGCGGCCATTGCCCGGGAAACCACGAACCTTCGGCTCGCCACCGCAGTCACCGTGCTCTCCACGCAGGACCCCGTGCGCCTCTTCGAACAGTTCGCCACCCTGGACCTGATCTCCGACGGCCGGGCCGAGATCATCGCCGGCCGCGGAGCCTTCGTGGAGTCGTATCCGCTGTTCGGCCACGAGCTTGACGACTATGACGCCCTCTTTGATGAAAAGCTGCGCCTCCTGCTGGAACTCCGGGACGCTGCGGTGGTGACCTGGCAGGGAAGCCTTACCCAGAGCTTTCCCGGAATGGACATCGCACCGCGGCCCGTCCAGGACAAGCTCCCTGTCTGGGTGGGCGTGGGCGGCACCCCGGCGAGCTTCGCGCGGGCCGGGCGCCTGGGGCTTCCGCTCTTCATCGCCCTGCTCTCCGGACCGGCCAGGTTCCGCCGGCTCGTGGAACTCTACCGCCAGAGCGCAGCCGACGCCGGGCACGATTCCGCCGCCCTTCCGGTAGGGGCGGGCGGGCACTTTTACGTGGCGCCCACCTCGCAGCAGGCGCGGGACACGTTCTACCCCCATTACCGGGCCTATTTCGAACAGAACATGCCCCGTCCGGTGGACCACTTTCCGCGGCCCACCTTCGACGACTGGACCGAACCCGGCGGCGGACTCCTCGTGGGCAGCCCCCAACAGGTCACCGAGAAGCTCCTGGACATCCATGAGAACCTCGGCACCAGCCGGTACCTGGCCCAGATCGGTTTAGGCGGCCTCCCGTTCGCCGAAACGGCTCGCTCCATAGAGTTGCTGGCCACCGAAATCATGCCCGCGGTGAACAAGGAAATCGGCGTCCCGGCGAACTGAGCCACCGGGCCTGTCACGTCACCGGGTCCGCTAAGTCACCGGGCCCGCTAAGTCACCAGGCCCTTGGCGTCGTCGGGGCCGACAAAATCGCAGGATCCAGCGTGGCGCTCGGGCAGGATGCACGTGCGCCCGGTAGCCAGATGAACGTTGCCGCAGCGCCCAGTGCGCGCCACGTCTTCGCGGACGTGCAGGCTCCTCAGATCGGGCCGTTCGCTGTGCGGTTGCAGGTGGAAGGTATCGGACGTGCCGTTTTCATGACTGTTCATGCCTTGATACTCCTCATCGAGTGGCTGCCCCCAGTAGCAAAAGGCCAGTCGTTTGGACCCCGAGACTTAAGGGTCGCCCCGCGGGATTAACGGCGGGTTACGGCCATGTTAGATCCGGACGCGCCGTATGTCAGCCAGCAAATGTTTCAGCCCAGCAAATCGTCGACGTAGCACCAACGCCAGTCCTCGCCCGGTTCAATGCTGCGCATGGCGGGATGGCCTGTCGCCTCGAAATGCTTTGACGCGTGGGTGCCGGGCGAGGAATCACAGCAGGCCACGTTGCCGCATTCCAAGCACATCCGGAGGTGGACGGTCGTGGTGCCGTCGCGGACGCACGCGAGGCAGTAGGCGTCCTGCGGGACGGCCGGATCCGGTGCCGATTCAAGGTGCTCGCACCCGCCGCCGGGCCGGGGAGTCCTTCCCGTCCCGGAGACGTCGGCTTCGTCAAGGGCGGCATCGAGCATCGACTCCTCGATGTCGAGCCTCTCCAGCACGTCGCTGAGCACCTCGTGGGCGTACTCGCCGCCGCGGCGAAGTTCCAGCACCCGGGCCCGTTCAGCGTCCAGCATGGCCAGCCGCAGCCAGGCGTAGCGCTGGCTGGGAGTGGCGGCCTCCGCCGTCGGACGGCCCAACCTTTCCCACGCCGCGAGTCCGCGTTCCTGCGTCCGCCGCTTCAGCATGGCCACGACCTCCGGAGGATCGTTGTCAGTCCGCAGTTCGTGCAGCCGTTCAACGCCTGCCGCCGTGGCCAGATGCATCAACGCGGCCTTGCTGAGCGCGTCTTCGCGCGGATCCGGGCCCCGCACGCGGAGCAGCCGCACCAGCGGCGGAAGGGTGAAGCCCTGGATGGCCAGCGTGCCCGCCACCACCACCATGGCCGCCAGGATGAGCACGGACCGGTGCTCCAGGTCCTGGGGGAGCGTCAAGACCGCCGCAAGGGTCACCACGCCGCGCATCCCGGCCCACGAAACGATGGCCGTGTCCTGCCACGGCGGCGCGGGATCCTTGCGGGATACGGCGGGAATGAGCCGGGGCAGGTAGGTGGCGGGAAACACCCAGAGCGGCCGGAGCACCAGCACGGCCAGCAAAATCACCGCGCAGCCCGCCCAGATCCGTCCCGGGCCCAGTGGATCGTCCTGGATGCCGTCGATGATGGTCCGCACCTGCAGGCCGATGAGCAGGAACACCGAATTCTCCAGCAGGAACTGCACGGTGTCCCAGTTGCTCCGCTGGCTCAGCCGCGCTGCGCCGTTGGGCATGGACGGTGCTTTGGTGCCCATGATCAGGCCGGTGACCACCACGGCCAGCACCCCGGAGGCGTGAATCCCCTCCGCGGGCAGGTAGGCCACGAAAGGTGCCATCAGCGACGTCGACGTGTTGATCGCAACATTGTGGATTCTCAAGCGGAGCTGCGTGAGGAGATAGGCCGCAGCGAGGCCCACAGCCAGGCCGCCGCCCGCCGCCAACAGGAACTCGCCGCCGATCTCCGCCGCGGAGACTGCTCCTGCAATCGCGGCGATGGCACCGCGCAGGCACACCAGGGCCGTGGCGTCATTGACCAGTGATTCGCCCTCCAGGATGCTCACGATCCTGCGCGGCATCCCCACCTTCCGGGCGATTGCGGTGGCGGCCACGGCATCCGGCGGGGCCACCACGGCACCCAGTGCGATGGCCGCAGCGAGTGGTATTTCCGGGAAAAGCCAATGAACCACCGCTCCCACCGCGATGGTGGCAAAGATGACGTAACCCACCGAAAGCAGTCCGATGGTCCGAACGTTGGAGCGGAAGTCGAACAGCGAGGTCCGCAGCGCGGCGGCATACAGGAGCGGGGGAAGCAGCCCCACAAGCACCAATTCGGGGTTCAGCTCAAGTGGCGGAACGAACGGCAGGAATGAGCCCGCGACGCCGGCGAGGACCAGGAGCAGCGGAACGGAAACATTGATTTTCCGGCCGAGCGCGCTGCCTGCGCACACCACAGCCGCCAGCACCACCAGTCCCAGAGCGACGTCCATGCCGCTATTCTTTCAGCTCGGCTCGTTCAGTTCAGTGTGCCGGTGCGGTCTGGTGTTGTTGCTGGGCCGTGCCCTCACCCAAGCGTGGCTCGGGCACCGCGCGTGCGGGTCTATTTCCCGCTCGCGTCATCGGTGATGTCGGCGCCTTCGGCAGGCTCCTGGGAATGGACGCGGATGTCAGTGGGGTCGGCCAATTCGTCCCCTTCGGCCGGGGCCTCGCTGTGGATCCGCTGCACCGTTGGGTATTCACTCATGACCGCTCCTCTGCCGCCGTTGTGTGCTGTTGGCCATCACCTAATGTTCATCTAGCTCCTGCTTTCGTGGACTGTCAAGAACATTCCAGCCGCTATGGCCGTGCAACTTGTTGTGTGTTGGACTGTGAGTTGAGTTCCGCCTGCGCCGCCCATTGCGGCCCCGCAGCAGCCCGCCACGCACCGCTTCAAGCACCGTCGGAAAGCCGGTTTCGCTCCGGCTGTAGGAAAGGATCAACCTCATGGCAACGTACAAGATCGGATACTTCGTCGGGAGCCTGGCCAGCGGCTCCATAAACCGCACCCTCGCCAACGCCCTCATTAGGCTTGCCCCGGACGATCTGGAGTTCACGGAGATCCCCATCAAGGATCTTCCGCTGTACAGCTACGACTACGATGCCGACTTCCCGGCGGAAGGACGGGCCCTGAAGGACGCCATTGAAGGCTCCGACGGCATCCTCTTTGTGTCCCCTGAATACAACCGGTCCATCCCGGGAGCGCTGAAGAATGCCATCGACTGGGGATCACGCCCCTGGGGCACCAATTCCTTTGCCCGCAAGCCGACGGGCATCATTGGTGCCTCGCCGGGCAGCATCGGCACGGCCGTGATGCAGTCCTCCATGCGTGCCGTGCTGAGCTTCCTTGACGCGCCCCAGCTCAACGCCCCGGAAGCCTACGTCAAGTTCAATCCCGGCGTCTTCGCCGACGACGGAACGGTCAGCGACGACGGCACCGCCAAGTTCCTGCGCCATTACATGGAGGAATACGGTGCGTTCGTGGAACGGGTGCTGGCCGCCAACGCGCCCGGACACATCGGCGACCCCAAGCCAGACGCCGAAAAGCTGTCCCGCTAGGGTCTGCGACGGACTTGTGGCCGGACTGCTTCCGGCGGGCCGGCCCGCCGTCCGGCTAGGCCGGGCTGGCGGCCTCCGCAACGAGTCCGCCGAGGCGGCGGTATTTTTCGATCCGCTGCGGCAGCAGTTCGCCGGTTCCGGCCGAGGACAGCGCGGCCAGTTCGTACTCGATCGCCTGTCCCATGCGCTGGCAGAAGGCCCTTCCCTCCAGCGCGGCGTCCGGGCGTTCGTCCACGATGTGCTCCACCATTCCGTTGGCGTACAGCGACGCGATGTTGACGCCCTGCGCTGCGGACATGGCCGGGGCAAAGTCCGTGCTCCGGTGGACGATCGCGCTGGCGCCTTCGGGCGGCAGCGGTGAGAGCCAGGCGTGCTGTGCCGCGATGGTCCGGTCGGCCGGCATCAGGGCCAGCGCCCCGCCGCCCGCTCCCTGCCCCAGCAGCACGGACACTGTGGGTGAGTTGAGGCCGATGAGATCGTGCAGGGACCTCGCGATCTCGCCGGCCAGGCCGCCTTCTTCCGCTTCCTTGGACAGGGCAGCGCCGCCGGTGTCGATGACCGTCAGCAGCGGCAGCCCGAGCTCCTCGGCCAGCCGCATGCCGCGGCGTGCCTCGCGGAGCGCCGCCGGCCCCAACGCCGTCTGCTGCGACGGCCGCGGCCGGGTGTGGCCGATCACCACGCAGGACTTCTGCCCGAACCGTGCCAGCGCCAGCAGCAGGCCGGGGTCCTTTTCCCCTTGGCCGGTGCCGTTGAGCGGAAGCACGTCGCGGGCGCCGTAGGCGAGCAGCTGTCTCTTATACACATCTAGATGTGTATAAGAGACAGATTCCGTGAGATTTCGATTGATTCCCAGGCTCCGGCGTCGGACGGCTTCACGGCGAGCGTGCGCGGCGGAGCGACGCGGGGGTGCGGGCCGGTGACCAGAATACTCAGGGCGCGGTCGACGACGTCGGACAGCTGCCAGGGCGGCACCACCGCATCGATGAGCCCCTTGTCGAAGAGGTTCTCGGCGACCTGGACGTTCTCTGGAAACGGCGTGCCGTAGAGGGCCTCGTAGACGCGGGGCCCGAGGAAGCCGAGCAAGGCACCGGGCTCCGCCACCGTGATGTGCCCGAGCGATCCCCACGACGCCATGACGCCGCCGGTGGTGGGGTGCCGCAGGTACACCAGGTACGGCAGGCCGGCCTGCCGGTGCGCCCGCACGGCGGCACTGATTTTTACCATGGAAAGGAACGCTATGGTGCCTTCCTGCATGCGCGTGCCGCCCGACGCCGGGCCCGCCAGGAGCGGCAGGCCTTCCCGGGTGGCGCGCTCGACGGCGTTCACGATCCGTTCCGCCGCGGCGAGCCCGATGGAGCCGGCCAGGAAACGGAACTCGCTGACGATGACAGCCACCCGGCGGCCGCGGATGAGGCCTTCGCCGGTCAGCACGGACTCGTCAACGCCGGTCTTCGCCCGTGCGCCGGCCAGTTCTTGCCGGTACTCGGGACTAGGATCAGGATCCGTGACCGGGGCATCCCAGCTCCGGAAGGAGCCGGGGTCAAGTACGGCGGCGATCAGCTCGGCGGCTTCCAGGTGCCGGACGTTCTGCTGGGTGAGCATGCTCAGTTGCCCTCCCCGCCGGTGCCCGGGCTTTTGCCGGACGCGCCGGTGCCGGCGGCGTCGGCAGGGGTCAGCCCCAGCCACTGCCGGATCTGGCTGCCGTCCTGGTCCAGCAGCGGCGGAGCCGTGTGCGTCTTGAGGGTTGTCTCGGCGGTGTCGGCGGCGCTGAAGAACCGCAGGGGCGGCCCGGGCAGGCTGACGTTGCCGAGGATCCTGTGGTCCACGTCTATCACCAGGCCCTGGGAGTGGACCTGCTCCCATGCGTAGACCTCGTCCAGCGTCCGCACCTTGCCGGCCGGGATCCCGGCCTCATTCAGCTTGGCGAGCAGCGGCTCGGCTTCGAAGTCGGAGAACACGCGCTCCACCTCTTCGATGACCTTTTCCCGGTTCCGCACCCGGTCCGCGTTGCTGGCGAACTCGGGCCTGGTGTTATCGATCCCGAAGGTCGAGGCAAAAGTGGCCCAGAGCTTCTCGCTGCCCACGCTGATCTGGACCCGGCCTTGCCGGCAGTGGAACAGCCCGTAGGGCGCGATGGACGGATGGTGGTTGCCCTGGGCCTTCGGCATCTCCCCGGCGACGGTGGCCCGTGTGCCTTGGAAGGCGTGGACACCGATGAGCGCTGCGAGCAGGGAGGTACGGACGATCTGCCCCTGGCCGGTCCGCTCGCGCTGCAGCAGGGCCGCGAGCGTGCCGAACGCCCCGTACATGCCGGACAGCAGGTCAGCGATGGGGACGCCGACACGCTGTGGGTCGTCCGGCCCGGACCCGGTCAGGGACATCAGCCCGGCCTCGCCCTGGAGGATCTGGTCGTAGCCGCTGCGCCTGGATTCGGGCCCGTCGTGGCCGAATCCGGTGATGGACAGGACCACGAGCGCGGGGTTCAGCGCATGCATCTCGGCCGCCGAGAACCCGAGCCGGTCCAGCACGCCGGGGCGGAAGTTCTCGATCACGACGTCGGCGCGTTCCAGCAGTTCGCGCAGGACCGTCCGCCCGTCGTCGCTCTTCAGGTCCAGGGCGATGGATTCCTTGTTGCGGTTGCAGGACAGGAAGTAGGTGGCCTGGGGATCATCCTCGGGGCCCACGAACGGCGGGCCCCAGCCGCGCGTGTCGTCGCCGGTGCCCGGGTTCTCGACCTTGATGACCCGGGCACCGAGGTCCGCCAGCATCATTCCCGCGTGCGGGCCGGCGAGGGCGCGGCTCAGGTCCACCACGACGTAGCCCGAGAGGGGGCCTTCGGCCCGGGGCGTGGATTCAGTGCTCATGAAGGCTGTTCCTTTTCTTGCTGTGCGGGGGTCTGCCGAGGGGCGGGTATTGCGGTGCTGGGGGCGGGCTACATCCAGCCCGGGACCACCATGACCAGCCAGGCGATGCCCGGGCCGACGGCGACGACGATGCCGCTGTAGGCGAGGATCTGCTTGTAGAACCTGTCCTTGTCCACGTCCTCCGGGGCGTTGGCCAGCACCAGCGCCCCGTTGGTGGAGAACGGCGAAACGTCGACGATCGTGGAGGCGACGGCCAGGGCCGCGATCACCCCGACGGCACCGACTTCGCCCGTGGCCAGGAACGGGACGGCCAGCGGGATGAGGGCTGCGAGGATGGCGGTGGAGGAAGCAAAGGCGGAGACGACGGCGCCGATGTAGCAGATCAGCAGGGCGGCCACGAGCGGCATGCCGAGGTGGGCCACGCCGTCGGAAACGAATTTGATGGTGCCGGCTTCCTCGAGGACGCCTACGAAGGTCAGCATGCCGCAGATGAGCAGGACGGTGGACCAGCTGATCTTGTTGACCGCGCCCTTCTGTGCGGCCGGGGAGACGAGGGCCAGGATGATGGCGATGGTGATGGAGACGAATCCGACGTCCACCTTGAAGCCCAGCGAGATGACGGCGAGGGCGATCAGGCCCAGGACGGTGATGAGCTGGGGAACATTGGCGCGGGCGCCGTTCGACGCTTCCTGCGGGGCGGCAGCCGCGGAGGAGCCGGAGGTCCCCTTAGCGGAGACGCCGGAGGGCGAAATGTCCGAACCGGAGCCCTGAAGGGTGACGCCAGCCGCCCGGGCGCCGACGCTGACGGCCATCCGCGACTCGGCAGCTTTCTCTACCAGACGGCCGGTCTTGGTGCTGAGCAGCTTGCTGCCGCCCAGGACCACGAAGAGCACCACGGCGATGGCCAGGTTGAAGAAGAAGCTGGCCAGGAAGATGGCCATCGGGCTGGCCTCGAGGTCGGTCTTGGCAATGATGCCGTTGACCGTGACGCCGTAGACGGCGATGGGGGAGAAGCCGCCGGCCTGGGCGCCGTGGACCACCATCATGCCCATCATCAGCGGATTGATCTTGTGCTTGGCGGCAAAGCTCAGCGCGATCGGCGCAATGATGGCGACGGCGGCCGGGGACAGTGCGCCCACCGCGGTGATCACAGCCGTGATGGCGAACATGACCCAGGGGATGAGTGCCACTTTGCTGCCCACCAGGCGGACAGCGCCCCGTACCAGCAGGTCAATGGTGCCGTTGTTCTGCGCGATGGCGAAGAGGTAGGTGACACCGACGATCGTCAAGAACAGGCCGCCGGGGAAGTTGGCCAGAATGTCGTTGGTGGACATCCCGAGGACTACGGCGCCCAGCAGGAACGCTCCCACGAAGGCCAGGGCGCCCATGTTGAGGGGCAGCACCGTGGCGAGCAGGAACATCACCGCCAGGATGATGATGGACAGGACGGGAGCGGACATCTTTGTTCCTCCGGATCAAGAGATTGGTGGTGTGATGTGGATTACTGGCTCACTGGCCTAGCCTCCTAGACACTAGGTGACTTTGTCAATAGTTCTCCGCTAAGCTAGTGCCGACGACGTCGCCGGAAGGACTTGCATGCCCAAGAAGACAGCAACGCAGCAGATTTCCCGCGTCTCGCGGCCGCGCCTCTATGAGCAGCTGGTGGAGCAGCTCATGGATTTCATTGAGGCCGCGGAGCTGGGACCGGGGGACACGCTGCCCGCGGAGCGGGACCTGGCCGAACGGCTGGGCGTCTCGCGGGCCACGCTGGCCCAGGCGTTGGTTGCGCTGGAAGTCCTTGGCGTCATCGACGTCCAGCACGGGACCGGAGCGGTGCTGGTCTACCGGCCGAATGTTCCGTCCGTGATCAAGGGCCTGCGCGAGCACAGCAGCAGGCTCCCCGAGATTGTTGAAGCCCGCAGCACGCTGGAGGTCAAGCTTGCCGAGCTGGCTGCCGCAAGGCGGACCGACGCGGACATGAAAGCCATCGACAAGGCGCTCGACGCGATGGCCGAGGAAGTGGCCTCGGGCGCCAAGGGAGCGCACGGTGACGAACTTTTCCACCAGGCTGTCACCGCAGCGGCGCACTCCTCGGTGCTGGCCCAGCTCATGTCCTTCATTGCCGGGATGATCCTGGAAACCCGCCTCGAGTCGCTCGGCCAGCCCGGCCGGCCGGAGCAGTCGCTGGCCTCGCACCGCAAGATTGCGGACGCCATCAGGGCCCGGGATGCCGACGCCGCCGCGGCGGCCATGCTGGACCACATCACCCTTGTCTCCGACGTCGCACTGCTGAAGTAAGCCCGTGAAACCGTTTCTGTTGCTCGCGTCGCGGGCCGAGGACACCGCGGCGGACGAAGAGTACGAGGCCTACCTGCGCTTTGGCGGGCTGGACGCGAGCCAGCTGAGGCGGATCCGGATGGAGCAGGCCCCGCTGCCTGAGCTGGAGCTGGACGACTACTCCGGGGTGATCGTGGGCGGCAGCCCGTTCACGTCCAGCGATCCGCCCGAAAAGAAGACTGAAACCCAGCACCGCGTGGAGCGGGAATTGTCCAAGCTGCTGGACCGGATCGTTGCGACGGACTTCCCCTTCTTCGGTGCCTGCTACGGCGTGGGCACGCTGGGGCTGCATCAGGGGGCGGTCATCGACCGGACCTACGGCGAGCAGCTGGGCGGCGTGACCATCACCCTGACCCCGGAAGGCCTGGACGATCCGCTGCTGGCGGGCATGCCCGCCGAATTCACAGCCTTCACCGGCCACAAGGAAGCGTGCACGGTGCTGCCCCCGAACGCCGTGCTGCTCGCGAGCTCGGCCGCGTGCCCGGTGCACATGTTCCGGATCAAGAAGAACCTGTACGCCACCCAGTTCCATCCTGAACTCGACGCCGAAGGGCTGGTGACCAGGATCGACATCTACCGTCACGCAGGGTACTTCCCGCCGGAATCCGCCGAAGAACTGATGGAGGCCGCCCGGACGTTCACGGCAACAGAGCCGATGAAGATCCTGCGGAACTTCGTGAAGGTCTACGGCAAGTAGTCCCGGACGGAAAGGAACGACGGCGGTGCGTCCCGCCGTCGTCCGCTTGCGTTCCCGGCGGCTATCCCGGCAGGGCCGGGTCCGCGGAAGGGCCCGGAACTGCCGAGAGGTGCTCGTGGACGGCAACCACCTCGCCGCCGCCGGTCCGGGTGAACACAATGGTCTCCCGTTCGTCAGTGGACAGGGTGCTGCCGTCCGGGCCAGTCCGGACCACCGTGGCCACCCGGTGCGTGAAGACGGCAGCGGAGCCAAGCAACTGGATGTTCTGCTCGCTGCTGCGGCAATCGAGCACCTTCCACCCCGAGCCGACCCACATGTCCCAAAGTTGCCGGTACTCGCTCCGGGAACCCAGTGCCTCCGGCTCGGGATGGAAAATGAACGTGGCTGACGGGCTGAAGGCGGCGAAGTAGCGTTCCGTGTCCGTCGCGGCGAAGGCTGCGATCAGCCCGTCCGCGGCCTCCTGGACCTCCGCCCGGCTCAGGTCCCGGCTCTCCGGCTGCCGGGACGGCGCACCGGGCTGCCGGGACGGCGCTTCGTGCCCGAAGCTGGCCGGTCCGGTCCGCGCCATGGCCCGGACCGGTGCCCCGTCGGCGTCGGGGATGCTGAGCGGGAAGAGGAAAACCTCGACGCCGGTGCCGCTGGCCAGCGCCCGCTGGACCTGGTCCAGCCCGGTGAGGTTCTCGGCGATGACGCAACCGTTGCCGGCGAGGATGTGATGGGCCGGAAAGGCCTGGTCTTCGGCGAGGCTCCCGGTTCTGTCCACGCTCAGGGCATCCACTCCGACGGCTCGGTAGCCGCGGTCCACGATCAGCTGGGCGGCGGAGGCGTCGAGCCACGGGTGGTCCAGGTAGGCGGGGGAGCCCCAGTGCTCTGCGAACCCCGTCCGGAGCAGCAGGATGCTCTCCGGCTGACCGGGCCGGTCATTCCCGGCCGTGGCCGGCGCGAGCCCGGACAGGTGTTCCGCGGTGATGGCGCCGCCGGCACCGGCGCTACGCACGTCAATCAGCTCCACGGGCCCGCTGAACTGCGCCGGCGGCAGCGCGTCGAGTGCCGCCAGCGAATTCCGGACGTGGAACGGCGCGTCAACATGCGTCCCCGAGTGGGAGCCGATGGCGAGGGACAACACGTTGGCACCGTCGCCGTCGGCTGTCAGCGCCGGCGAGATCCGCACTTCCGGGTCGCCGGGATAGACGGGCATGCCTGTCCGGAGCGGGACGCTCAGATCCATCCATGTCACGGCCGGACCGCCGAGCTCGTAAGCGCCCGGTCGTCCTCCGCCGGCGTCGGCTGCTCCTGCAGTCCCGGGTCCGGCTGCCCCGGCGCAACGGCGCGCCCGGCGCTGTCCATCACCGGCGGCACGGCAACGTTCCGGCTGGGAATCCAGCGCGGACCGGCCTCCGGAAACACGGCGCGGGGTTCGGGGAAGATCCACAGCATCCCCACGTAGAGCACCGCGGCAAGGACGAGGGAGGCCGGGAGGCTGATATCCACGCCGCCGGCGAGGTTGCCCAGCGGGCCCTGGAACTGTCCCGGCATATTGACCAGGCACAGGCCTGCCGCGGCGCTGAGCAGCCACGCCAGCATTCCACGCAGGTTCCAGCCATGATTGAACCAGTAGCGGCCGCCTGTTTGGCGGCGGTTGAACACCTGCAGGGCGTCGGCGTCGTACCAGCCCCGGCGGGTAATGAAGCCGATGATCATCACCACCATCCAGGGGGCCGTGCACGTGACAATCAGCGTGGCGAAGGTGGAGATGCTCTGGACGAGGTTGAAGGCGAAGCGGCCCACGAATATGAACGCGATGGCGAGTACGCCGATGAACACAGTGGCCTGCACGCGGTTAAAGCGCGGGAAGACACTGCTGAAATCCAGTCCGGTTCCGTACAGCGAGGAGGCGCCCGTGGACATGCCGCCGATCAGGGCGATCGCGCAGAGCGGGACGAAGTACCAGGAGGGGGACACAGCCAGGAGCCCGCCCACATAGTTGGGGGCCGCCGGATCCATGAACTCCGGTGCCTTGGTGGCGATGATGGACGCCGTCGCCAGCCCGAAGACAAACGGCACAAGGGTGGCCAGCTGCGCGAGGAGGGCGGCACCCATGACCTTGCGCTTGGGCTTGTTCGTGGGAATGTACCGAGCCCAGTCGCCGAGGAAGGCTCCAAAGGAAATCGGGTTGGACATCACGATGAGGGCGGCGCCGATGAAGGCAGGAATGAAACCGGCTACGCCGAGGCCGTCCAGGCCCACCCCGAAGGAGCCGGCAAAGTTCAGGTCCAGGTCCCCTGCGAACGCGATGTATCCGATCACGAACAGAAGGGTGGCCGCCGTTACCGCGATCTTGTTCACGAGCAGCATGAACCGGAACCCGTAGATGCAGACGGCCAGCACCAGAACTCCGAAGAGCCCGTAGGCCACGGCAAAGGAGCCCATGTCCTGGGGCAGGCCAACCAGGCGGTTAAGGCCTCCCACCAGCGCGTCGCCGGAGCTCCATACCGAGATGGAGAAGAAGGCCGTGGCGGTCAGGAGCGAAAGGAACGAGCCGACGACCCGGCCGTGGACGCCCAGATGGGCCGAGGACGATACCGCGTTGTTCGTGCCGTTCGTGGGTCCGAAGACGGCCATCGGCGCCAGCAGGAGCGCGCCCACCACCAGGCCGAGGACTGTCGCTGCCAGACCCTGCCAGAACGAGAGGCCGAAGAGGATGGGGAACGCTCCGAGGAACGCTGTGGAAAACGTGTTAGCGCCGCCGAACGAGACCCTGAACAGGTCAAAGGGGCTTGCGTTCCGGTCCTTCTCCGGAATTTGTTCGATGCCGAACGCTTCCACCTCGGTCACCTTGACGCGGCCGGTTCGGCCGGCTTTGGCCTTTTGCTGAACATTTTTCACACTGGTCTCCCTCTGGCTGATCCATCCTGTGTTGCCAAGAGGGCATCACAAGTTGTTGATTAGGCTACATTTGTCACGAGGCTACAGTGTGAAGCGGCTCACATCGAAGATTTCGTCATCATGACGCGCCCCCAGGGACAACGGCAGAACTGTCGGCGCCGCACGCACGGAACCGGACGAACGGAAGCGGGCAAACGGAAGCGGACGACGGCGGGTGCGTCCCGCCGTCGTCCGCTTCTGTTTGGGCCAGTCCCCTGGGAAAAGGGGGCCCAAGTGTTCGTTCGCGCTGCCTGCGGTTAGCGGGCGGGCGTCACAGTCGCCTCATAGGTGAGGATCTCGGTGGCCATGCCGGCATTGTCCGGTGCGACGCGCATGGTCAGGTGGTTGCCGGCGGCGGTCATCTTGAACGGATTGCGCGATGCCACGTGGCCGTCGGCGGACCACTGCTGGAACGGGACGCTGTGCAGCGTGGCGTGCGTCCTGCTGTCAATCAGGGCGATGCCGCCCAGATCGTACTTCGCGGCTGGACCGCCCGCGGCGGGCATCTGCGGAAGGCTGGCCACGCCGGCGCAGAGCATCTTGGAGTCCGCCGCGTACTGGCAGTCCTGGTAGTCGATGAAGTTGTCCGGGTTCTGCCAGCTGCTCAGCTCCTTGCCCTTCAGGGTCCACTCGGCGAAACGCCGTGAGCCCCAGCTGTTGCCGATGAGGTGGCCGGACTGCTTGTCCATGACAATGCCGCCGAAGTGGTCCTTGACTTCGAACTGCTTCCGCACGTCCAGGGACTTTGCGTCCACCCGGTAGACGATGGAGCTGCTGTTGGGCCGGTACTGTGCCACGGGGACCCACACGTTGGTGCCGTCGAAGTCGATGCCGCCCGGGTGGTACATGTCGCCTTCGCCCAGCACGATGTCTTTCTGGAGCTTGCCCGCCTTGTCCATGACGAACAGGTGGCCCTTGCCTTTGCCGGCCGTACGGTCGTAGCCGCCCTGCGGGCTGGGGAACTTCACCGTTGGCTCGAGGATTTCCACAGAGGACAGGAAGATGTGGTCCTCCGAGAAGGCGATGCCTTCGGTGTGGAAGGTGGGGAAGTCCAGCTTGAGCCTGCTGGTGAGCTGCCAGGCCGTGTTGCGGTCGACGGCGGTGAATGCGTCTGCGACGGCGGTGTCCGCCGTGCGGTGGTCACCACCGTTTCCGGTGTCCCGGGACGCCTGTGCGACTGCGGCGCCGCCGATGGCTGTCGCTGCAATGGCCGCCGCGATGACGGCTTTGGCCAGGCTGCGGGTGCGGAGTGATTTCATGGGGATGGCCCTCTCGTTGGTTCGGACCGGTGTGACGGTACGGGCCGGTCATGAACCGGGAGCGACGGGCGGCTTAACGCGGTTCGGCAGTTGCCTGCTCCCCGCAGCGGCGGGGGCCCCATTTGCCCATTGACTTCGGCCGGAGGACGGCTAACGTTGAACTACGTCAACACGGATCTGTTGTACGCACGTGCGCTGAGGGGGCGGCGGCGCAATTGCAGATTGTTCGCACACACAGGCCTCGGTCGGCAGCCGCAACTCCTCAAGCTGGTTCACGCCAGCGCCCTCATGTCTTGATTCCAGGTCTCACCCTAGCCCCAGGTGCCGTCCCATGACCGCTAATATCGTCACCGCCTTTGCCGTCAAGTCCTTCGATGTCCCCGACAAGAAGCGTTACCCGGACAAGGCCGAAGTGGACCTTGTCAGCGTGAACGACTATTCCGTTGCGCGGCTCATCCTCGCCCCCGGCTGGCGGTGGTCCGAGTGCTCTAAACCCACCGAAAAAACACCATTCTGCCAGCACAACCACCTCGGCTTCTGCGTGTCCGGGGTGATGGAGGTCGAAACGCCGGAAGGTGTCCGCTCGTCGATCCACGCCAACGACACGTACGCCATCCCGCCGGGCCACAATGAATGGGTGGTGGGTTCGGAGCCGTTCGTGGCCGTGGAATTCCTGGGCGCGGCGTCGTTTGGCCGGCCGGTCAGCCGCGGCCAGCACGCCAAGATCTGACTCGGATCAGCCGACCTCGGATCAGTCGCGCGGACCCAGTGCGGCGGGCGGTCAGCCCACGTGGACCCAGGGCCGCCTCGACACGTCAGGCTCGGCTTCGCGCAGCACTTCGCGGGTGACCGGTGCGATCTCGCCTTCGCCCAGGAACAGGAAGCGCAGCAGGTTCACCACTGGATTTCCCTCGGTCCAGCGGAAATAGATGTGCGGCATGAGCCCCGTGACGTCCCGGATGTGCAGCAGCACGGAGGCGATGGTGTTGGGCACCACGGGTCCGTGCACTTCCAGGATCTGGTAGCCGTGCCGGGTCACCCCGGTGACCTCCAAGGCTGTTTCAAAATCGGAGGAATCGTCCACGATCACTTCCAGGAACAGCGCCTGGTAGTCCACCGGGAGATGGCTGACCTCGATGGCCGATGTCAGCTTGTCCCGGTAGGCCTGCGCGCTGAGTCGGAGCGGTTCGTGGGCAATGATGGAGATGGGTCCCTCCAGGTTCGAGGACATGAATTCCAGCGCCTGCCGGTCAAGGTGGACGTGGGTGGCATGCAGCTCGAAGGAACGGAGGATACGGGAGAGCAGGGAGATCCCGATGATGCCCAGGATGAAGAACGACGCGATCCGGAGGCCTTCGGGCCGTTCAAAGACATTGGCGACTGTCGTGTAGATGAAAACCACTGCGATGATCCCGAAGCCGACGGTCCGCCGGTGCTGCTGCTGACGCCGGGCCGACAGTGTCACGGCAACCGCTGCGGAAGTCATCAGCACCAGGACGCCGGTGGCGTAGGCGCCGCCCTGGGCATCGACGTCGGCGTTGAAAAGATAGGTGATCAGGAACCCGATCGCCGTGAACACCAGCACCAACGGGCGGACAGCCCGGGCCCATTCGGGCGCCATGCCGTACCGGGGCAGGTACCGCGGGACGAGGTTCAGCAGTCCCGCCATCGCGGAGGCGCCGGCGAACCAGAGGATGCCAATGGTGCTGACATCGTAGACGGTGCCGAAGCCATTCCCCAGGTATTCATGGGCCAAGAACGCCAGGGCGCGGCCGTTCGCCTGCCCGCCGGGCTCGAATTCCTGCGCCGGGATCAGGATCACGGTGGTGAGGCTCGTGGTCACCAGGAACGAACTCATGATGACGGCGGCCGTGGTCAGCAGTTTCCGGGTTCCCTCGATCCTGCCTGCCGGGTACTCGTCCGTGTCGCCGGGCCGGCCCTGGATCTGCGGCATCACCGCGACGCCCGTCTCGAAGCCGGACAGGCCAAGGGCGAGTTTGGGAAATACCAGCAGAGCAATGCCGACCACCATGAAGGGGCTTCCGTGCGAGGTTGTCAGGGCTTGCCACCAGTCCCCGACAGCCGTCGGGTGGGCTGCTGCCTCGAATACCGTGGCGGCGACGACGATCACGTTCAGTCCCAGATAGAGTGCCACCAACGCGACGGCTACGCCGATAGCCTCCTTGAATCCGCGCAGGAACACCGCTCCGAGCAGGGCAAGGAGGAACAGGGTGACAACAATGTTTTGTCCCTGCAGCCAGCCGGGCGCAAAGGGGTTCTGGATCGCGTGTGCTGTGGCGTCGGCGGCCGACAACGTCATGGTGATCATGAAGTCCGTCGCCGCGAAGCCCAGAAGGACCAGGACGAGGAGCTTGCCGCCCCAGCGGGGCAGCAGCCGCTCAAGCATGGCGATGGATCCTTCGCCGCGGTGGCTTTCGCCCGCAACCCTGCGGTAGACGGGCAGGGCGCCGAACAGGGTGACGGCCACCAGCACCAGCGTGGCCAGCGGGGAGATCACCCCGGCGGCAAGCGCGGCGATCGCCGGCTGGTAACCGAGGGTCGAGAAGTAGTCGACGCCTGTCAGGCACATCACCTGCCACCACGAATGCTTCTTGAGGTGCGCGTCGCCCACAGCGCCGGGACCCTGGTGGGTGCCCTTGGCATCCTGAAGGCCGAACAGCAGCCAGCTCCGGAATCTGTCCCTGGCCCCGGGCCGTGCGGCGGACGGATCAGCCGGAGGCCTGCTCAGCGTGGTCATGTCTGCCTCTCCGCGATGCGCAGCACCGCTCCATTGCCGACGATAACAGCGGCCGGCCGCCGTGCTCCCGGTGCCTCCGCAATCCTGACGCATCCTTAACGTGGCGGTGGCGCCAACGGGGCGTGGGCGTCGGGTCCGGCCAGGCGCTATGCGGGAACTTCGCCGGGCGGCGGGGTTTCAACGTAGACGATCAACGTTGCCGCGGCAGGCAGGTACCAGTGCCGGCGGTGCAGCACCGGCCGGTAGGCGCGGCCGTAGGGGTCCCGCACGCGGGCCTGCTCCAGGCGGATCTGACGGGAGAGCCGGCGGTCGACTTCCCGCAGGTCGTGCAGGCGCGTGGTGACACCCCCGAACTCCAGGGTCCATTGTCCGGCCGCGGGGTCGGCGCCCTGTTCGAGGAGGAGAATTTCGAAAAGGTCCCGCAGCAGCTGGTCACGGGTGCCGGGGTGGAAGCGACGAAGCCGGTGCCGCTCGACGTGCAGGTTCTGGGCAGCCTGCCACGCCTGGCCGAGCCAATGGAATTCCACCGGACCGAGTGCCGGTCCGAGGACCAGGCGGCGGTCCGGATCCATAACCAGAAGATAGTCATTGCCCCTGCGGTCGATGACGCTCCTGGCCTCGCCGGAATATTCAAATGCCGCGAGCAGCTCGTGAGCTGACCGGTGATAGCCAAAGTCGCCGGTATCGTCGACAGTGACGTAGTCCCCGCCGGCAGGGGGCGGGCCATCCGGAGGATGCGGCTGGAGCCGGGACGTGGAATTCATTTCGCATGCTCCATCGGAGGATTCGGCCGCGACCTCCGTGGCCGCGGGTCCCACGGTTCCATGACACCACCGGCAGGGCCGTTTCCGGGACTGTTTTAACGCTTTCCATATGCCGCGAGGAATGAAATTAGCGTTCTCTTAACGCGCGGCTACCGCTCGGGTGCTGCGCCCTCCCGGATACACCGGCAGGTGTTGGCACAGCGGCGGGGAAGGGCTAACGTCACAGCCAGGAGGCCCGATTCAACGAAGGAGTCGCTGCCATGACCATTGTCGACAATGCCGTGTATGTGGCAGGCCGCCGGACGGCGGATCCGGAGGGCCTGGAGGAAACGTACTTCCTCCTGCGGCAGCGGCAGGGGATGGCATGGATCGGGCTCTACCGGCCGGATGCGCGGGAGCTGCGCTCTGTGGCTGACGAGTTTGACCTGAGCTCGCTGGCAGTCGAGGATGCCTTGACCGGACACCAGCGGGCGAAGGTCGAGCACTACGGCGACACCCTCTTCATGGTGCTGCGCCCCGCCCGGTACCTCGACGATGTGGAAAAGGTGGAGTTCGGTGAGATCCACATCTTCATCGGCCCCGACTTCGTGGTCACCGTCCGCCACGCCGAGTCCCCGGACCTGGCCAAGGTCCGCCGGCGCATGGAGTCCGAGCCCGAGTTCCTCGCGCTGGGGCCCGACGCGGTCCTGTACGCCATCCTCGACCAGGTGGTGGACGAATATGAGCCCGTGGCCGCCGGCCTCGAGAACGACATCGATGAGATCGAAGACGAGCTCTTCGGTGCGGATCCGGAGGTCTCGCGCCGGATTTACGAGCTCTCCCGCCAGGTCATTACGGTCCAGCGCGCTACCGGGCCGCTGGCCGGGATCCTACAGGCCCTCATGACAGGAACGCCTGACCACCATCCCGACGCGGAGTTGCAGGACCATCTCAGGGACGTCCAGGACCACGTCCTGCGGCTGAATGACCGGATCGCGTCATTCCGCGCCCTGCTGCAGAATGCCCTTGCGGTCAATGCTGCCCTCGTGGCCCAGCGCCAGAACGATGAAATGCGCCGCCTCACCGAATCGAGTTTCGCCCAGAACGAGCAGGTCAAGAGGATTTCCTCGTGGGCAGCCATCCTCTTCGCACCGACGCTCATCGGCACGATCTACGGCATGAACTTCCACACCATGCCCGAACTCGACTGGGTGTTCGGCTACCCCATGGCCATCAGCCTGATGGTCGGCATGGGACTGATCCTGTACGCCACGTTCAAGCACAATAACTGGATCTAGCCCGCCGGACGGCGTTGAGCGCGCCGCCGGCACTCCTGAGCGCGAATGCCCCGGGGGCGTGGCCGTCAACGCCCAATTTGGGTGGGCAGCGAGCCGAAACGGCACGTGCTCCAAGGTTTTTTGGAGCCGCCCCGCTGATGATGGGGCTGTTCCTTCCTCATTGCGGCAGTGGTGCAGATGACCGGGTCCGGACATGCGTTCCAAAGGCATCCGGGTGACCCTCGGGATCTGCGTTTCAGGGGAAAGGCAGGCCTGTGGCCCGTTCGGCCACAGGCCTGCCTCTTTATCCACATGACCGAAAATCTGGAGAAGACAATGGCGTCCAGCAGGGAAATGCTCAGGCTTGGTTTGATGGGGCAGCGGCAATGACAGCGCCCGCGGTCCACCGCCCGGGATTCCCGGCGGGACCTGGCATGAATGAGCCCGCCCAGCGCAGGATTACGCCAGCTTTTCCCCAGCGTCCGAAGGTTCACCGAAGGTTATGGACAGCCGGGGGACTTCCCGGGACGACCGAAAATACACTGGAACTAGCCAGATTCCGGCTTCCGTTCGCCGGTCCTCACACCCGAAGGAACCCCAAAATTCGTGCCCTGTCCGCTCTCCGTCCCGCACTGGCATCGCTGCTGCTGACCGCCCTGGCCGCCACCTCCGCCGGAGTGGCGGCCGGCGCCGCATCGCCGGCCGCCACGAACTCCGAAGCAGCAGCACCCGGCGGCGCAACTGCCCGGTACCTGGTGCGGTACGCCGCCGGCACTGATGTTCCGTCCGAGGTGAGTAGCCTGCGTTCCCGGAACATCGCCGTCGGCCGCACGTTCTCCAAGGCGCTGCGCGGTGCGGTGGTGACGGCGACGCCGGCCCAGGCTGCAGAGCTGAAGCGCTCGGCGCGGGTGGCCGCCGTCGAGATCGATGCGCGGGTGACAGCCGCGGAAACCCAGCAGCCCGCGCCGTGGGGACTGGACCGCATCGACCAGCGCGCGTTGCCGCTGTCCGGCTCCTTCACCTCGGCGTCGTCGGGGGGCGGGGTGTCTCTTATACACATCTAGATGTGTATAAGAGACAGACTCCGGCGTGCTGGCTGCCCACACGGAATTCGGCGGCCGCGTTGCCGCAGGATGGACTGCCGTGTCGGACGGCCTGGGAACGGGCGACTGCAACGGCCACGGCACGCATGTCGCCGGAACCATTGCCGGCAAGACCTACGGCGTGGCCAAGGCGGCCACCATTGTTCCTGTGCGCGTCCTGGACTGCACCGGCTCGGGCTTCAACTCGGACGTGGTGGCAGGCCTGGAGTGGGTGGCCTCGCAGCACCAGGCGGGGACGCCGGCCGTCGCAAACCTGAGCCTCGGCAGCGTCACCAGCGCGGCGGTGGACGCTGCCGTGCAGGGCCTCGTCAACGACGGCGTCACCACAGTCGTCGCCGCCGGAAACGCTGCCGCCGACGCGTGCAACAGTTCCCCGGCCCGGGTGCCGGACGCACTGACCGTCGCCGCGAGCGACTCCTCTGACAGGCAGGCGTCGTTTTCCAACTTCGGAACCTGCGTTGACCTGTACGCTCCCGGCGTGGGCATCACCTCCGCCAGCTCCGCTTCGACGACGGCGACTGCCTCCATGAGCGGAACGTCCATGGCGACTCCGCATGTGGCCGGCGCCGCTGCCGCGGTGCTGTCGAGGTCGCCAGAGCTCACGCCCGCTGCCGTGGCGTCTAAGCTGCTCTCCGCTTCCACCCCCGGCGTGGTCACGGCCTCCGGTGCAGGCACCCCGAACCGGCTGCTGTTTTCGGATCCGTCCGCGGGAATCCTCACCGCGCCGGTGGTAACGGGCAACAGCCCGGCCGCCAATGCCGCAGGCGCCGCAGTGGCCGGCAGCGTGTCCGCCACGTTCAGCAGAAACGTCCAAGGGGTCAGCGGTTCCACCTTCGTCCTGAAGAACGCCGCCGGAACCGCCGTCCCGGCCGCCGTCACCTACGACGCGGCAACGCGGACCGCGACGCTGAAGCCGTCGTCCCTCCTGGCCGCATCCCAGAAATACGCGGCGACACTGACGGGCGGGACGGCAGCCATCCGTGACACCACGGGCACGCCGCTGGTCACGACGGGCTGGAGCTTCACCACGGCGGCGGCCCCCACCGTGACCTGTCTCTTATACACATCTAGATGTGTATAAGAGACACCGGCGCGAACGCCACCGGCGTGGCCGCAGGGAGCAACATCACCGCCACCTTCAACAGCGCAGTCCAGGGCCTGGACGCCGGCACGTTCCTCCTGCGGGGCCCCGGCGGTGCCGCGGTCCCCGCGGCGGTCAGCTACAACGCCACCACCCGGACGGCCACCCTCAATCCGGCGGCCAACCTCGCCAACGACACCAAGTACACCGCCACCCTGACCGGCGGAGCGGCTGCCGTCCGCGACGCCGCAGGAACCCCGCTGGCCACATCGAGCTGGACGTTCACCAGCGGGCCGGCCCCGGTCATCACGGCCATGACGCCGCGGCCGGGGGCCACCCTGGTGAGGCGCGCGAACAACGTGGCGGTGACATTCAGCGAAGCGATCCAGGGCGCAGGTACAGGCACCGTCGTCCTGAAGGCCACGGCCACCGGCGCGAAGATAGCCGCCACCGTGTCACGCGTCGGCACCACCAACCAGTGGATCCTCGACCCCACCGCGACGCTGGCCGCCAGGACCGGTTACACCGTGACCGTCACCGGCGGCACAGCGGCCATCCGGGACCTCGCAGGGAACAGTCTGGCGTCCTCCAGCTGGGCATTCACCACCGGGTCCCTCTGACTCAGGTGGCTGTTGGCAAACAGAGGCCGACGGCGGCACTTTCGTGCCGCCGCCGGCGTCCCAGTCGTTAAACACTCAGTTGCATGGCCATTCCAGACTGTTACCTGTGGTTGTTCGAAACCCAGATGGTGACGGTGTTGCTCCTGTCAAAATCGGACGACCCGTTCCTGTGACCGCCCCGGTCGTCCTGCACACGGATCCTGACGGTGTGGTACACCGTTACCGACCTTTCGCCCCGGTCGGCAGTCACCCTCTCGACATTGACGATTCTGTCGTGACCGGAAACCCATACGGTGTCCCAGGCATTCCCGATTTCTTCGGTGTCCCAACGGTCGTGCTTCTGGAACATCCTTTGGTTGTAACGAACCTGGGCGTCCTTGTCGCAGTGAATCCTGAACGGGAAACTAACCCTCACGGATTTGCGGTTACCGTTGCGGGGATCGCCCCTCATGGCTTCCCTGCCGTGGTTAGAAGCGTAGGGGTCGAGAGCCGTGACGGTACAATCGGCTTTTCTGGAATGATTGGGCATTGCCGTGGCTGGCCCGGCCATGGCGATTGGGCCGGCAAGCAGCCCCAGTGAAACTGTGGAAACCATCGCGACCCTTGCCGCTAGGGAACGACGGGGCCGTGTTGGCGGAGTCATAGTCATTTTTCCTCCCGCGATTGTGCGTTTCGGGCAGCCCTGGCCGATCACGTTGCGTTTGGCAGGCTTAGTCAGCCACTTCCGCCCGTATTAAAAAAGGCTCCCGTGATGAGCGGGAGACCTGGAGCCGGATTCGTTTTCGAGGCATTTCCTTGGATCCGGTACCTCACTATCTTACGCCTCGGGTCCGGTTGTGTGCCCTTTTTTCCACCGATTTTGGTTGTTTTGGCCACTCGGCACGGCAAAGGGCGGCCGACGGCGGCAAGTACCGCCGCCGGCCGCCCTTCGGACTGCCGGGCTACTTCCGGAGGAAGCCGAGCAGGACCTCGTTGACTTCGGCGGCGTGCGTCCAGAGCAGGCCGTGCGGGGCGCCGTCGATCTCCACGTACTCCGCATCCGGAAGGGCCTTGCTGAATTCCCGGCCGGTGGCGTCGATCGGCAGGATGTTGTCGGCCGTGCCGTGGACGATCAGCGACGGGACGTCGATTTTGGGGATGTCGGCGCGGAAGTCGGTGATCCAGGTGGGCTGGGCGGCGACCGAGGCGAAGGCCCCGGCGCCTGCGGCAAGGTTCCAGCTGGCCCGGACGGCTTCCTCGCTGAGGCGGGGCGTTCCCAGGAAGGTATCGCTGTTGTAGAAGTTCTTGAAGAACTCGGTGAAGAAGGCGTAGCGGTCGGCCGTGACCGCGTCCTTGAGGCCGTCGAACACCGACTGCGGCACGCCCGTGGGGTTGTCGCCGGTCTGCAGGAGGTACGGCTCCAGGGACCCCAGGAAGGCGGCCTTGGCCACGCGGGCCGAACCGAAGGTAGAGATGTACCGGGCAACTTCTCCGGTTCCCATAGAGAACCCGACCAGCACGACGTCGTTCAGGTCCAGGGTGTTCAGGACCGTGTCGAGGTCGGCGGCGAAGGTGTCGTAGTCATACCCGGTGGTCGGCTTGCTGGACTTCCCGAAACCGCGCCGGTCGTACGTGATGACGCGGTAGCCGGCCTCCAGCAGGGCGGCCGTCTGCTTCTCCCAGGAGGAGCCGTCCAAGGGATAGCCGTGGATGAGGACGGCCGCCTGGCCGGTCCCGTGGTCTTCGTAGTAAAGCTCGATGTCGGTGCTGTTTTCCTGTCCAACGGTGATGTACGCCATGTCAGCAGTCCCTCCGGGCTCGTGAGAACGGTCGTCCTCTGGTGGTGGTACCAACCTATCGGGATTGTCCGCCGGGCGGACCGGCCGGCGGCAACTTCCCTGCGGCAACGTCCCTGCGGAAACGTCCCCCCGGAATGGCAGCAGCCGCGGGAGCGTTGTGGACGGCATGAAACGAATTGGCTTCCTGTCCTTCGGCCACTGGGGCCCGGTGCGGGGTTCGCACACCAGGACGGCGCGGGACGCGCTGCTGCAGGGCATCGACCTGGCCGTGGCGGCCGAGGAAATCGGCATAGACGGCGCGTTCTTCCGGGTGCACCATTTCGCCCGGCAGCAGGCCTCGCCGTTCCCGCTGCTTGCGGCCATCGCCGCCCGCACGAGCCGGATTGAGTTGGGCACCGCCGTGGTGGACATGCGCTACGAGAACCCGCTGTACATGGCCGAGGAAGCCGCCGCGACGGACCTCATCAGCGGCGGCCGCCTCCAGCTCGGGATCAGCCGGGGTTCACCCGAACCCGCCAGGAACGGCGCCTCCGCCTTCGGGCACGTGCCGCGCGACGGGGAGACGGACGCGGACATGGCACGCAGGCACGCCGACGAGTTCCGCCGCGCGGTGGCCGGTGCCGGCATCGTGGAAGCTGATCCCAGGTACGCCGGCGGAGCCACCGGCCTGCTGCCCGTCCAGCCGCGCTCCGAGGGGCTGGGGCAGCGGATCTGGTGGGGTGCCGGAACCCGGGGCACGGCCGTGTGGGCGGCCGGGCAGGGCATGAACCTGATGAGCTCAACGCTGCTGACGGAGGACACCGGAGTGCCGTTCGACCAGCTCCAGGCCGAACAGATCGCGATGTTCCGGGAAGCCTGGAAGGCAGCCGGCCACAGCCACGAACCGCGGGTCTCCGTCAGCCGCAGCGTCCTGCCCCTGGCCGACGACGAGGACCGGCAGTACTTCGGGCTGAGCGCCCTGCGCGAGAGCCGGGACCAGGTGGGAGCCCTCGACGGCGCCCTGGCCCGCTTCGGCAAAAGCTACATCGGCGAGCCCGACGCCGTCGCCGCGGACCTCGCTGCCGATGCCGCAGTGCAAGCCGCAGACACCGTCCTGGTCACCGTTCCCAACCAGCTGGGCGTGGAGTACAACGCCAAACTCCTGGGGAACATCGCCCGGTACGTCGCGCCGGCCCTCGGGTGGGAACCGGCGCGGGGCATGCCGGAAGCGCGTCGCGGCTAGCCCCGGGAGCCGCCCGGCCAATGGTTTGTTGGGTCCAACGGGCGTAACCTACTGGCATCGTGCGGTTCCTGCGAGCGGGGCGATTTCCATGAAAGAGAATCAGTACGACGACGGCGCGCACCGTGGACACAGGCGTCCGGCCATGGATTCGGGGACGGACGCTGCCCGGGAGGGTGACCCGCAAACTGGTGACCCTCGAACCGCCGGACCGCAGGCATTGGACGGGGCGCCGTACCGGCTGGCCGCCACCCTTCTCTTTTCCGGCGTGGTGGTTTCCCTCGTGGCCGGGATCCTGCATCCGGAGCGGGCCAACGCGAATGACCACGTGGCCGCCTTCACCGAGTATGCGGGCAGTGAACTCTGGATTGGCGTGCACCTGGGCCAGTTCGCGGGCATGGCCATCCTCACTGCGGGCTTGTATGTTCTGGGGTCGGCGCTCGCCGGCGTGCCCGGCCGGTCGGCGTGGGCGGCGCGGCTCGGCAAGTTGGCAGCGGCTGCCGCCCTTGCACTCTACGGCTGCCTGCAGGCTGTGGACGGAGTAGCCCTCAAACACTCCGTCGATGCGTGGGCAGCCGCCGACGACGCCGAGAAAGCCGTGCGCTTTGCCGCGGCGGAGGACATGCGCTGGCTGGAGTGGGGCATGCGGAGCTACCAGAGCTTCGTGCTGGGTGCCGCCCTGGTCCTGTTCGGCGTCGCGGTGGGAACGGCGCGGGGGATACCGCGTGCGGTCGGCTACCTCATGGGCCTGTCCGGGGTGTCGCATCTCGTGCAGGGCTGGGTGATCGGGACGGAAGGATTTTCGGGCAGCAACACCGTGCCGACGCTCGCGGGCATTGTGCTCATCCTGGTCTGGACCATCTGGCTGCTCGGAAGCTCCTGGCGCAGGTTCTGGCCGGACCGGGTCCGGGCACTCGACCACTGGCGTGCATAGACTGGGAGCTCGCTCGGCCTGCGGAGCCGGAACTGCGCAGTCAGCAGGCCGGCGGGACCGTGCCGGCGAGCTATGTGGGGAGCGGCGCGCCGGACAACGGCCACAAACCGGAAGAAGCCGCGGATGACTCCGGTCTGTGGGACGCGGAGGACCGGTAGGGGCCCAGCGCCGCAGCTGCCCGCCTCAGCCCCAGCGGATGATCCGGTCCGCCCGGTGGCGGGTGGCCTCGATCAGCCGGGCATTGGCTTCGTCGGACCCCGTGGCCCAAGCCTCGGCGGCGGGCCGGCCCATGCCGAAGAGCATGTGCCGTTCCACGAGGCGGGTCAGCCGAAGCTCCCGGGGAGTGTCAACAAACCAGACCTCGTCCAGCTGGGACCTCACCTGCTGCCATTGCGGGCCGTCGGCCAGCAGGTAGTTTCCCTCGGTGATGACCAGCGGCACGTCGGCCGGCACGGCAATCGACGCGGCCACAGGCTCGTCGATGGAGCGGCGGAAGTCCGGTGCGTAGACAACTTCCTCGTCCCGCTGCGCGAGCCGCCGCAGCAGCGAGAGGTAGCCGCCGACGTCGAACGTGTCCGGAGCGCCCTTGCGCTGCTTTAGCGGGGTGCCGTCAACGATGGCATTCCCCAGATGGAACCCGTCCATCGGGACCACGAGGGCAGATCCGGGGCTCAGGGCTTCCGCCAGGCAGGCAGAGAACGTGGACTTTCCGGAGCCCGGTGCGCCGGCTACGCCGAGGAGTACCCGGCTCCCGGTGGCTAGTCTGCTGCGCAGCCCGGCAAGGGCCTGCTGAGTGTCCGGGGATTCAAAGGCCCGGACCGCCAGGGGCCGGACGTCGCGAACTGTCATGAAAGCATCCTAGGCGAGTCCGCCCGGCGTGCACCGTGCGTGTCCGGCGCCGGCAGCGAATCAGCCTGCTCCGCGGGGAGCGTCCTGGTGGAAGTTCAGTCCAGCGGGATGGTGACGGTGACTGCGGTGCCACTGCCGGGAGTGGAGTCGATGGCCATGGTTCCGCCGGCTTCCTGAACCGCGGCGGACATGGTGCGGAGCCCCCCGCCCCCGAATCCGGTGCCGTTGTCAGCGACGGTCAGGCGGATCCCGTGGAACACCGCGCACAGGCGGACTGTCACGTCGGTGGCATGCGCGTGCCTGAAGGTGTTACTCAGGGCCTCTTGCGCGGTCCGGTACAGCAGCGATGCAGAACTGGAGGAGATCTCAAGGCCGTGGTGCGGCGTCTCCCAGTGAACGCACGTTCCCTGCCTGCGCAACGGCGCCGTCAGCCTGTCGATGCATCCGGCAAGCCCCAGCCGGTGGAAGTCCACGGGCTGGTGATCCGTGATCACGCCACCGACGTCGGTGACTTCTTCGAGAGTTGCTGCCGTGGTCATGGCACTTCCCGCTTCCTGGCCGCTCTTGCATGCTTTCCCCGGAAGGATCGCTCCCCCCACGGGCTGATGCACTTAAGAGTGGCGCGGGCAGATCAGGCTTACCGCGGCTTTTCCTCAGGATCCGATCAAGTTTCCCGCGCGGGGCCCTTGCCGGATGGTGCGGATTACTAGGCCACAGACCAAGGTTGAAGCGCTTGCCGCGGGTACATGACGGCATCGGCTGCGTCCAGGACCTCCAGCGCAGTCATGTGGGCCGCTGCGGCCACGTCGCGGATCGGCTTCCCGTGGGTCACGGCTGCCGCCACCGCGGTCTGCAGGCTGATCGCCGCAGGCTCGTGCTCTTCGCTTGCGGATTCCAGGGTCGCCACGGCTTCCTCCACAGCGCGGATGTCGTCATCGTCCATCGGTGCACTCCCATCTCTGCTCCATTGCAGTAACCTCTGCTCCATTGCAGTAGCGCCAGCGACGCCGGGGACTGCCTGTCCCCGAAGTTGCGTGCGTCTTGTTGATAAAAAGAATAGGACAGACAAGTCTGTCTCTGCCAGTCCCAAGGTAGACTATTTCCTTAATGAGTGCACCTGATTCGACCGGGGACGCCTTACTGCCTAGCGAGGTGCGTACCGGCCATAGCGAACCAGTGGACCGGATACTTTCCACTGCCTACGAGCTGTTCTCCCGCCGCGGTATTCGCGACGTCGGGATCAACGAGCTAATCGATCGATCAGGTGTGGCCAAGTCGACTTTCTACCGTCATTTTCCGTCCAAGGATGCGCTGGTTCTTGCCTTCCTGGCGCTCCGCGACCAGGTCTGGACGGTGGACCTCATCGTGTCGGAAGCCAGGCGCCGTGGAAACACGCCGGCGGAACAGCTGCTGGCCGTTTTTGACGTGTTCGGAGACTGGTTCCAGCGTGACGACTTCGAGGCCTGCACCTTCATCAACGTCCTCCTGGAAATGGGCCCGGAGCATCCGCTCGGGGAAGCCAGCATCGGCTACCTCGCAAGGATCCGCGGGCACATCAAGGCGCTCGCCGAAGAAGCTGGCCTTCAGCGCACCGACGACTTTGCCCGCTCCTGGCACATCCTGATGAAGGGCTCCATCATCTCCGCGACGGAAGGTGACTTCCTGGCGTCCAAGCGGGCCCAGCAGATGGCCGGCTGGCTGATCGACCACCACCGGAACTAGGGCCGGCCGGCTTGTGCGCGGTGGTCGTCCTACCCGCCGCCCTTGCCCTTGTTGGAGCCCTTGGCCTTGCTTTCGCCGCCGGGCCGCTTGTTAACAGCGGGCAGGGGCGCCGTGGCAGGTGCCTGAGTGACGACGTCGGCTGCTGCGGCAGCGCTCTCAGCCGCGGCTTTCGCAGTCGCCTCCCGGGCCGCCGCCGCCTTCGCCGCTGTGGCCCGTTCTGCTGCGGCTTTGGCTGCCGCTGCCTTCGCGGCCTGGGCCGCCAAAAGGTCGGCGCGCACCGCCTCTACTGCTTTCATGATGCTTTGGTGGCGCTTGAAGGACACCTCGCCATTGGCGGCGGCGCCGGTCACATGGCCGACCAGCTCATCGAGGGACCGCAGCCCCGCAGCGGGGTCCTGCGCGGCCGCCGCCGCGCTGACTACAAGCACCTGCGCCTGCAGCTCCTTGCCGGTCTTGGAATCCAAATCCGGGGCTGACTGCGCGCAGCCCGCCAGGGCGGCGGCGAGGCATCCAGCAATAAGCATGGTGCCGGTTCCGCGCCCCCGGCCCGGCCTTCCGCCTAGCAAAACCAACGTTCCTCCAAGCTTTTACCGGGTGACGCACCGGCACCGTGTCAGGTGCCAGTGCCGCCGTCGTACAACGGCAACCCATAGATCATAAGCCTACTTAGCTTCATTCGGGGAGCGCTCATTCCGGGAGTCCGAACAGGTCCGTCCGCGAACCGGCGCATTCCCGGAGATGGCCGCCGGGGCTCCAGCCCCCGAACGCATCTGCGCTCCGGGCGTCGGAGCTCTCGGCCGGGGTGAAACCGGGCACCGTTGAAAGCCGGGCGTTCTCCCTCAAGTGGGAGAGGAGTGCCTGTTCGGGGCAGCCCGGATGGGCGGCAAGGTGGCGCAGCAGCCTCAGCCGCACCTCGGACTCCTGATCGGTGGCGCCAAGGATATCGAGGATGACTTCGACCACCTGGTGGCGCATCACTGTCCGTTCGGTGACGCCCAGCCAAGCGAAGAACGCGGAGGGGCTCTTGAAGGCATCGGCGTCGGGGGCGGTGGCGTCGAATCCGTCGAGGGCGGGCGCTCGGACGGCCGGGGCGCCTGCCGGCATTGCAGGGTCCTGCGGGCCCTGGAAATCAGTTGGCATGGCGGCCGCCGTGGTGTCCGCTGCGGCTGTCTTCGGACTTCCCGTTCTGCCTGCTCCGCCCTCGGCCCCGCGAGCCGCCGTCGTCCCCGGCCTCGTGACTGCTGATGACGATCTCGGCGGCCGGTACCAAGACCGTGACCCGGTCCAGGGATCCTGCATCCAAGAGCTCCGGTGGCACCGCCGACGGTTCTTGAACGGCGGAGGGGGCAGCCGCACGGGTCACCGCCGGGCCCTTCGCCGTGGTCTTCGCTGCGGGCTTGAACGTTGTGCTTGAGACGCTCTTCGCTGCGGCGGCTTCGGGGATCTCTGCCCCCTGCACGTCCGCTGCGAGGTCAGGGCCCCCGCCGTCCCCGACTACCACGCCCGGGCCCCGGAAATTGGCCGGCTCCGCCACCGCCTGACTCCAAACATTGAGCCCTGCGAGTGTAACCAGCGGAATACCAAGGAGTAACAACTTTTTCATCAGGGCTCCTCATAAGACGGCTCGAATGTCTGCACTCCGCCACTATCCTGTGCGTCTCCTGTGAAAACCTCGCTTTGCGAACCCCTCGTTCCGGTGAGGAAGGTGGGTAATGGGGGACTGGTGTGACGGATAGGCCGCCGCAGCCCCCGCGGGCAGGGATTCCACCAGAAAGTTCCGGGGTTTTCATAGGAAAACCCACAGGTCCCAAACGCTCGCATGGTTGTTTCGCGGCCTTAACAACATGGTGGCGGGGGCGTAGCTTTGGTGGTGTTGGAAGCCATCCCCGGCCCCGGGCGAATCGGCCAAAAAGGGCCGGAAGCAATCAGGAGGTAACAGCGATGACCAACATTCTTCGCCGCGCGGGCGTCGACTTTCCGGAGCCTTTCCGGCGCTTCCTGGAAGGCGATCTGGACACCTGGCTCCGAGTGGAGGAATACCGTGAGGCCGGGTTCCTGGTGGTCAAGGCCGAGGTCCCGGGCCTTGATCCGGACAGGGACGTTGACATCACCCTGGCGGGTAATCAGCTTCAGATCAGTGTGCGGCGCGAAGAACGCTCCGAGCACAAGGACAAAGAGGGTTACCGCTCCGAGTTCCGTTATGGCACCTTTGCCCGGACCGTGAGCCTCCCCGCTCCTGTAAACCAGGACGACATCCGTGCTTCGTACACGGACGGCATCCTCGAAGTCCGCGTCCCGCTCCCGGAAGAACCCGCCGCCGGATCAAGGAAGATCCATGTCTCCCGCGGATCGGGGTTCACGGGGTCAGCCGGTCAACAGGCGCCCGGTCAGTAATCAGGCAGCAATAGCCCGCCTAGCGGGTGTTCTTCACCCTTCGTAGTGGGTCCTCGCCGGTCCCTGGCCCAACGAGGCAACGATTGACGCAGCCACGCTGTGCAGCTTGGTGTTGCGGGTACTGGATGCGGTCCTCAGCAGCTCGAAGGCCTCCTTCTGGCTGCACCTGTTCTGCGCCATGATGACCCCCACGGCGACGTCGATCACGGTTCGTGTTTCCAGGGTGGCCTTCAGGTTCGCCGCGGCGTCACTGTAATGGGCGAAACGGACAGCCAGCCGCAGCGCCATCGAAGTCTGGCTGACAAAATCCTGGGCCAGTTCCAGGACCCGCCCCTCGAACCGGCCCGGCCTGTGCGAGTAGAGGTTCAGGGCTGCCCGCGTATCGCCTTCGAGCCGGAAGGGAACGGCCAGGATGGACCGGACGCCGTGGCCGAGGACCGTCGCCGAGTATTGCGGCCAGCGTTCGTTGTCTTCGAGGTCCGTGATGTGGACGGTCGCCTGCTCCCGCGATGCCGTCATGCAGGGGCCGTCACCGAAGTCGTACTGGATCTCGTCCATGGCCTGGGCCGCGGGGCTGCTGCTGGCCACGGTGGCGGCCTTCCGGTGCCGCAGCAGCGTGATGCCACATAGGACTTCGTCCCCCGGTTCGGACAGGCTGCGGGCGGACACCCGGGCCAGCTCGTGGAGGAATTCCTCCACATCGGCGCTGGCAAGCACCGTTTCATTCAGGTGCTCTGTGATGGACGTTTCAGATTTTGCGGTCGACTCGCTGGCCACGATTCCCGGTACCGTTTCGCTCAGGTCAAGACGAGCCGGCGGACGCAGCGCAGATTGCCCGGGACCGGGACGGGTAGCGGCAGCAAGAAGCCGGATCGAACAACTATCCAACGGCCTTCTGCTAAACCGTACCGGGAAATTATATACATCTGTTCGGGGGCATTATGACAGCAAGTCAGAACAATGAACATGGCTGGCATTCTGCCCGGGCAGCCCGAGTGGCTCCGGTTTTCCTAGGACTCGGAGGGCCTGCCAAAAGGGCTGCGCAGTCCGCCTGCCGCCCCTAGGCTGGACAAGGACGTTGCGGGCGGTGCGCGCCTACCGCCCGCTGCAGTCAGGCAGGCTGCCAAACCAACCAGAGGAGACCACCATGAGGATTGCCGTAACCGGCGGGAGCGGAAAGCTTGGACGCCACGTGGTCCGCAGGCTGGTTGAGGACGGCCACGCCGTCCTCAACCTTGACCGAACGGGGGAGAGAAGCGCTCAACTGGCGGTCGTGGACCTGCGCAACTACGGGCAGGTGCTGGACGTCATTTTGGGCCTTGATGACAGGCATAAGGGCTTCGACGCCGTCGTCCACCTGGGCGCCATTCCGGCTCCGGGCCTCGTGCCGGACGCCGCCACGTTCGAGAACAACATGCTCTCCACCTACAACGTGTTCCAAGCGGCCCGCAGGGCCGGCATCAAGAAAATCGTGTACGCCTCGAGTGAGACGGTGCTGGGGCTTCCGTTCGACGTCGACCCTCCCTACATCCCGGTGGACGAGGAATATCCGGCCAGGCCGGAAAGCACGTACTCCCTCGTGAAGCACCTGGAGGAACAGATGGCGATCGAAATGACACGGTGGGACCCCGAGCTCAGCATCACAGGCCTGCGGTTCTCGAACGTCATGGATGCCGGCGACTACGAGAACTTTCCGTCCTTTGACGCCGACGCGACGCTGCGCAAATGGAACCTCTGGGGCTACATCGACGGACGCGATGGTGCCCAGGCGGTGGCGCGTGCCCTGGAGCTCGGCAAACCGGGATTTGAGGCCTTCATCATCGCCAATGAGGACACCGTGATGAGCCGCTCCAGCGCCAGCCTGGCCGCCGAGGTGTTCCCCGGCGTCAAGGTGACCAAGGAACTAGGGGAGCACGAGACCATGCTCTCTATCGACAAGGCCAAGCGGCTCCTCGGATTCGCACCCGAGCACAGCTGGCGGACCTACCACTCGAACCGCACCACGCCCACCGAAGACTGAAATCGAGGACTGACAGCCGAAGACTGAAATCGACGACTGACAGCCGAAGACTGACCCCAACGACTGAGGAGAACCATGCAATACCGCACACTGGGAAACAGCGGTGCCGTCGTGTCCAACTACGCGCTGGGCACCATGACTTTCGGCGCCGAGGCCACCGAGGAAACCTCCCACGCCATCCTGGATGACTACGTGGCGGCGAGCGGCAACCTCATCGACACAGCCGACGTCTACAGCGCGGGTGTCTCCGAGGAAATCATCGGGCGCTGGCTCGCGAAGCGGCCGGAAGCCAAGGATCGGGTGGTCCTGGCCACCAAGGGCCGCTTCCCGATGGGGAAGGGCCCCAATGACCTCGGCACCTCCCGCCGCCACCTCACCAAGTCCCTGGACGATTCATTGCGGAGGCTCGGCGTGGAGCAGGTGGACCTCTACCAGATGCACGCGTGGGACCCCGTCACCCCGCTCGAGGAGACCCTCCGTTTCCTCAACGACGCCGTCAGCAGCGGAAAGATCGCGTACTACGGTTTTTCGAACTTCCTGGGCTGGCAGCTGACCAAGGCCGTCCACCTGGCGAAGGCGCACGGCTGGAGCCCGCCGGTGACGCTTCAGCCGCAGTACAGCCTGCTGGTGCGCGAGATCGAGTCGGAGATCGTGCCCGCCTCGCTGGACGCGGGCGTCGGGCTGCTGCCGTGGTCGCCGCTGGGCGGCGGCTGGCTGTCCGGCAAGTACAAGCGGGACGAGCCGCCGGCCGGAGCCACCCGCCTGGGCGAAAACCCGACGCGGGGCATGGAGGCCTGGCAGGCCAGGAACGACGACGACCGCACCTGGCAGGTGATCGGCGCCGTCGAGAAAATCGCCGCGGACCACGGCGTGACAGCCTCCCAGGTTGCGCTGGCGTGGCTCGCCGGCCGCCCGGCCGTCACGTCGGTCATCCTTGGTGCCCGGACCACGGAGCAGCTGGCGGATAACCTGGCCGCGGCGGACCTCGAACTCACCCCGGAGGAGACCGGGCGGCTCACCGAAGCCAGCCAGCCGCGCGTCGGCGTTTATCCGTACGGGCCGATGGCGCAGGAGCAGCGCAGCAGGAAGATCGCCGGCGGCCGCTAGCCGCGACCCGGCGCGAACGGACACTTGCGGCCTTTGCCGCCGCCCCTTGGGTTCTAGCCCTGTTGGGCGGCGGGTGGGGGCTTAAGTGTCCGTTTGCGCGGAAGGGCCCTGGTAGTTCTGGGACCAGATATCGCCCATTTCCTCCGTGGACTGCTCCACGATCCGGCTCATCGCGGCGTGGGCCGCCTCGGCTTCGCCCCGCTGGATGGCGCTGGCCACGTCCACGTGCAGCTGGAGTGCCTCGTGGTGCGGGAGGTGCGGCATCAGGCCGTGTTCGGTGCGGCCGGTAAGGACTTCCCTGACCAGGTTGTGCAGTTGCGAGAACATCGGATTGCCGGAGGCCTTGAGCACGGACGCGTGGAAATCGATGTCCAGGAGCAGGAACTGTTCGCGATTTCCTGCCTGGCCCGCCGCCCACAGCCGCGCCGCCTGGAAAACCAGGTCGCTCCCGGCGTCCAGCGAAATCCGGTTGGCCGCGAGCCGGGCGGCCTGCGGCTCGATCGCGCCGCGCAGTTCGTTCAATGCCCGCAGCTGGTCAAGCCGCCCGGACGTAGCCAGGCGCCAGCGGATCACCTGCGGATCGTAGAGATTCCAGCAGTCCTCTTCCTGGACCACCGTCCCGAGGCGCCTCCGGGACTCGAGCATCCCCATCGAGCAGAGCACCCGCACGGCTTCCCGCACCACGGATCGGGAAACATTGTGCTGGGCTTCCAGTTCATCGAGCCTGAGGATGCTGTTCGGCGCCAGCGTGCCGTCGGCTATGGCCAGGCCGAGCCGGTGCAAGAGCGATGCGTGCAGGTTCGCCGGGTGCTCCGCCTTTGGAGATTTCATAAATAAATCATACTGGTGGGGCACAAGGGGTTGTTTAAGTCTGCTTTATTTACCTATGATCGCTTCCGGAGCAGATGCAACGATGCGTTTGCGGGCGGCCGGGGATGATCCGGCCATGATTTTTAGGGAGTCGTAATGAAGCGACGTTCAGTAGTGAAGTATGCGGCCGTCGCCGCGGCCCTCTCGCTGGGTCTGACCGCCTGCGGAGGTGGAAGCAGCGAGTCCAAGGGTTCGGATACCGTCCGGGTCACCCTTGCCAACCATGTGTGGACCGAAGGCATCAAGGCAGCAATTCCGGAGTTCGAAAAGTCCACCGGGCTGAAGGTGGAGCTCACCCAGCTCGGCGAAGACCAGCTCTCGGACCAGTACAACGTCAAGCTCAACGCGGGCAGCGACGAGATCGACGTCATGATGTACCGCCCGCTGCAGGAAGGCAAGGCGTTTGCCCGCAACGGGTACCTCGCGGACCTGACCAGCAAAGTCGCAGAAGACGCCAGCTGGAACTGGAAGGACTACCAGGACGGCCCCGTCAAAGCCACCACCTACGAGGACAAGGTGACGGGCGTCCCCATCATCACCGAACGCGAAGTGCTCTACTACCGCAAGGACCTGCTGAAGGCCGCCGGCATCGAAGTTCCCAAGACCATGGAGGAGCTCGAAGCCGCCGCCAAGAAGCTTTCCTCCGCGGACACCGCAGGGTTCGTCGCCCGCACCGGCAAGTCGGCAGCGGTCACGCAGTTCTCCAGCTTCCTGTACAGCTTCGGCGGCGACTTCACCGACGAAAACGGCAAGTCCACCGTCGGCACCGAGGAAGCTAAGAAGGCCTACGCCTTCTATGGCGGCCTGATCAAGAACTACGGCCCCAAGAACGTCAGCACGGACATGAGCTGGCCCGAGGCAATGGCCATCTTCACCCAGGGCAAGGCCGCCTTCTACACCGAAGCGGATTCCCTCTACAAGAACGCCACGGATCCGGCCAAGTCAAAGGTGGCCGACACCGTCGGGTTCGCCCCGCTGCCCGCCGGACCCGCCGGTTCCAAGCCGTACAACATCCCGTCCTGGGGCCTCGCGGTCAACAAGGCCTCGGCCAACCAGGACAACGCGTGGAAGTTCATTAAGTGGGCCACCAGCAAGGAGCGCACCCTGGAAGCGCAGAAGGCCGGCGTACCCGGGCCGCGCGCCTCGGTCTGGTCCGACCCCGCCGGAACCTCCACCTACCCGAAGGACCTCGCCGCCGCCATCGCGGTGAGCGCTGAAAACGGCGTGGGCCACGACCGCCCGCAGGTCCTCACCGTGGGCAAGGCCCGCGAGATCGTCGGCGGCCCGATTGTCGCCTCCATCACCGGTGCCGACGCTTCAGCAGCCGCGGACACGGCCAACACCGCGTTCCAGAAGTTCCTGGACGACGAAAAGTAAGTAACCAAAGCGCGACGGCGGGACACCCGCCAGGCTGTTGTCCCGCCGTCGTCCGCTGAAGATTTTTCACCCCCAACTTCTTAGGTGAACCATGTCTGTACTGACCCCTGCCCGGACCTCCGGTCGACCGGCTAGCGCCCAGGAGAATTTCTCCGCCTGGGCCAACCGCCACCGGAAGTGGCTGTTCGCAGCGCCCGCCATGATCTTCGTGGGCGTCCTCATCATCTTTCCGCTCGCCTGGACCCTGTACCTGAGCCTGACCGACTCCCAGGGGTCGGTGCGCGCGGCGTCGGACTTCGTGGGCCTCGAGAACTACTTCACGGTCCTCACCGATACCGAGCGCTTCTGGCCCGCCGTGGGCCGAACGCTCTCGTTCACGCTCGTGGCGCTCGCCTGCGAAATTATTCTCGGCATGTGCATCGCCTTGCTGCTGTGGCGTCCGTTCCGCGGCGAAAAATGGGTCCGCGTGGCAATTCTGTTGCCACTTGTGGCCACCCCCGTGGCGGTCGGCATGATGTGGCGGCTGATCTTCGACCCGAACATCGGCTTCGCCAACCAGCTGCTCGGCCTCGTGGGCATTCCGCCGCAGCCGTGGCTGTCCGGGCAGGACTCCGCCCTGCCCACCACCATCTTCATGGACGTCTGGCAGTGGACCCCCATGGTGGTCCTCATTCTCCTGGCCGGCCTCACCTCCCTCTCCGAGGAGCCGGATGAAGCCGCACGGATGGACGGGGCCACCGCGGTCCAGCGTTTCTTCTACGTCACCCTGCCGTTGATGATGCCCACGGTCATCGTGGCCATCCTGCTCCGCGGCATCGATGCCCTGAAGACCTTCGACATCCTCTACGCCACCAAGGGCAAGGGCGGCGGTTCCTTCCACGAGGTGGAGACCCTGAACGTCTACGCCTACGGACTGAGCTTCGACTACAACCAGTACGGGCTGTCCTCGGCCGTACTGATCCTGTTCTTCATGATCATCGTTGGCTCCATGTGGCTGCTGACCATGCGCAAGAAAGCGGTAAGCAAATGACCCTCCTGACTGAACCCCAGGCACCGGCCCGGCACCGGCCGCAGGTGGCACGCCGCAAGAAGCCGCTGCGCAGCCGTGCCTACAAGACCTTCCGCGTAGCAGCCCTGGTGGCGGTGGTGCTGTTCCTCGTCGCGCCGCTGTTCTGGATGCTGCTTGCCTCCTTCAAGACCAACGTGGACATCTACGACGCCGGCAAGTCTTTCCTGTTCACACCCACCGGCGAGAACTACGCCAACGTGCTGCAGCGCAACAACTACTTCGTCTTCATCTTCAACAGCTTCTGGGTGGCGTTCGTGTCCACGGCACTGTCGCTGATCCTGGGCGTCCCGGCCGCCTACGCTATGAGCCGGTTCACCATGCACCGCTCGGCGCTGGTGGTCCTGATGGCCCGCGTCATCCCGGGCGTCTCCCTGCTGGTGCCCTGGTACTACGTCTTCTCCAACCTGAAGATGGTGGGCGGCTTTGAGGTGCTGATCCTCAGCCACATGTTTGTCGCCCTGCCGCTGATCGTGTACATCATGATGAGCTACTTCGATTCCCTGCCGCTGGAACTCGAGGAGTCGGCGCAGGTGGACGGACTGACGCCGATCGGCGCGTTCCGCCGCATCACCCTGCCGCTGTCCGTGGCCGGCATGGCCACCGCCGGGATCCTGTCCTTCATCTTCTCGTGGAACAACTTCATGTTTGCCCTGGTCCTGTCCGGTTCGAAGACGAAGACGCTGCCTGTGGCCATCTTCGACTTCGTCTCCTACGCCAGCATCGACTGGGGCGGACTGATGGCCGCCGCCACCGTGGTGACCATCCCGATCATGATCATTGCGCTCTTCACGCAGAAATACATCGTGTCCGGCATGACCGCCGGCGCCACCAAGGGCTAGGGGCACACCGTGACTCGCATCAGCAGAATAGAAACCTTCCTGGTCCCGCCGCGCTGGCTGTTCGTCCGCATCGAGACGGACAGCGGGATCGTCGGCTGGGGAGAAGCGTCCTGCGAGGGGCGCAGCGAAACCGTCCGCACCGCCGTCGACCAGCTCTCCGAGCTGTTGCTCGGACAAGACGCCCTGCGGATCGAGGACCACTGGCAGGTCATGACCAAGGGCTCCTTCTACCGCGGCGGCCCCATCCTGGCCAGTGCCGTGTCCGGACTGGACCAGGCGCTGTGGGACATCGCCGGCAAGCACTTCAACGCGCCCGTCCACCAGCTGCTCGGCGGCCCTGTCCGCGACCGGATCCGGATGTACGGCTGGGTGGGCGGCGACGAGCCCAACGAGGTGGCCGACCAGATCAGCGCCCAGCTGGACGTCGGACTCACCGCGGTCAAGATGAACGCCAGCGGCCGGATGAGCCCGGTTGCGTCGGTGGCAGAGCTCGACGGCGTGGTCCGCCGGGTGGCAGCCGCCCGCGAAGTCCTGGGGGACCACCGGGACGTGGCCGTGGACTTCCACGGCCGCTTCAGCCTCGCCAACGCACGCCGTGTGGCGCCGCTCCTCGAGCCGTACCGGCCGTTCTTCCTCGAGGAGCCGGTGGTTCCGGAGAACACCCACCTGCTGCGCGAATTCACCTCCTCCACCACGACGCCGGTGTCCACCGGCGAGCGGCTCTACAGCCGGCAGGAGTTCCTTCCCGCGCTGCAGGCCGGAATCGCCGTGGCGCAGCCTGACCTTTCGCACGCCGGCGGCATCACGGAGGTCCGCAAGATCGCCTCCCTGGCCGAAATCTACGAGGTCCAGCTGGCGCCGCACTGCCCGCTGGGTCCGCTGGCACTGGCCGCCTGCCTGCAGGTGGGCTTCGCGACGCCCAACTTCCTGATCCAGGAACAGAGCATCGGCATCCACTACAACCAGGGCGCGGAAGTCCTCGACTACGTGGTGGACAAGTCGCCCCTGAAGTTCGTCAACGGCCACATCGAGCGGCTCACCGGGCCCGGGCTGGGCATCGAGATCGACGAAGCGGTGGTCCGGGCGGCGGACAAACGGGGACACGCATGGCGCGGACCCGTGTGGCGGCACCCCGACGGTGCTTTCGCAGAGTGGTGAGCCCCGGAACGGTGACCCCGGACCAGAACGCCCCGACAAAGGAGAACCCTGACATGGAGAACACCCCCACGCCCGGATCGCTGACCCCTGAATCGTTGCTCGCCGGCATCCGGGAGACCCGGTTGGTGGCAATCGTGCGCGGCACGGACGGAACGGCTGCCGCGAAGGCGGCCCTGGCCGCGATGGCGGAGGGTTTCCGGTACGTCGAGATCGCCCTGACCACGCCCGGCGCCCTGGAGGCAATCCGCGAGGTCCGGGCTGCGGCACCTGCGGACTGCTTCGTCGGGGCGGGAACCGTGCTGACCGCCCAGGACGTGGGCCGGGTCGCCGAGGCGGGCGGCCAATTCATGGTGACCCCTGCGCTGGCGGAGTCCATTGACGAGTCGGCGCGCCGGGGGATACCGGTGCTCGCCGGAGCCCTCACCCCCAGCGAAGCTTACGACGCCATGAACCGCGGGGCCACCGCGGTCAAGCTCTTTCCCGCCTCCATCGGCGGCCCGGGCTACCTCAAGGCGCTCCGCGATCCGTTCCCCGGCATCCCGTTCATCGCGGTGGGCGGAGTGGGGCTCGACGAAGCGGCGGGCTACTGGGAAGCCGGCGCCATCGCCGTCGGGCTCGGCGGGCCGCTGTTCGGCGACGCCGGCTCCGGAGGGAACCTGGCCCCCGTGCGGGAGCGTGCCCGCAGCTTCGTTGGACTGGCCGCCGATTTCGGCCGCCGGACCGTTGAGGCAGGTTCCCGGTGACGGCCGCCGTCGACCTCCTGACCCTGGGCGAATCCATGGTTTCGCTCAGATCGGGCGGCCCGCTGTCCGCCGGCGGCAGCCTGTCGATGCATGTGGCCGGTGCCGAGTCCAACGTTGCGGTGGGCGTGGCACGCCTGGGCCACGGAGTGTCGTGGGCGGGCGTGGTGGGAGGTGACCCGCATGGCCAGTTCATCGTGCGGCAGCTGCGCTCGGAAGGCATCGGGCTGCACCACCGCGAAGACGCCGCGCGCAGCACCGGGGTGATGTTCCTGGAGCAGCGGACCGCAGATGTGAGCCGCGCATATTATTACCGGTCGGGGTCGGCCGGGTCCACGCTCAGCATTCCGGACGTGGATGCAGCGCTGCGGGACGGCGCCAGGGTGCTCCACCTGACCGGAATCACCGCCGCCCTCAGCCCTGAGGCCCGGCGCGCAGTGGAGTATGCCGCCGAGCGCGCCGCGGGGGAAGGCATCCTGGTTTCGCTGGACGTCAACTACCGGGCCAAGCTCTGGTCACGGGACGAGGCACGTGCCGCTCTGGCCCCGATCGTCCGGCACGCCACCATCGTGATCGCCTCGGAGGACGAACTGGACCTGGTGGCGTCTTCGATTGTGGCTGCGGGCGCCGAACCGATTTTGGACCCGGCTGCGGCCCCGGCAGCGGGACTATCCGAAGCTGCCGAGGCTCTCCTGGCGAAACGGTTGCTGGAACTGGGCGTACGGGAGGTGGTGGTCAAGCGCGGTGCCGCCGGTGCCGGCGCCTACACGGCCGACGGCCAGTGGGAAGTGCCGGCCGTGCAGGTGACCAGTATCGATACCGTCGGCGCCGGTGATGCCTTCGCCGCCGGCTACCTCTCAGCGCTGCTCGACGGCGACGACGTGGCCGGGCGGCTGCGGCGCGGCGCCCTCGCGGGAGCCTTCGCCGTCAGCACCGCCGGTGACTGGGAAGGCCTCCCGAGCACCGCGGAACTCGCACTGCTCGGCAACCACGTTGCCGGAAGCACGCAACGCTGACCCGACCCCGCACCCAACGCCTGTGCCGGCCGGGACGCCGGAACGTTCATTGTTGACCGAAAGAAAGCCTGGACCTGTTGTGAAAATCATTGCCGCGGAAGTCTTCGTGACGAGCCCGTCCCGTAACTTCGTGACGCTCCGGATCACCACGGAGGACGGCGTGACCGGCATCGGTGATGCCACCCTGAACGGCCGTGAGCTCGCGGTGGCCGCGTACCTCAAGGAGCATGTGGCGCAGCTGCTGATCGGAAAGGACCCGCACCGGATCGAGGACACCTGGCAGTTCCTGTACCGGTCCTCCTACTGGCGCCGGGGGCCGGTGACGATGGCCGCGATCGCCGCGGTGGACATGGCGCTCTGGGACATCAAGGGCAAGATCGCCGGGATGCCGGTGTACCAGCTCCTGGGCGGGGCGTCGCGGAACGGGCTGCGCGCGTACGGGCACGCCTCCGGCGCGGACATCCCGTCGCTGTTCGACTCGGTCCGCGAGCACCTGGAACTCGGCTACAAGTCCGTCCGGATCCAGACCTCCGTCCCGGGCATCAAGGCCGTCTACGGCGTCGCGGCCCAGGCGCAGGCCTCGGGCGAACGCTACGACTACGAACCCGCCGGGCGCGGCGCGTTCCCGGTGGAGGAAGACTGGGACACCCGCGCCTACCTCCGGCACCTGCCGTCCGTGTTCGAGGCCGTTCGGAACGAGTTCGGCCCGGAGCTGCCGCTGCTGCACGACGGGCACCACCGGATGACCCCGATCCAGGCCGCGAAGCTGGGCAAGGCGCTGGAACCGTATGACCTGTTCTGGCTGGAAGACTGCACCCCGGCCGAAAACCAGGAAGCGCTGCGCCTGGTCCGCCAGCACACCACCACCCCGCTGGCGATCGGGGAGATCTTCAACACCGTGTACGACTACCAGAGCATCATCAAGGAACAGCTGATCGACTACGTCCGGGCGGCCTCGACGCACTTCGGCGGGATCTCGCCGCTGAAGAAGGTGATGGACTTCGCCGCGCAGTACCAGATCAAGTCCGGCTTCCACGGCCCGACCGATATTTCCCCGGTCGGATTCGCCGCGCAGCTGCACGTGGGCCTGGCGATCCATAACTACGGCATCCAGGAATACATGCAGCACTCCGACGCCACCAACACCGTGTTCGAGCAGTCCATGACCTTCGTGGACGGCTACCTGCACCCGGGCGAGAAGCCCGGCATCGGCGTCGAATTCAACGAAGAAGCCGCCGCGGCCTACCCGTACCAGCAGGCCTACCTGCCCTACAACCGCCTCGTCGACGGCACCGTGCACGACTGGTGAGGAACGCCGCCAGGCCCTGAGCCCGAGCAGTTCCTGAACGGGCCGGCATTCCGTGCGGCCGGTGACCTGAACTGGCTCAGGACACCGGCCGCACCTCGAAGCCGTCCGACTTCGCGATCAGCTGGCGGCCGTGGTTGCCGTCGAATCGCAGCCACATCACCGACGAATCCAGGGACGCATCCTCCACCTCGGCAGTGCGGACGTGCAGGCCGTCGCGCCGCAGCTCCACGGTGCGTCCGATCAACAGGTTCCAGTCGTCGCTGGCGTGGGACATGCGCATTCCTTCCGTGCGGTGCCCTGCCCGCCCAACTGGGTAGCAGCACACGCGGTTCTGGGCGCTGAGAACGGCGCGTGCTGCTACCCAGTTGGGCCTGGCGGGGCGGATCAGGGGTTTTCGACCGCGCCCACCGGCTCCGCGCCCACCGGCTCGGCGCCCACTGGCCCGGCGCCCGCAGGCTTGGCGGCAACGGCAACGGGCGTCTTGGCTGCCGGCTGGGGTTCCTCGGCGCTGTCCGACGGGGCCGTCTTCCACTTGAACCGTTTGGCGATGGTGGGTCCGCCGCCGCTGCGGTTCTTGTTGAAGATGTCGAAGCCCACTGCGAGCAGGAGCACCAGGCCCTTGATGAGCTGCTGGTAGTCGGTGCCCAGGCCCAGGATGGACATGCCGTTGTTGAGCACGCCCATGATGAGGCCGCCGATCATGGCTCCGGCCACGGTGCCGATTCCGCCCTGGACTGCGGCTCCGCCGATGAACGCCGCGGCAATGGAATCCAGTTCGAAGCCCGTGCCCCCCGCCGGCTGCGCCGAGTTCAGGCGCGCGGTGAACACGAGTCCGGCCAGGGCGGCAAGCACACCCATGTTCACGAACAGCCGGAACGTCACGGCTTTGGTCTTGATGCCGGAGAGCTCGGCTGCGTGGAGGTTGCCGCCGATCGCGTACGTGTGCCGGCCGAAGATGCTGTTGCTCATCAGCGCCGAGTAGGCGATCACCAGGACGGCGAGGACGATCAGCACGATCGGGGTGCCGCGGTAGCTGGCGAGGAGGAACGTGATGGTCAGCATGAGCACCGCGATGAACGACGTCTTGGTGGCGAACCAGGCCATGGGCTCGTTTTCGAGGTTGAACTTCCGGCGCACGCGGCGTTCCTTGATGGACTGGAACAGGATCGCGGCGGTGCCGCCGACGCCGAGGATGACCGTCAGCCACTCCAGCACCGAGGTGCCGCCGGAGATGTCCGGGAGGAAGCCTCCGCCCAGGGCCCGGAGCTCGTCCGGGAACGGGGTGATCTGCTGGTTCTTGAGCGTGATCAGCGTCAGGCCGCGGAAGATGAGCATGCCCGCCAGGGTCACAATGAACGCAGGGATGCCCACGTAGGCAATCCAGTAGCCCTGCCAGGCCCCGACGAGCGCGCCCACCAGCAGGCAGGCCGGGATGGCGATCCACCAGGCCCAGCCCCAGTGGACGATCATCACGCCCGATACGGCCCCGATGAAGCCCGCAATGGAGCCGACGGAGAGGTCGATGTGGCCGGCGATGATCACCATCACCATGCCGATGGCCAGGATCAGGATGTAGCTGTTCTGGACCACCAGGTTGGTGACGTTCTGGGGCTGGAGCAGGATCCCGTCCGTGAGGACCTGGAAGAGCAGGACGATCAGGATCAGGGCGACGAAGATGCCAACCTGGCGGAGGCGGCTTGTCAGGAAGCCGAGGGATTCTCGTAGGGCGGACATATTCGTTATTCCTTCTCTTTGGTCATGTAGTGCATGAGGGTTTCCTGGGTGGCCTCGGCGATTGGCACTTCGCCGGTGATGTGCCCCGCGGACAGCGTGTAGATCCGGTCGCAGATGCCCAGGAGTTCGGGGAGCTCGGAGGAGATCACGATGACGGCCTTACCCTCGGCGGCGAGTTCGGCGATGATCGTGTAGATCTCGAACTTGGCACCCACGTCGATGCCGCGGGTCGGCTCGTCGAGAATCAGCACGTCCGGGTCCGAAAACATCCACTTGCTCAGGACCACCTTTTGCTGGTTGCCGCCGGACAGTTTGCCCGTGATGGCCGCAACCGAGGGGGCCTTGATGTTCATGCTGGTCCGGTACCGGTTGGCCACGATGGTCTCTTCGTTCCTGTCCACCCAGCCGCGCTTGGCGAGCTTCCGGAGGGCAGCCATCGAGACGTTGCGCTTGATGTCCTCGATGAGGTTCAGGCCGTAGTGCTTCCGGTCCTCCGTTGCGTAGGCGAGCCCGTGGCGGATTGCCTCCGACACGGTGGAGGTGTTGATCTCCTGCCCGTGCTTGAACACTTTCCCGGACACGGCGCGGCCGTACGTCCGGCCGAAGACGCTCATGGCCAGCTCGGTCCGGCCGGCTCCCATGAGGCCGGCGAGCCCGACGACCTCGCCCTTGCGGACATTGAGGCTGGCGTTGTGGACCACGGTGCGGGTGTGGTCCTGCGGATGCTGCACCGTCCAGTCTTCAATCCGGAGGACTTCTTCGCCGATGCTGGGCGTGCGGTCCGGGTAAAGGCTTTCGAGGTCGCGGCCCACCATGCCGCGGATGATGCGCTCCTGGGTGATCTGCCCCTGGTCGAGCCGAAGGGTCTCGATGGTCCTGCCGTCCCGGATGATGGTGACGGCGTCCGCCACTTTCCGGATCTCGTTGAGCTTGTGGCTGATGATGATGCTGGTGACGCCCTGGCCTTTCAGGTGCAGGATGAGGTCCAGCAGGTGGCCCGAGTCCTCGTCATTCAGCGCGGCCGTGGGCTCGTCGAGGATGAGCAGCTTTACTTCCTTGGAGAGCGCCTTCGCGATCTCGACGAGCTGCTGCTTTCCGACGCTGATGTGCTGGATTGGTGTCACCGGGTTTTCGCTGAGTCCGACCCGGGCCAGCAGCTTGGCGGCTTCAAGGTTGGTTTTGCGCCAGTCCACCCAGCCGCGGGTCGCCAGTTCGTTGCCGAGGAAGATGTTCTCCGCGATGGACAGGTACGGGCTCAGCGCCAGTTCCTGATGGATGATGACGATGCCGCGCTTTTCGCTGTCGCTGATGGTGGAAAAGTCACACGGCTCGTTTTCAAAGAGGATGTCGCCGTCAAACGTGTTGTGCGGGTACACGCCCGACAGCACTTTCATGAGGGTGGACTTCCCTGCCCCGTTCTCACCGCAGATGGCGTGGACCTCGCCGCGGTTCACGTCCAGGGTGACGTCCTGGAGGGCTTTGACGCCGGGGAAAGTCTTGGTGATTCCCCGCATTTGAAGGATGGGTACGTTCATGTTTATTTCCCGCAGATTGGTTGGAGCCGGACTCCTGCTGATGCAGGGCCCCCGGGGAGTGCGGCCGGGCAGGGGCCCGGCCGCACCCGTCACGGCGGCTACTTGATGTCGGCCTCCGTGTAGTAGCCGGAGTCAACGAGCTCCGGCTTGTAGTTGTCCTTGGTGATGATCACGGACTTCAGCAGGAACGCGGGAACTACCTTGACCTTGTTGTTGTAGGTTTCGGTGTCGTTGGTTTCGGGCTGCTGGCCCTTGAGGACCGCGTCGACCATCTTCACTGCCTGCTCGCCCAGCTTGCGGGTGTCCTTGAAGATGGTGGAGTACTGTTCCCCGGCGATGATGGACTTCACGGAGCCCTTCTCCGCGTCTTGGCCGGTGACGACCGGCAGGCTGCCCTTGGAATAGCCGCCGGTGCTGGTCAGGGCGGAAATGATGCCGATCGACAGTCCGTCATATGGCGACAGCACGCCGTCGAGCTTCTTGCCCGAGCTGTAGGCGGCGGTGAGGATGTCCTCCATGCGCTTCTGCGCGACGGGTGCCTGCCACCGGAGGATGGCTGCCTGCTCGAACTTGGTCTGGCCGCTGGGCACCTTGATGGTGCCGGCATCCATGAACGGCTTCAGGGTGTCCATGGCGCCGGTCCAGAAGAAGTTCGCGTTGTTGTCGTCCGGGCTGCCGGCGAAGAGCTCCACGTTGAACGGGCCCTTGCCGTCCACCTTCTTGCCGCTGGCGTCCATGAGGCCCAGCCCGGTCAGGAGGGACGTCGCCTGCTGGACGCCCACCGTGTAGTTGTCGAAGGTGGTGTAGAAGTCGACGTTCGGCGTGCCGTTGATCAGGCGGTCGTACGCGATGACCTTGACGTTCTGTTCCTTGGCCTTGGCCAGGACGTCCGTCAGGGTGGTGCCGTCGATGGCCGCGATGATCAGCGCCTTCGCGCCCTTCGTGAGCATGTTCTCAATCTGCGAGACCTGTGTGGGGATGTCGTCGTTGGCGTACTGAAGGTCCGCCTTGTAGCCGAGCTTGGCTACGGACTCGGAGACGTTCTTGCCGTCGGCGATCCAGCGTTCGGACGTCTGCGTGGCTGTCTCTTATACACATCTGCCGACGAGGGCACCGGCAGCGTCTGCGCTGCCGGACGGGGCCGCGGTGCCGGGCCGGCTGCCGCAGCCGGTTGCCCCATACACATCTGGCGAGGACGACTGCAAAGGCGCCCAGAAGTTTCTTGATACGCACTTGTTCTCCTTCCGCGGCTGACTCGTGCCGCGAATTGGTGCTGGGTCGAAAGGCATCTGCGCCTTCCGACGGGACCGGCTGGTGGCGTTGCGGTCACGTTGTGAGCGCTAACAAAGTCGAGAATAGCCCAATTTCCGACTGTGAGTCAACTCACACGCGTCCGCGTCCCGGAACCGGCAGTGCCACGGGAGGAGCGTAACGGTTTTGACGGCGGGATGCCGGCCGGAATGGGCCGGCACCCCGCCGCGTATTTGGAGCGGTTAGCCGCGCTACTGCAGTCCCGGAACGCCGTCGTGGATCTGGAAGGAGGCCTTGGTGCTCACCGGCGAACCGGGGGCCGCCACGTAGTCCAGCACCCGGAAGTCGGCCGTCATCGAGTCCTTGGTGATGGTGGTCCTGACGTACCCGCGCTGATCGTTGAAGAACTTCAGATGATCGTTCCAGGCCATGGTCGGGTCTGTGACGGAGCCTGTTCCGTTGCCGGTCGAGGTGACGGAAGTGCACACCAGTTCCGAGCCCACCACGGGCGCACCCGGGTTCTTGTAGTCGACCTTGACGTTGTTGGCCCAGTTGCGGTGGACGTCGCCGGTAAGCACGACGGCGTTCCTCACCTTCGCGTCCACCCAGCCCTGGGTGATCCGGCGGCGGGAAGCGGCGTAGCCGTCCCAGCCGTCCATGGACATGTCGTCGATGTCCGCGGCCGCGTTGCGGTCGCGTTCGGCGAAGAACACCTGCTGGCCCAGGACATCCCAGCGGGCACGGGACTTCCGGAATCCGTCCAGCAGCCACTGTTCCTGCTCCGCGCCCGTGATAGTCCGGTTCTCCGCGAGGCGCTCCTGCACGTTCCTGCGCCAGCCGTCGCCGGCCAGCTGGTCGTCCCGGTACTGGCGGGTGTCCATCATGTGGAAGTTCGCCAGCTGTCCCCACTGCACGGTGCGGTAGATCTTCATGTCTGCCCCCGCGGGACTGGTGGGAGCGCGCAGGGGCATGTTTTCGTAATAAGCCTGGAACGCCGCAGCCCTGCGCCGGCGGAAGTTGGGGGCGGTGTCATTCAGCTGGGCCGGGTCGGTGTTCTCCGGCACCTCATCCGCCCAGTTGTTGTCCACCTCGTGGTCGTCCCAGACCACCAGCCACGGTGCGGCCGCGTGCGCGGCCTGAAGGTCGGCGTCGGCCTTGTACTGCGCGTGGCGCTGGCGGTAGTTCTCGAGCGTCACAGTCTCCGGCCCCTCGTGGTCGCGGGGGTTGCCGCCCGCCGTCACGTAGGAGCCCTTCTTGTATTCGTACTGGTAGTCGCCCAGATGCAGCACGAGGTCCGGCTGGTCCTCGGCGAGGCGCCGGTAGGCCGTGAAATAGCCGTGCTCGTACTGGGCGCAGCTGGCGAAGGACATGGCCAGCGCCGCGGGCGTCTCGTTCCAGGCCGGGCTTGTCAGTGTGCGGCCAACCGGGCTGATGTGGCGGCCGGCACGGAAACGGTAGAAATACTCGCGGCCCGGCTTGAGTCCGCGCAGCTCGGCATGCACGGAGTGGGCGCCTGCCGTCACGGCCTGCTCGACCCCGCGCCGGACAACCTTCCGCATTGCCGGGTCTTCGGCCACTTCCCAGCCCACGGCGACGGTGCGCGACGGCATGCCGCCCCGGCCGTCTTCCGCGAGCGGGCTGAGGGCGAGGCGGGTCCAAATCACAAAGCCGTCAGGCCACGGGTCGCCGGAGGCCACGCCCAGGGTGAAAGGGTCTGTGGGAAGGCTAGCCTCCGAGTTCCGTTCGTCGGCGATTGCGGTTCCGGGCAGGGCGATGACGAGTCCGGCACCAAGGCCGGTGGTGATGAGCGTTCTGCGCGTAATGTCCATGGCCCGAACCTAGCCAGCCCGTTTGGACAGGCGAGAACGCGCGCGTGAATCGGGAGTGAACGCAATCGTGCCGTCCGGCTACTTTGAGGGCTGCGGAACTTCGCAGGCGATCTTGGGGTTGGCGCCCATGTAGTTCAGCGGCCCGGCGACGATGGTCACGGCCACGGTGCCGAACTCGGCGCACGAGTTAGGGGAACCGCCGAAATAACCGCGCTGGAATGCAGCAAAGGCCCCGATGAGGAGCCAGATGATCAATAGCGTTCCGACGATCCTCATGGCATCCTCCGTAGCTGCGTCGCCACCACTGTGAATCCATTATCCACCGGGGTCCTGCTGCGGGACAGAGCCCGGATTCGGCGGCCCTGATTCGGGCTGCGCCAGTGTCAGCCCGGCTCGGTGGTGTCCACGGGGGTGTTGTCGACGTCTTCAGTTTCTTCGGCGGTGGCCACTTGGGGGTCGGTTGTGGGGAGTGCCGCTTTCCCGTCCTTTGGTGCGGCTGCATCAGGCTGATCGTCCTGGCCTGTTCCGGTTCCTTCAGTGCTCATGCTGTCTCCTGAGGCCTTGTAGTGGCTGGGTAGTTCACGGTAACAGCGGCGCGGTTCCTCCGTAAGGCGCCGCCGAACATGGCTTTTTCCGCCCGGCGTTTCCGCAACGGGGATATTCTCATCAGAGGACAGTTTCCCCTCGGCGTATAGGCAGGCTTCCAATGGCAGAAGAATCAGCGGGCAAGGCGGGCTGGTGGCGGACATTCCACGACAAGTTCGTGGTTGAGGAACGCTACATGGACGCCGGAGCGAGAAAAGCGCTTTACGTGACTGCGGTGGTCCTGGTGCTGGTGGGTGCCGCAGTCTTCTTCGTGACACTGGCCGGAGTCCTCCAGCACGACGGAGTGGCGAGCGCCGACGAGGCAGCGCGGCAATGGCTGCTGACCCTGCGCTCCGGTGCCTTGACCGTTGTCATGATTGCCCTGGCGGTCATATTTGGGCCGGTGGGGTTGCCTATCATCGTCCTGGTGGTCACGGTCGCGTGGGGGATCCTGGCCAAGCACGCCTGGCGGCCCATTTTGCTGGCGGCTGCGATGCTCACGGGTGTGGGGCTGGCGCAGCTCATCGGCCATTCCGTTGGGCGTGACCGCCCGCCGGTGGATCTCATGCTGTTCGGGGCCGACCACACCTTTTCGTTCCCTTCCGGCCATGTGCTGGGTGCCTCGGACTTTCTGCTGGTGACCACGTTCCTCGTGTTTTCTCGGCGGAAGTCCAAGTCGGCCGCCGTCGCATTTGTCTTCGCCATTATTGGCGTGTTCCTGGCGGCGGTCAGCCGGCTCTACCTCGGCTACCACTGGGTGAGCGACGCCGTGGCCTCTGTGGCGCTCTCCCTTGTGGTGGTGGGCGCCGTGATCGCCGTGGATACCTGGCGGACTGCCCGGGTGCGGGGTGAGGCCGTCACCGGCGAGCTGTCCAAAGCTGATTCCCCCGCGGATTGACGGCGCGCGCGTGTCCGCGCGTCCAGGTGGCGGCGCGCCCGGGTAGCCGCGTGTCCGCGCGGATATTGCCGCGGCCGGCGCGCGGTGCCACAGTGGGGCATGGTCACCGAAGCCGACGTCCGCCGCATCTGCCTCTCACTGCCGGGCGTCACCGAACGTCCCAGCTGGGTCAGCCGGCATGGTTCGCGAAGACGCTGATGGCCCGGATCTGGGAAGAGGGCGTGCTGACCGTCAAAACCGGGGAGCGCGAGGCGCTCGCGGGCACGGATCCGGAGACGTACTTTTGGACGCCGCACCACGAGCGGTCGCCGCAGCTGGTGCTGGTCCGGCTTGAAAGGCTCGACGGCGGCGAACTCGCCGAGCTGCTGGAGGAGTCATTCATGCTCGCTGGCGGACGGAGCTAAGATTCGGACGGAGCTGAGCGGCACACGGAGTTGAGAAGCGTGGTGCGCCGGGCGCGGGGAGCTCGGTGCCGCGTGTTTCAGAGGCCGGTGGCGCGCCGCGAGTTTCGGGTCCGGGACCGTTCCAGCTCCCGCCGGAGCCTGGCGTTGTCCACCTCGAGGGCAAGCACCTTGGCCACGCCCGCCAGGTTGAGCCCGTCGTCCAGGAGCTCCGCGATCCGGCGCAGGACCGCCAGGTCCTGCTCGCTGTACTGCCTGGTTCCGCCTGATGTCCGGTCCGGGGTGAGCAGGCCGCGCCGCTCGTAGAGCCGGATGTTCTGCTGGCCGGTACCGAGGAGTTCCGCCACCACGGAAATGGCGTACAGCCCCCGGTCGTCGCCCTGATCTGCCACTGTTTCCCCCGGTCTGGAAATTTTCGAAATAGTCTCTTGCGCCAGTTTGTCACGGATGCTATAAAAAATCTATATCCACCACCATAGATCTGAATCATGGATCTCGGGGTGGGTTGCCATGAACACCTACATGCTGAAGGAGTGGGAAATGATGTTGATCCGTACCGACCCGTTCCGTGAGCTGGACCGGCTCACCCAGCAGGTCTTCGGCACGGCGGCTCGTCCGGCCGCGATGCCCATGGACGCGTGGCAGGAGGACGGCGAGTTTGTCGTCGCCTTTGACCTGCCCGGCGTCACGCCCGACACCGTGGACCTGAACGTTGAACGGAACGTCCTGACAGTCCGGGCAGAGCGCCGCGACCCGACGCAGCCCAACGTTGAGCTGGTGGTTGCCGAGCGGCCCCGCGGCGTCTTCAGCCGCCAGCTGATTCTCGGCGACACCCTCGATACCGAGCACATCAAGGCCACCTATGATCTCGGCGTGCTGACGCTCCGGATCCCGGTTGCCGAGCAGGCCAAGCCCCGCAAGATCGAAATTGAGAGCAGGGGCCAGCTGCACGAAATCGGAAGCTAACCGAGTCGCCCCGGGGACGGCTTCCGGTTTCCCGCTTCGGGCGGAACCGGAAGCCGGTCCTGTACCCTCCAGCTAGGGGACCCCCGATGGCCAGCGCCGTTCCCGACCACTACGCGGTGTTGCACGTTCCCCGCGCGCGCCTACCGTTCCCTGATGCGCACGCATCACCCTGACCTGGACAGCGGGGAAGCCGTGCCCGCCGAACCGCAGCGCATCACGCAGGCCTTGTTCGTGCTGAGGGACCCGGAACGCCGCAGTGCCTATGACCAGGAAACCGCCCGTTCCGCCGACACCAGTCCGGTCCGCACCAGCACCGCCAACCCGCGGAACATCCCCGTCCGGCGCATCCCGCACGCGGATCCGCCGCTGTGGGTCGGCCCTGTCCGGTGGGAGAGCGGCCCCTGGGCTTGAACCCTACGCCAGCGTCATTTTCCCCAAGTCATCATGCCCCGGGGTGGAAGGGGCCTTGCGCGCCGAAGCCTGGCCCGCCGAAACCGTCGCCGTCGCCGGGGCCACTGCCGAGGAGCTGTCTCTTATACACATCTAGATGTGTATAAGAGACAGCTTCGCCGTCGGCCATCAGCCCGTCCACTGCCTGGCCCAGGTGCCCGTCGGCGACGGGCACGCCCTCCAACGCGGCGGCCACTACCGCCCGGCGCACGAGCTCGCGGGCGAACGAGGCCGTGGTGCCTTCGGTGCGCGCGGCGGCTGTCTCTTATACACATCTAGATGTGTATAAGAGACAGGGACTGAAGGGGATCCCGCGGGCATACAGTTTCACCAGTTCGGTGCGTTCCGCCACGGCCGGGAGGGGGATCTCCACGGCAAGGTCCACACGGCCGGGACGCTGTGCCAGGGCGCGTTCAAGCATGTCCACGCGGTTTGTGGTGAGGACGAACGCAACGTCGGCGTCGCTGTCCAGGCCGTCCATGGCGTCCAGCACTTCGAACAACAGCGGCTGCGGCCCGTGCCCGAAGCTCCGGTCCTCGGCGATCAGGTCGCAGTCCTCAAGAACCACGATGGACGGCTGCAGCGCCCTGGCCATGGTGGCGGCTTCCGAGATTCTGGCCAGCGATCCGCCGGACAGGAGGATGGCGGTGGCGCCGTCACTCTGGCTCAACAGGTACCGCACGGTATGCGTCTTGCCCGTGCCGGGTTTGCCGTAGAGCAGGATGCCCCGCTTGAGGTGCTGCCCGTATTCGCTGAGCGACTCACGGTGCTCGGCGATCCCGAGGGCATGGTCCGACACCTTTTGCAGCAGGCCGTCCGGCAGGATGACATCAGAGGCAGCCAGCTCCGGCCGGGGATGGAACGTGACTCCTGCGGCGCTGGGGCCATACTCGCCCATGACCAGTGATATGACCTGGCCCTTCAGGACACTGGGGTGCTGCATCTGCCTGCGGAAATCGGACAGGAAGCCGGCGGAGTTCGTGGTGTCGCCTGCCAGGACTTCGAGGGAGGCGGTCTGCCGTCCGTACCGGGGGTTGGCGTCACGCTGCAGGACGGCGACTGGCCTGCCTCCGTGCCTGAAGAGCCACAGCCCGAGCGCCACCGCCTGCCGCTGCTCGTCCGGCCCCACGGCGAGGTTGGTGTAATCGGGCTGGGACAGCGGGAACTGCGGGAAGAACTGGGATTGCTGCAGCATGTCGCTGAGTGACTGGTGGTGGCGCTGGTCACCGCCGCCGATGCCCACGAGCTGGAATCCCTCATCCGCACCGGCCAGCTCGGCCATCAGGATGTCCGCATCCACGAACCGGTGCGGCGGAATTTCCTCCACCACCACGGACAGTGATTCGGCGGGGATCCCCAGATGGTCTGTGAGCGTCGTCAGCAGCTGCGTTCCCGCACGGACCCGGTGCTGGCCGGACTGCGCGAGTTCCACCAGCCGGGCAAAATTGTCGATGAACTTCCCCAAATTTTCATCCATGCGCAGACCCTACCAGTGCAATCAGTCGACGCCCGCGGCCCCCTGGGCGCGCCCGCCGGTCGGAGCGGGATGCCCTCGTCAGCCGACACGGCGTGTGTCATTCTGGAAGATACCGCAGTTCACTGATATACCTAGCCTTCCCGACAACACCATAGAGGTTCCGCTCATGCACATGTCCGCCAAAGAGCTGGCCACCACGATTCCGGCGGCCTTCACGCTCGGAGTGGCAACAGCCGCTTTCCAGATCGAAGGCGCGCTCGACGAGGATGGCCGCGGACCTGCAGGCTGGGATGTCTTTGCCGCCAAACCCGGTGCGATCGTGGACGGCCACAGCCCGGCGGTGGCGTGTGACCACTACCATCGGATGCCCGAGGACGTTGCCCTCATGAAGGAATTGGGCATCGACTCATATCGATTCTCCCTTTCATGGCCGCGAATCCAGCCCCGCGGCAGCGGACCGGTGAACCGCGCAGGGCTGGACTTTTACGACCGCTTGCTGGACGAGCTCCTGGCCAACGGGATCTCTCCGATGGTGACGCTCTACCACTGGGACACGCCCCTGCCCCTGGACGAGGCCGGCGGATGGCTGAACCGGGACACGGCCTACAGGCTGGGCGAGTTCGCGGCAGTCGCCGCGGCCGCCTACGGCGACAGGGTGGCCCGCTGGGTGACCATCAACGAGCCCGCAACGGTCACCACCAACGGCTATGCACTCGGCCTGCATTCGCCGGGCAAGGCGGAGTTCTCGAACGGGCTGCCTTCCGTGCACCACCAGCTGCTGGGCCACGGATTGGCGGTCCAGGCGCTGCGGGCGGCAAAGGTGCCGGGCGAAATCGGCATGACCAATGTCTACTCACCCATGGTGCCGAACTCCGGCAACCCGCTGGACTGGATGAGCGCCGGGGCAATGGACGTGGCCCAAAATCGCCTGTACTCGGACCCGGTCCTTCTGGGAAAGTACCCGGACCTCGTGCGGGTCGGAAAGTTCTTTTCGTCCTTCGAGCATCCGGACGAGGACATGGGCGTCATCTCCCAGCCGCTGGACTTCTACGGGCTCAACTACTACATGCCCACACGGGTGGCGGCCGGCGCTGGCGACAGTCCGGTGCCTGCGGCCATGGCCGAGGCCATGGGGGACGATCTCAGCGCCGCCACGCCCGGCGCGCCGCTGCACATCGAGCCCTGGCCGGACACGGAGACCACCGCCTACGGCTGGCCGGTCAAGCCGGGATACATGGCGGTCGCACTCAAGGAGATGCGGGACCGGTATCCCAACCTCCCGCCCGTCATCATCACCGAAGGCGGAGCGAGCTTCGAAGACATCATCGTCACGGACAAGTCGACCAACCGCAAGTTCATCCCGGACGAGCGGCGCCTGCGCTACCTGTCGGACCACCTGGGCACGGCACTTGCGGCCACGGCCCCCGGCGGCGTGGCGGAAGGGCTCGACCTTCGCGGCTATTACGTATGGTCCCTGATGGACAACTTCGAGTGGTCCGGCGGATACAAGCAGCCCTTCGGGCTGGTGCACGTGGACTTCGAGACCCAGGAGCGGACGCCGAAAGCGTCCTACTACTGGTTCCAGGAACTCCTCGAGGAACGCAAGCTTGCGACCTCGGCGGGAGCCGCCATCGCCGCGGCCGTGGTGCCGGAAGCGATGCAGTCCGACGGCGGCGCGCAGCCACTCGAGCTCTGACCCGCCAGGCCGGCATGGGTCAGGTCAGGGCCGGTCAGATGAGCTGGAGCTCCCTGAGCTGGCGGGCCATGCCGGCGCCGTCGGGGGAGTAGATCCACGGCACGGAGGAGGCGCTGTGGTCGCCGTCCTCCGAGTGGCCGCCGGCGAGGACTGATTCGCTGACGGACAGTTGCCGGATGGCGATGGCCGCCACCTTGTCAGCGTGGTCCTGGGCGAACTCCGAGTAGATCTCCTCGTCGTGCTGGCCGTTGTCGCCGACCAGGAGCCAGCGCATGTGCGGAAACTCGGCGGCGAGCCGGTGTAGGTTCCCGAGTTTGTGGTCCTGGCCGCTGCGGAACCAGCGGTCCTGCGTGAGCCCCCAGTCGGTCAGCAGCAGGGCGCCGGACGGATACATGTTGCGGTTGAGGAACCGGGCCAGCGTGGGCGCCGCGTTCCAGGGGCCGGTGGAAAGGTAGATCACCGGCGCTTCAGGGTGCTCCACTGTCAGCCGGTCCAGCAGTACAGCCATTCCCGGGGTCGCCATCCTGGCACGCTCGCTGAGCACAAACGTGTTCCACAGGGCAAGGAAGGGCCGCGGCAAGGCCGTGACCATGACGGTGTCGTCGATGTCGGACACGATTCCGAAGTTGGTTTCGGGGCCGATGACGAAGATGCGGGCTTCGGCCGGTTCCGTGCCGACTGAACGCAGGACGGCCGTGTGCCAGCCCGGCGCGAGGGACACCTGGACATCGATGTCAATCAGTCCGCCCCGGTCGGCCGTGACCTTGGTGACCGTTCCGCCGATCTCAATCTCCACCTCGGACCGCGGGATGGGCACACTGGTGAACGCCCGCCAGCCGCGCACGTTTTCGTTGCCGTTCTTGGCGGCGTGCTCCGCGCGGCTGCCCGGCACCGGTTTGCTGGCCAGCACCACCCTGCCGAGGACACGGACCCACCCCGTCGAGCCGTAGCCCTGGTAGGCAATGGTTTTGGGTTCGAACTTCCAGCGCCGCGCAAGTTTCAGGCGCGCGGTGTTGACCGCGTCTGAGAGCCGGTGGGCCAGGCGGAAGACGCGCTTGCCTGACAGGGATGTTTGGTGTGACGCGGTGTCCATTCCTTCACTCTGCCACAGGCCGGGGTCCGGCGGGTCGCCGTCATGCTCTGTTACCTTCAGCCACCGGGACGGCCGCACGGGCGCCGGCCCCGATCAGCCGTCCCCCAGCAGCCACCGCAGGGTCTCCGCGTTCCGCACGGCGTTACCCCCGCCGTCGTTGTTGAAATAGGCGTACACATCCTTGCCGGCGCCGCGCCACTCGCGGATCCGGTCAGCCCACCAGCCAAGCTCCTCATCCGAGTACGATCCGCCGTACAGGTGCTGGTGGTCCGGACCGTGCAGCCGGACGTAAACGAAGGGGGCGGTGGCGCGCAGGATGCAGGGCAAATTGGCGCCGCTCATAACGCAGTACGCGGCCTGGTGCCGCTCCAGCATGCTGTACACCTCGGGGTGGTCCCAGCTGGGGTGCCGGAACTCCACCGCGACCGGGATCCAGCCCGGCATGGCGGCAAGGAAATAGCCAAGGCGGGCGTCGTCGCGTGCCAGATCCGGCGGCAGCTGGACCAGCAGCACGGCGCGTTTGTCGCCAAGTTCATGCCAGCACCGCGCGATCCGCTCGATCCACACGTCCGGGCCGTAGAGCTTCTTGCCGTGGGTCAGGCCGCGCGGGGCCTTGACGGACAGGGCGAATCCGTCGGGCAGCCGGCGCCGCCAGCTCGCGAAGGAGGTGTCCCGCGGCCAGCGGTAGAAGCTCGCATTCAGCTCCACGGTCCTGAACCGCGCCACGTAGTGCTGCAGTCGGTCCCGGGCGGGCAGCCCGGGCGGGTACAGCACATTTTCCCAATGGTCATAGCTCCAGCCGGACGTGCCGATGTACACCGTCACCGTGCCCCCGTTCTCAGTTCATGGCGGTCGAAAAGTGCTCCCCGTCGGCGGATTCCGTCCGACGGGGGCACCAGTCACTCGAAGTGGGTTGTCAGGCTCCCGCCGCCGGCCGATATCACGGTGGCGGCTGCCACCTCCCGGAGTTTGACATTGCGGCTGCTGGAAGCGGATTTCAATAAGTCCACGGAGAGTAGCGTGCCAGTTCATTGAGGAAGTCCCCGACGTCCCGGGTTCCGAGCAGGAGGTCCTGGGCGTACTCCGCCACGTCGGTTTCGTTCAGGTCACTATCCAAAAGTTGGCTCCAAAGTTCTGCCCTGCCCTCTCGCCAAGGACGGCCCGGCAGGGACAACAGTCAGCTTCCGACGGCAACTGCTTTACCTGCGTTCAGGCTACACCCGGCATCCTCTCGTGCCGCGGGGTCAGCTGTGGCACTGTAAGGGCATGGTACGCATCGAGGACTACGCCATGGTGGGCGATCTGCACACGGCAGCCCTGATCAGCACGGAAGGCTCCATCGACTGGCTCTGCCTGCCGCGCTTCGACTCCTCTGCGTGCTTCAATGCGCTCCTCGATACGCCCGAATCGGGCCGGTGGATCCTGGCACCTGAGGGCGGCGGCGAATGTACCAGCCGCCGCTACCGCCGGCACACCCTGATCCTGGAAACCGAGTGGGAAACCGAAGACGGAGCGGTGCGGGTCATCGACTTCATGCCCCCGCGCGACGAAGTGGCGGACATCGTGCGGATTGTGGTGGGCCTGCATGGCAAGGTCAGGATGAAAGGGCAGCTGGCCCTGCGCTTCGACTATGGCCACATCATGCCCTGGGTGCGCCGAGACAGCCGCGGACTGCATGCCATCGCCGGGCCGGATTCTGCTTACCTCGTGACGGACGCGCCGCTTCGGGGCGAGCACATGCAGACCGTCAGCGAGTTCACCGTAAAGGCCGGCGATCGTGTGCCGTTCGTGCTGACCTGGGCGCCGAGCCACGTCCACCGGCCCCGGTCCGTGGACGCCGAAAGCGTCCTGGAGTCCACCGAGAAATTCTGGCGGGAATGGGCCGGGCGGTCCAAGGTGACCGGCCCCTATAAGGATGCGGTGGAGCGTTCGCTGATCACGCTCAAGGCCCTCACCTACGCTCCCACCGGGGGCATCGTGGCGGCCGTGACCACGTCCCTCCCGGAGCAGCTGGGCGGCCCGCGCAACTGGGACTACCGCTTCTGCTGGCTCCGTGACGCCACCCTGACGCTGCAGGCTTTGCTTGCCGCCGGCTACACGGCAGAGGCTGCCGCCTGGCGGGACTGGCTGCTGCGCGCCGTCGCGGGCGATCCGGCGGACCTGCAGATCATGTACGGCATCCACGGCGAACGCCGGCTGCCCGAGATGGAGATCCCCTGGCTGGCAGGGTACGAGGGCTCGTCGCCGGTCCGCATCGGCAACGGCGCTGCGGGCCAGCTGCAGCTGGATGTCTGGGGCGAGGTGCTGGACTGCCTGTCCCTCACGCGCAACTCCCTGCTGAAGCACACGGACGAAGCCTGGGATGTCCAGGTGGCGCTGATGGAATACCTGGAAGGCGCATGGGACCAGCCGGACAACGGGCTGTGGGAAATGCGCGGGCCGCGGCGCCATTTCACGCATTCGAAGATCATGGCCTGGGTCGCGGCGGACAGGATGGTCCGGGGCGTCAGGGATTCGGGCCTTCCCGGTCCGGCCGACCGCTGGGAGGCCCTGCGGGACACCATCCGCGACGACGTGATGACGCACGGCTTCGACGCGGAACGGAACACGTTCACGCAGTCCTACGACCGCCCCGAGCTGGATGCCAGCCTGCTGCTCATTCCGCGCGTGGGCTTCCTGCCGCCGGATGATCCCCGGGTGATCGGTACCATCGACGCCATCCAGCGGGAACTCACCGAGGACGGATTCGTGCTCCGGTACCGGCCCCAGGAAAGCGACGACGGCCTGCCCGGCGACGAAGGTGTCTTCCTGGCCTGTTCGTTCTGGCTCGTGGAAGCGCTGCTCGGTGCCGGCCGCCGGCGGCAGGCCACGGAGCTCTTCGAGCGCCTGCTGGCGCTCCGCAACGACGTCGGCCTGCTGAGCGAGGAATGGGGTGTCCAAAGTGCGCGGCACCTGGGAAACACGCCGCAGGCGTTCAGCCACTTCGCGCTCGTGACGAGCGCCCTGGAACTTCACCAGCAGCGGCCCCGGCGCAGTGACAAGCCCATGGAGTCAAGGGCGGGCAGGGCCTGACGCTGCCCCTTTTTGGCTCTTATCTTGCAGCTGGCAGTAAGTATACTTACTAATAACTCGCCGAATCGTGAAGAAGCGGATGGTGAAGAAGGAGGAAAGCGCGATGGCTGGATATTTCGAATTGGTGGACGCTCCCGACGGAGGCTACAGGATCCGGTTGCTTGACGGATCGGGGGCGCTCATGGCCGTCTCCGTCACTTTTCCCACCAAGCGCGCAGCTGTGGCCGGCGTGGCGCGTGCCCGTGAGATTGCCGGCATGGGACTGGTCCGCGATCACTGCAAGGATGCAGTCAAGCGGCCCGCAGTCCACAGCACCAAGCCCGCACGTAAGGCGGCAACCGCGGGCGCAACCCGCACGCCCGCCCTCCTGACGCATCCGCACTCGCCGGCCGGGCACTGAGGCCGCGGAGGAATGCCGAACCGCCAGTTGAAAGGCCGATACACCAAGGGAGTCCTGTTCGATGTGGACGGGACTCTCGTCGATTCGTCCTACATCCACACGATTGCCTGGTGGCAGGCGTTCCGCCAGGCCGGCTTTGACGTGCACATGGCACGGATCCACCGCTGCGTGGGAATGGGCGGCCCGCGGCTGGTGGACGGCCTGCTGCCGGAGGAACGCGACAAATCCCTCGACGACACTGTCCTGTCGGCGCACTCGGGAATATTCGGCACGTACTGGCCGTCCCTCCGCGCGTTCAGCGGAGCCCGGAACTTGCTGGCCCAGTGCTACGAGAGCGGGCTGGCCGTGGCGCTGGCCTCCTCCGCGAAGGGCGGGGACCTTAAGGCCCTCCGCTCCACCCTCGCCGCCGATTCCTTCATCCATGCGGCCACGAGCGCCGACGATGCCGAGGAAAGCAAGCCCGAGCCGGACATCTTGGTGGCGGCGCTCGACGCGCTGGGGCTTGCGGCCACCGATGTTGTCTACGTGGGGGATGCCGTCTGGGATGTGCTGGCCGCCAATAAGCTCGGGATCCCCACGATCGGGGTCACCTGCGGCGGCACGAGCGAGGCGGAACTCCGGGCGGCCGGCGCGGTCGAAGTCTACGAAGGACCCGGCGAGCTCCTGGACGGACTCAGGGACAGCGCCATCGGCAGGCTGCTGGAGGGCTAGGCCCCTGCGTCCACAACGCAGAAGCGGTTTCCGTCCGGGTCCTCCAGGACCACGAAGTCGGGGTCGTCCGGGTACAGGTCCCAGTCCACGCGGGAAGCTCCGAGCTCCACGAGCCGTTCCACTTCGCCGGCCTGGTCATCGGCGTAAAGGTCCAGGTGGATGCGCGGGTGTGCCTGCACGGGCGACTCGCTGAGCATGAGGGCCAGCCGGGCGCCCTCGCCCCGTTGCGGGACCAGCACCACCCACGTTTCGTCGCCCTCCTCCCGGGGGACGTAACCCAAGGCATCACACCAGAACGCGGTGGCGCGGGCGACGTCGTTGACTCCGAGGACAGTTGTTCCGATGGTCAGCATGCCTTCATGCTTCCGCGCGCCCTGTCCCGATGCAAGGGTGGCGGCCCTAGCACCAGTCGTTCAGTGTTTGCTGGGCCAGATCGGCCATCTCCGGGACGAGCGGGTGGAGGAAGGCCACGAACGGCGACGGCGGATAGGTCATGGCCATGAAGATCTGCCGCGTACCGTCGGCGCTGGTCATCGCCACCATCCCGTAGCCCTGCACGTCCCCGATGTTGCCGTAGTAGAAGTCGTTGGTGCAGGTGTCGTTCCACCGGGTCATCCCGAGTTTGAAATCGGAGTACACCGCTTCCTTCATCTGGGCCAGGGTGGAGGGCTTCAGGAGCTTTCCCTGCAGCAGCGCCGCATAGTAGGTGTTGGCATCCCGGACCGTGGAAACCATGCCGCCAGGGGCGTCGATGTACACCCGGGGATAGGCGACATCGAACTGCCTGTCCTCAACGGTGATGTACCCGTGCAGGAGCTCCGCTTTCGGAGGCCCTCCGGCGGTCATGAAGGTGTCCGTGAGTCCCAGCGGCTCGATGATCTCCGACCGCAGAACCTCGGCGAAGGGATGTCCCCTGAGCTGTTCTATGAGCAGGGCGAGGGCGACGAAGTTCGATCCGGAAGGCTCGAAGGGCTGGGCGAGTTTGTACGCCCAGGGCAGGTGCGCGGCGAGCCTGAGCCGGTCACGCAGGGACAGGGGCGTGTTGAAGACCTGCCGGAGCGGCCCGGACGTCCACAGTTCGTCGCCGTAGTCCGGGATGCCCGACTCCTGGTTCAGCAGCCTGCGCACGGTAATCGGCTCAGGCTCCTTCAGGATGCGGCTGAATTCCGGAAGGTATTGGTCCACCGTGCCGTCGAGCGTGATGCGCCCTTCCTCCGCGAGCCTCAGCACGGAGACGGCGATCATGGACGTCGTGAGCCCGCCCATCTGGACCGGATCGGTCAGCTGCACCGGCTGCCGCCCGTCGAGGGTCCGGACCCCCTCGGCGTGATTCCACTCCACACCGTTGTTCCTTGCCTGGACGAGGACGGCCGGAGCGCCCTCCTCGCGCATCGTCTGGCTGAAATCAAGCAGGTCCGCGAATATCCAGCTGGGCGGCGTCTGCCGGTCGGGCGGCTTGGGCACCGGTGTGCAACCGCCGAGGGCGACGGCCAGCATGCCTGCAGCCACGGCTGCAACGCATCGCTGGATGGAGCCCGGAAACCGGAGCCCTGGCATGGCATCAGGATACGCGCCAAGCCGCCGGAAGCGCCGCACCGAATTTGCCGGAACGCGGGAGATCGCCGGATGCTTGCGGTGGCAGGCTTCCGGCGATCTCATCGTGGGTATTAGGCGTCGCTATTAAAAGGCAGGCAGGCTAGGTCAGCCGGATTTGGCGGTTCATGTCCTTGTACAGCAGGTAACGGAACTGGCCGGGGCCACCGGCGTAGCAGGCCTGCGGGCAGAAGGCGCGCAGCCACATGAAGTCGCCGGCCTCCACCTCAACCCAGTCGTTGTTGAGCAGGTACATGGCCTTGCCCTCGAGGACGTACAGGCCGTGCTCCATGACGTGGGTCTCCGGGAACGGGATGACGCCGCCCGGCTGGAACGTCACAATGTTCACCTGCATGTCGTGGGCCAGGTCGCTGGAATCCGTGAAGCGGGTGGTCTTCCAGGCGCCGTCGGTATCCGGCATCGCGGTGGGTTCCACCTCGGCATCACTGGTGACGAAGGACTTGGCCTCGTAGCCCTCGAGCCGCTCGTAGGCCTTGCGGATCCATTGGAAGGAGACAATGTCATCCGAGACGTTCTCCAGTCCCCAGGTGGCACCGGCGGCCAGGTAGGCGTAGCCGCCCTCCTCAAGCTGGTGCAGTTCACCGTCGAGGGTCAGGTTGACCTTGCCCGTGGTGACGAAGACGACGCCTTCGACGCCGGGCTCAAACTCGGCCTTGGGAGCACCGCCGCCCGGGCCGATCTCCACGATCAGCTGCGAAAACGTGGTGGCAAACCCGGAGATCGGGCGGGCCAGGATCCAGGAGCGGGTGTTGGAGAATCCCGGCAGGGTGCTGGTCACGATATCGGTCATGACGCCCTTGGGGATGACCGTGTAGGCTTCCGTGACGATGGCCCGTTCCGTGGTGAGGTGGGTCTGCGGCGGCAGGCCGCCCTGGGGGTAGTAGTACTTGCCCATCATTGGATCCTTACTTCGAAGTGGTGTGGGCCAGCCTCGGGTGGGCCAGGCCGGTGAGTTGGGGGATTCCGACGCCGGCAAGCGCCTGGACGTCTTCGGCACCTACGGCGCCGCACTGGACGCCGCGCAGCACGAAGGCGGCCAGCGCCCGGGCGGTGGCCGGTTCGTCCATGACCCCGCCCTCGGTGTGTTCAATGTAGTTACGCAGCCGTGCCGCCGCGGCGGGCAGCCCCTGGCGGTAGAACGCGTAGGTCGCCGCGAACCGACTGGGCAGCTGGGCCGGGTGCAGGTCCCAGCCCTGGTAGTAGCCGCGTTCCAGGGAACGCCGCACCAGCCGCCCGTGCAGGCGCCACGCGTTCTCCACGTTGTCGCCCACGGGAATGATGTTGGTGGAGCCGTCCGACAGCCGGATGCCCGTGCCGGCGGCGGCCAGCTGCATGACTTCCTTGGCGAAGTCCGCCACCGGGTGTTCCATGGACTGGTATTCGGCGGAGATCTGCAGGGAAGCGGAATAGTCGTACGTGCCGTAGTGCAGGCCGCTGATCCTGCCCGGGACCGCGTGCGGAAGCTGCGCCACAGGTGAGCTGCCGTCCGGGCCGAGGATGAGCTGCGGCGTCTCCACCTGCACCTCAAACCGCAGCCGGCCCGCCGGCAGCGAGTGGATTTCCTCGAGCCGGGAAACGGCGAAGTCCATCGCCTCCACCTGGGCCACCGTGGTGACCTTGGGCAGCGTGAGGACCAGGCCATCGGGGAGCTCGCCGGCCGCGGCCAGGCCCGAAACAAACAGGTCCAGGGTGCGCAGCCCGCGGGCCCGGGTGGGGGCTTCGAAGCACTTGAACCGGATCCCGATGAACGGCGGCGCGGAGCCGGCCGCAACAGCGGCGGCCACGGCGGAAGCCGCCGAGACGGCGGCGGCGTCCTCGGCGTCGTCGCCCCGGTCCCCGAAGCCGTCCTCGAAGTCGAGCCGGAGGTCCTCGATCGGTTCGCTGCTCAGCTTCGCCTCCACCCGTGAGGCGACGGAGGCGGCCAGGTCGCCGTCCTGGCCCAGCAGCGCGCCGAGCCGGGCCAGCCCGCCGTGGGCGGCCGCCGTCGACAGCGCCTGGGCGCCCCAGTCGGCGGCGAGCGACGGCGTGAACCGGTCCGCGGGGACGTAGACGGTGTGAACTGGCTGGCGGGTGCCGTCGTCGCCGGGGTAGTTCCGCTCCAGCAGGCGGTCGGTGGCCGCCAGCTGGGAGTCGATCCGGGCGAGGTCAGCGGCACTAAGCGAGGGTTCGGGTACTGCCATGCGTCAGCCCACCAGTTCGTAGGCCGGGGTGGTGAGGAAGTCCGTGTAGTCCTCGGACAGGCAGATGTCTCCGATCAGGCTGCTGGCCGGCCGGTAGTAGCGTTCGAAGGCTTCCTCGCCCACCTCGCCGCGCAGCTTCTCGGTCTCCTCGGCCAGGATCGTCGTGACCAGTTCGCGCGTCACGGTGTTGCCGGTGTCGGCGAGGACCACCTGGTTGCGGATCTGCTGCCACACCTGCGAGCGGGAGATCTCGGCCGTGGCGGCGTCCTCCATCAGGTTGTGGATGGCCACCGCACCGTTGCCCGAGATCCACACGGCCGTGTAGGCGACGGCGACGTACAGGTTCAGGCGCAGGCCCGCTTCCGTGACCTGGCCGTCGGCCGAGGCGATGTCCAGCAGCTGGCCCGCGGTCACGCTGACCTCGGGGCGCTGCTTATCCAGCTGGTTGGGGCGGTCGCCGAGAACCGAGTCGAACACTTCCTGGCAGACCGGGACGAGGTCCGGGTGCGCCACCCAGGAGCCGTCGAAGCCGTCGTTCGCTTCGCGGGTCTTGTCCGCGCGGACCTTCTCGAAGGCCTGGGCTGTGACTTCGGGTTCGCGCCGGTTCGGGATGACGGCTGCCATGCCGCCCATCGCGAAGGCGCCGCGGTGGTGGCAGGTCTTGACCAGCAGTTCCGTGTAGGCGCGCATGAAGGGCGCGGTCATGGCCACCGTGGCACGGTCCGGCAGCACGAAGCTGGCGCCGGCGTCGCGGAAGTACTTGATGATGCTGAACAGGTAGTCCCAGCGGCCGGCGTTCAGCCCCGAGGCGTGGTCGCGGAGCTCGTAGAGGATCTCGTCCATCTCGAACGCGGCCGGGATGGTCTCGATCAGCACGGTGGCGCGGATGGTGCCCTGGTGGATGCCCAGGAAGTCCTGCGCGAACACGAACACCTCGTTCCAGAGGCGGGCCTCGAGGTGGCTTTCCATCTTGGGCAGGTAGTAGTAGGGGCCCTGGCCGTTGAGGACCAGCTGCTTGGCGATGTGGAAGAAGTGCAGGCCGAAGTCCACCAGGGCGCCCACGGCGGGTGCGCCGTTGATCAGCAGGTGCCGTTCCTCCATGTGCCACCCACGGGGCCGGGCCACCACGACGGCGAGCGGGGCGTCCGTGCGGAGCCGATACTCCTTGCCCTCGGGGGAGGTGTAGCTCAGGGTTCCCGTGGCGGCGTCGCGGAGGTTCAGGATGGCGTCGATGACGTTGGCCCAGGTGGGGGTGCTCGCGTCCTCGAGGTCCGCGAGCCACACCTTGGCGCCGGAGTTCAGCGCGTTGATGGCCATTTTCGCGGGGGAGGCGGGGCCCGTCATCTCAACCCGGCGGTCCCGCAGGGCCGCCGGCGCAGGCGCGACCTTCCAGTCGCCGTCGCGCACGTCCTGGGTGTCCGGCAGGAAATCGAGGCTGCCGGTCCTGGCCACGTGCTCGCGCTTGACGGCCCGGGCCTTGAGGAGGTCCGAGCGGGTGCCGGCGAAGCGCTTGTGGAGTTCCTCCACGAAGGCCAGCGCCTTGGGGGTGAGGATCTCCTCAGCACGTTCGATCGGCCGGGGGTCTGTGACTGTGATAGCCATTGTGGGTCCTTTCCAGGGCTGCGAATCAGGCGTTGGCGAAGGCCGGGTCAGCGGATGCTGCTGCTTCTGTTGAGTCTTCCGCTGTTGCCGCCGGGATGCCAGTACCCGCCGCGGCGAGGGCGGCTGCGGCGACTGCTGCCGCGACGTCCGCGGCCACGTGGGGATCGAAGACGCTGGGGATGATGTAGCTGGCGTTGAGCTCATCGTCGGCAACGCGATTGGCAATGGCCTCGGCAGCGGCCACCAGCATTTCGGGCGTGATGTCCGACGCCCCGGCGTCCAGCAGCCCGCGGAAGAATCCGGGGAACGCCAGCACGTTGTTGATCTGGTTCGGGAAGTCGCTGCGGCCCGTGGCCACGACGGCGGCGTGCTTGGACGCGATGGCGGGATCGATCTCCGGGGTGGGGTTTGCCATGGCGAACACGATCGCATCCTTGGCCATCGAGGCAACCTGCTCCTCGCCGATCACGTGCGGGGCGCTGACGCCGATGAACACGTCCGCGCCCTTGAGCGCCTCGTGCAGGGTTCCGTTGAAGCCCTCTTCGTTGGTGTTCGCGGCGATCCAGCTGCGGTGTTCGTCGTTGTACTGCTCGCCGGAGTGGATGGCGCCGGAGCGGCCGGCGGCCACGATGTGCCGCGCGCCCTGGGCCTTGAGCAGCTGGATGATGGCCGAACCCGCCGCGCCCACGCCGGACACCACGATCCGGACCTCGCCGAGCTTCTTGCCCACCACGCGGAGCGCGTTGACGAGGGCTGCCAGGGTGACGATGGCGGTGCCGTGCTGGTCGTCGTGGAACACGGGGATGTCGAGTTCGTCGCGGAGCCGGTTCTCGATCTCGAAGCAGCGCGGGGCGGCGATGTCCTCGAGATTGATGCCGCCGTATACGGGGGCCATGGCCTTGGCGATCATGATGATTTCCTCGGTGTCCTGGGTGTCCAGGCAGACCGGCCAGGCGTCAACGTTGGCGAACTGCTTGAACAGGGCCGCCTTGCCTTCCATGACGGGCAGGGCCGCGGCCGGGCCAATGTTGCCCAGGCCAAGCACGGCTGAACCGTCGGTAAGGACGGCGATGGTGTTGCGTTTGACCGTCAGGTTGCGGGCCGCTGACGGGTCCTCTGCGATGGCCAGGCAGACGCGGGCGACGCCGGGGGTGTAGGCGCGGGAAAGGTCGTCGCGGTTGCGGAGGGCAACCTTCGGGACGACCTCGAGCTTGCCGCCCAGGTGCATGAGGAAGGTGCGGTCCGAGACGTTCCGGACCGTGACGCCGTCGAGCGCGTTGAGGGCGTCCTTCACGCGGTTGGCGTGGTCGTCGTCGGTGGTGTTGCAGGTGACATCGACAACCAGGGTCTCGTGGTGCGACTCGGTGACGTCCAGGGCGGTGATGGCAGCGCCGGCAGCGCCGACGGCGGCGGCGAGTTCGCTGGTGGCGGAGAAGCTGGACGGCGCTTCCACACGCAGGGTGATCGAATTTCCGGGGCTCGGGTTCGCCATTGAATGGTCCTCCTGTTTGGGCCCATCGCTGGGCCGGTTCGTTGCGGTGAATGTTTTCGTATTATGGATATTATTATCTACCTTATGGAAACACAAGCCCGAAGGTGCATCGACGCCGGCGATACGGTGCTGTATCTTTGGCTTTCTAAGCAGTTCTTTTCACGATGCGGATAAGAGTTGTCGGAACCGAGCAAGCAGGAGATTCCTACATGGCTGAAAAAGCCCCCGGAGGCGTGCAGTCCGTTGAGCGCGTCTTTGAACTTTTGGAACTGATTACCGACGCCGGCGGCGACGTCACGCTCAGTGAACTCTCCTCGTCCACGGATCTGCCCCTGCCCACGATCCACCGGCTCCTGCGCACCCTGGTCACGCTGGGCTACATCCGCCAGCTGCCTAACCGCCGCTATGCACTCGGACCGCGGCTGATCCGGCTCGGCGAAGGCGCCAACAAGCAGCTCGGCGCCCTGGCCCGGCCGCAGCTGAAGTCCCTCGTGGACAGGCTGGGCGAGACCTCCAACATGGCGGTGCTGGACTCGGACATGGTGATCTACGTGGCACAGGTGCCGTCGCTGCACTCCATGCGCATGTTCACCGAGGTGGGCCGCCGCGCGCACACGCATGACACCGGCGTGGGCAAGGCCATCCTGGCGCAGCTGGACGACGAAGTGGTCCGCGGGATTGTCACCCGGACCGGAATGCCCACGCCCACGCCCAAGAGCATCGGCGACTTCGATTCCCTCATTGCGGACCTGAACCGCATCCGCGAGCGCGGCTACTCCATTGACGAGGAGGAGCAGGAGCTCGGGGTCCGCTGCTTCGCCATGGCCGTGCCCAACGCTCCCACGCCCACGGCCATCTCGGTGTCCGGGCCGGTGTCCCGCGTGGACCAGTCGTTCGCCGACCGGGCCGTGCCGCTGCTCCGCGAAGCAGCCCAGGCGATCTCGGACGAGCTCAACCAAAACTGACCCCCGCCGTCGTACTTCGCGCTTGCTTTTGGTGCTGCCACTGGAGCGCGAAAGAACACTTGAGGCCCGGCGCTTTCCAGGGGCCTCAAGTGTTCGTTCGCGCTTTTTCGTGGAGTGGCTCCGTGCTCAGTGCTCCGTGGTGGTGGAGGACTGGACCGGGACTTCCTTGCCGTCGCAGTCGATCAGCTTGCCGCCCTCGTAGCGGTCGCCGTCGGCCAGGCACTTCAAATCCTCCTCGCGGACCACGCGGCCGGTTCCCGCCACAAACACCGACTGGTTCTCCGAGTTGCCGGCCTTGAGGTGGTTGAAGAGCAGGTTCAGCGCGATGGCCATCACCGCGGCCGAGCTGATGCCTGAGTGGAAGATGGTGCCGAACCAGGACGGGAACTGGTCGTAGAACGCCGGGGCGGCAATCGGAATCATGCCGAACCCGATGGATGCAGCCACGATGATCAGGTTCATGTTGTTCTTGTACTCCACTTTGGCAAGTGTCCGGATGCCGCTGGCGGCTACCGTTCCGAAGAGTACGACGCCGGCGCCGCCCAGGACGGGAGTCGGCACCGCTGCGACCACCCGGCCAAGCACCGGCAGCAGGCCAAGGATGACGAGGATGAGGCCGCCGGCGCTGACCACGAACCGGCTCTTGACGCCCGTGATGGCAACCAGGCCCACGTTCTGGGCGAAGGCACTCTGGGTGAAGGAGTTGAACAGCGGTGAGATGGCGCTGGAGAGCATGTCCGCCCGCAGGCCGTCGCCGATCCGCTTGGAGTCCACCTTGGTGCCCACGATCTCGCCCACAGCAATGATGTCCGCTGAGGTCTCCGTGAGGGTCACCAGGATGACGATCAGCATGGAGACAATCGCGGCGATCTCAAAGGTGGGGGCGCCGAACGCGAACGGCGTGGGGAACGCGACGATTTCGCCCTGGCCCACCTTGGAGAAATCGGCCATGCCGAAGATGACGGCGATCAGGGTGCCGAGCACCATCGCCAGCAGGATGGAGAGCCGCGAGATCGCGGCGCTGCCCACCTTGCTCAGCAGCAGGACGATGGCCATGGTGGCGGCGGCCAGTCCGATGTTGGCGACACTGCCGTAGTTCGGTGCCTTGCTGTTGCCGCCCATGGCCCAGTTGGCCGCGACCGGCATCAGCGTCAGGCCGATCGTGGTGATCACCGTGCCCGTGACCACCGGCGGGAAGAATCGGATGATCTTGGAAAACAGCGGGGTGATGAGCAGGCCGATCAGCGATGCTGCGATCACCGAGCCAAAGACCGCCTGGATGCCACCGCCGCCGTGGACGATCGCCACCATGGTGGACACGCCCGCAAAGGAGACGCCCTGGACCAGGGGCAGCTGGGACCCGAAGAACCGGATGCCGACGGTCTGGAGAATTGTGGCCAGGCCGCCAACGAACAGGCAGGCGGCAATCAGCAGGCCGATGTCCTGCGAGGACATCCCTGCAGCCGCACCGATGATCAGCGGCGGGGCAATGATTCCCCCGTACATGGTGAGGACGTGCTGGAACCCGTAGGCGAAGGTGCTGCCGATGGGCAGTTTCTGGTCTTCGGGGCGGGCTGCCGCTGGGCGGACTTTTTTCTTGGTGTTCATGGCAGACTTTCTTGGTTCATGGCAGACGCCTTCGTCTGGCTAACAATGTCTGGCTAACAAGTTTTGAATCAGTGGTGCTTGGCGGGCCCTGTCGGGACTGCCTGCCCGGTGGCCGAGCCTGGGGGGAGCCAGGCTCAGCCGCCGGTGCGGGTCAGCAGAAGCCGGCGATGCCGGACCAGGCGATCTCTGCCGGAGCGGCATCGTCCCGCTGGACGGTGGCCTCGATCAGGCCGTACGGGCGGTCCGCGGCGAAGAAGACCTCGTTGGGGTTGTCCAGGCCGAACGGCGAGAGGTCCACCAGGAAGTGGTGCTTGTTGGGCATCGAGAACCTGATCTCCTCGATCTCGCTGTGCGCCTCGAGGACCTTGGTGCCCATGTCGAAGAGCGTCTGCTGCAGGGCGTGCGAGTACTTCTCGGTGAAGCCTTCGAGCAGGAGGGCCTTAACGTCGTCGTAGTTCTTGTTGAAGTCCAGGGAGTTGAAGTCCGTTCCTGCCTTGAAGCGCCAGCGGGCGGAAACGTCGGTGGCGAGGATCCGGTCCGTGGTCTCCGGCAGCGTGGTGTATTTGTCCTTGGGGTAGCCAACAAAACCGGACTGCGTGGACTTCAGGACGGTCAGGTCCTTGAGCCCCGAAATCAGGTGGGTGGTGGAGCCCTCGCGGACCAGCACCGCCGTACGGACCTCCTGGCCGTTGCGCACGAAGGAGTGGTCGTGCGCGCTGCCGTGGGCCTGGATGCGGTCCCAGCTGTAGGACTCGGCTTCCCAGCGGCCGCCGGTGACCCATTCGAAGCTGGACGTGAAGTGCTCTCCGAGGCGCAGCAGGAAGGCTTCGGGTGAGCCGATACCTTCGCGGGCGAAGGCGTAGATGGTGTTCTTCTGCGTGTCCGTGGCCACGACGTGGGCGTTGTCGCCTTCGAGGTGGGCCGCGGCGAAGTCGCCGCGGAGCTGCGAGGTGACGTTCAGGTCTTCAATCTCGTGGCGCGCCGTGTCCCGGGTGATCTTGACGACGCGGACTTCAGCCTTGCCGTACTGGTTGTTGCCGAGGACGATGTTGTTGCTCATGGTCAGTTCCCAACTTCCGTAAGTGGAACCAAAGTTCCACAGTGAAATTAAGCGCGTGTTTCCCACGCGTTTCTTGTCCCGTCGACCCAACAAAAAATGAGCCGACATCAGTTGATGTCAGCTCATTACGACCCTGCCTGCTGCTCCCAGGTTACGTGACATGCGCCACGAATTGCCTTCCAGCGTAGCGCAGCCATGCCGTGGTGTACATCACAATTTGAAAAATCCGATTGTGACCGGTCGCCTTGCGGGGTCTTGACCGCGCCGGCAGGCCGGCCTAGAATTTTCCATATAACAAAAAATACTTTCCGGATTGTGAAATTAGTCCGGAAGGCAGGCAACACAAGAACGAGGAGGAACAGATGGACTCGCAGGATAAGAACAACGTCGCGGAATTCCCGGCGCCCGGCCAGGAACTGTATCTGCCGTTCGGCGCCACGGATCCCGACTTTTACATCCCGGCCGACTGCGACCGCCAGGCCCGCGGCCTCTCCCGCTGGCTGCGGGCGCTGCCGGTCTTCGGCCGCGAGCGACGCGCAATCCGCTGAGGGGCGCCGGCGTTAGGACGCCGGACGCCCCGGCCACTCCTTGCCGGCCCAGGGGTCGTAGTCGGCGATGAGCTCCTCCTGCGGCGGACGCTCCGCTTCGGGGACGTGCTGCAGGTTCACCCGCACCCGGTACCAGAGCGAGCTCGATCCGCGCATTCCGTCGACGAGCACGTCGGCGGGGTGTAGGGCCGGGACGAGGTCCGCATGCAGGGTCTTCCATTCGTCGAGCGCCGCGAGCGCCTCGGGCTTGGTCCTGGTGCGGGCGACCTCAATGAGTGGCATCACCGACCTGCCGGCGGCCGGAGCCGTCGCCGCCGCGCGGCGGCTTCTCGGCGGGGCCGAGCTCGGCGGCCAGCGCGAGGAGCCCGTCGAGTGAGCCGACCGCGCCGTCGATGCCGGCGTGGGGTCGCCCATCGCGGCGAAGCGCTCGATCACTGTGGGCACCGTGAACTGTTCCGGCCGGGCGGAGCGGACCTCATCCCAGGTGAGCGGCGTCGAGACCCGGGCGTCGGGCAGGGGCCGGATCGAGTAGGCCGATGCCACGGTGCGGTCCTTGGCGTTCTGGTTGAAGTCGACAAACACACTCTCGCCGCGCTCCTCCTTCCACCACCGCGCGGTGGCGAGGCCCGGAGCGCGGTTTTCGACCTCGCGGGCGAGGGTCTCGGCGGCGAGCCGCACGTCGCGGTACGACCACTGCGGCGAGATGCGCACCAGGATGTGGAGTCCGCGCGAACCGCTCGTCTTCGGCCACCCCACGAGCCCGACGTCGTCGAGCACCTCCCGCGCGACATACGCAACATCAACGATCTGGGACCAGTCGACGCCCGGCATCGGATCGAGTGTCTCTTATACACATCTAGATGTGTATAAGAGACAGGTTCGAGGTCCTCCGCGCGCACCGGATGCGGGTTGAGGTCGAGGCAGCCAAGGTTCACGACCCACGCCAGGCCCGCGGCATCCCAGATGACGGCCTCCTCAGCCGACGTCCCCGACGCGTAGTTCAGTACCGCCGTGTCGATGAATTCGGGGTGGTTTTCGGGCACGCGCTTCTGAAAGAACGGCTCGGCGTCGATGCCCTTCGGGAAGCGCTTGAGCACCATCGGCCGGCCGCCCGCGCCGCGCAGCGCACCGTCCGCGACGGCAAGGTAGTAGCGCACCAGGTCGAGCTTCGTCAGGCCGGGCTCGGGGAACACCACCTTGTCCGGACTCGAGATGCGGACCTCGGTGCCGGCAATGTCCAGGATCTCGGCCGGCGTCTTCGACGGAGTCATGGCGCCACGCTAGCAACGATCGGATGTCGCAGCATAGGCCCCGTTTCGATGGTTCCCGGCGCGCAAGACGTTTGCGTGCATCGAGTGCGAAGGGAACGGTCGAAACGGAGCCTGCCGGAAAGGGGAGCCTAGCCGGCGACGAGCCGCCGGGCTGCGGCCGAGTGCTCGGCGATCAGCCCGGCCACGTCCAGCCCCGGGATCTGCCCGTCAATGACGCGCCACTGCCCGCCCACCATCACCCGGTCGGCCCGGTCCGCACCGCACAGCAGCAATGCGGCGAGGGGATCGTGGCTGCCCGAGAACCGCAGGTCATCGAGCCTGAACAGGGCCAGGTCGGCCTGCATCCCGGGTGCCAGCTGGCCGAGGTCCGTCCGGCCCAGCGCCGCCGCCGATCCGCGGGTGGCCCAGCCCAGCGCACGCTCTACAGGAACCTGGGCCCCGTAGCGCAGCCGCTGCAGGTACAGCGCCTGCCGCGCCTCGAGGATCATGTTTGACGCATCGTTCGACGCCGATCCGTCCACCCCCAGCCCCACGGGCACTCCCGCGTCCTCGAGTTCCAGGACCCGCGCGGTGCCGGATGCCAGCCGCATGTTCGACGTCGGGCAGTGCGCGACGGCGGTGCCCGCGGCTCCCAGCCGGGCGATCTCGGCGTCGCTGAAATGGATGCCGTGGCCGAGCCATGTCCGGTCCGTCAGCCAGCCCACGCTGTCGAGATAGTCGACGGTCCGCAGCCCGAACATCCTGAGGCAGAACTCTTCCTCGTCCAGGGTCTCGGCCAGGTGCGTGTGCAGCCGGACGTCCAGCCGCTCGGCCATCAGGGCGCTCTCGGCCATGATCTCCCTGGTCACGGAAAACGGCGAACACGGAGCCAGTCCGATCTGGATCACGGCGCCGTCGCCGCGCTCGTGGTACTGCCCTATCAGCCGTTCGCTGTCGGCAAGGATCACTTCCGCCGCCTGCACGGTCGACTGCGGCGGCAGCCCGCCGTCGCTCTGTCCCAAGGCCATGGAGCCGCGGGTCAGGGTGGCCCGCATCCCCAGCCGGCGGACCGCCCGCACTTCGATGTCTATGGCGTCCTCCATGCCCGGCGGGAACAGGTAATGGTGGTCCGCCGCCGTGGTGCAGCCGGACAGCAGGAGCTCGGCGAGGGCCACGGTGGCGGCGAGCTCGAGGTCCCGCGGCGTGAGCCGGGCCCACACCGGGTAGAGGGTCTGCAGCCAAGGGAACAGCGGGGCGTTGGCCACCGGCCCCCAGGCGCGGGTCAGCGTTTGGTAGAAGTGGTGGTGGGTGTTGATCAGGCCCGGTAGCAAAACATGCGCGGAGGCGTCGAACGTCTCCTCGCAGGCCGCCGACGGCAGTTCGCCGGAGCCAAGCACCTCCGTGATCCGGCCCCCGCTGACCACTACGCCGCCGGAGGGTTCAATGCCGTTGGCGGAGTAGGCGGCCTGCGGATTCCTGATCCAGAGCCGGGGTTCGGGGGTGCGGAAAGGTGTCTGGGTCATGTGCGATTCCTGTCTGGGCGTGCCGATGCGTTCCAGCTCAGGGGCCTGTCTGCTGATCCAGGTGCCCGGCCGCCTGACGGGGGCCGGATCGGCACCAGCGTAGGGCCGGCTCCGGAAGGGCGTCAATGCCCGCGCAATGTGACAGCCGTGAGCGGTAGGCGAAGTGACAGCCCGGAAACATGGATTTCACATCGCGAAATTAAGTTTCCAGAAAAGTATGGCGCAGGCCACAATCCGGTGCTAATCTCGATCTTGCCAAAGGCGGGCACCCGGCCACCGGGAAGCTATCTACCAGGCGCAACTTAACCTTCAAAAGCACATGCTGAAGCCTGGTAACCGTCGCAACTGGTCCTTTCCGTCCCGGCACGGGTACAGGCTTCCACAGCAAAGGGAGTCGCATCATGAGTACCACCGTCACGGCCGAACACTTTCTGGCCAGATCCATCCGGTTGGCAACCGCCAACGTCCTGAATAGCGGCGGCCCGTTCGGAGCCGTGATCGTCACCGCCGACGGTCAGGCGTTCGACGGCGTCAACCGCGTCACCGCCGACAACGATCCCACCGCCCACGCCGAGGTCACGGCCATCCGCCGCGCGTGCAGCGGACTCGGCACCTTCGACCTCCGCGGCTCCACCCTCTACAGCAGCTGCGAGCCGTGCCCCATGTGCCTGGCCTCCGCGCTCTGGGCCCGCATCGACCGCGTGGTGTTCGCCGCCGACCGGCACGACGCCGCCTCCGTCGGCTTCGACGACGCCGTCTTCTACGAGTACTTCGACAACGCAGACCGGGATGCCCTGATGCCCGTGTCCAAACTGGACCTCGGCGAACCCGGCGCGCCGGCCATCCTGGAACCGTTCACCACCTGGAACACGCTCGACTCCAGGATCGATTACTAGGGCCGGTGGCTGAGATGACAATCCTGGACACCACCCCCGAGGGGCCCCGCGTGGCACCCCAGCGCCAGCGGAAGCAGGCCCCGAACACCCGGCCGCCGGCGTCGAACGCCTTCCCTGACCGCTTCTTCCAGATCACCCAGCGCGGCTCCACCCTGGCGCGCGAACTGCGGGGCGGGCTGGTCACCTTCTTCACCATGGCGTACATCGTCATCCTGAACCCGCTGATCCTGGGCGGCTTCAGCGCGGACAATGCCCCCACGGACGTTGCCGGCGGCTGGCTGTCCGCGGCGCAGGTGGGCGCCGTCACCGGCCTCACCGCCGGAGTCATGACCATCCTGTTCGGATTAATCGCGAACCTGCCCTTCGGACTCGCGGCAGGCCTCGGCATCAATTCCTTCCTCGCCGTGGCCGTGATCCACGAGGTCACCTGGGCCGAGGCCATGGGACTGGTGGTCATCAACGGCATCCTGATCGTCCTGTTCGGCGTCACCGGCGCCCGGACCGCCATTTTCCGGGCAGTCCCCAAGGAGCTGAAGGCGGCCATCACCGTCGGCATCGGCCTGTTCATCGCCTTCATCGGCTTCGTGGACTCGGGCTTCGTCCGCGCCACCACCGGCGGGCCGCCCGTCCAGCTCGGCGAGAACGGCTCCATCACGTCCATCCCCACCATGGTGTTCATCGTGGGCCTGCTGGTCATGGGCATCCTGGTGGCACGGAAGGTCCAGGGCGGCCTGCTGATCGGCATCGTGGCCAGCACCGTCCTGGCGGCATTCGTGGAGGCGATTTTCCACATCGGCCCCGGCAGCGAGGCCAACCCCGGCGGCTGGCACCTTAACACCCCCGTGCTGTCCGGCCATCTGGTGTCGGCGCCGGACCTGGGCCTGGTGGGCCAGTTCGACATGTTCGGTGCCTTCGGCCGGATCGGCGGGCTCGCCGCGACCATGCTGGTGTTCACCCTCGTGTTCACCAACTTCTTCGACGCAATGGGCACCATGACCGGGCTCGCCAAGAGCGCGGGCGTGGCACACAAGGACGGCACGTTCCCGCGGCTGAAGTCGGCCTTCATCGTGGAAGGCATCGGGGCCGTGGCCGGCGGCGCGACGTCGGGGTCCTCCAACACCGTGTACATCGACTCCGCGGCGGGCATCGGGGAAGGTGCCCGCACCGGGCTGGCGTCGGTGGTCACCGGCGCGCTGTTCCTGGGGTCCATGTTCCTCACCCCGCTCACCAGCGTGGTGCCGCTCGAGGTTGCCGCCGCCGCCCTGGTGGTGGTGGGCGCCATGATGATGGCCCAGATCCGCGAGATCAAGTTCTCTAAGTTCGCGGTGGCCCTCCCGGCCTTCCTGACCATCGTCACCATGCCGCTGAGCTACTCGATCGCCAACGGCATCGGAGTGGGCTTCGTGTCCTGGGCCGTGATCGGGGCAGCCTCCGGCAAGGCCAAGAAGATCCACCCGCTGATGTGGGTGGTGACGGCCGGCTTCCTGGTCTACTTCGCCCGCGGCCCCGTCAGCGCGCTGCTCGGCGCCTAACGGTTCGGCGCGTAGCCGGCCGACAAAGACCGGACCGGGGCAGGCAGATGGGGCCCGCCCCGGTCCACCAACTGCAACCAAATTGATGCGTGCGCCATGGTGAACGCTTCCCCGTACAAAGGATAGGAATGACAATATGGGCACCATCGCACGGGAAGAGGGAGTGCCGCCATGCTGGATCTAATGCCTTCTCTGAGCGGCTGGCGCCCGGCGGTGTCCGGCGAGCAGTGTGCCGTGGCCACCATCGTTGCGGCCAGCGGCTCGGTACCGCGCCCGCCGGGGACGTCCATGCTGGTTTCCGAAACGGGAAGGATCCTGGGCAGCCTGTCCGGCGGCTGCGTTGAGGGGGCCGTGGTTCAGTCGGCACTCGAAGTGATGGCCGACGGCGGCAGCCGCCTCGAGCATTTCGGCTACAGTCGCGAGGACGCGTTCGCCGTCGGGCTCACCTGCGGCGGTGAGCTGGAGGTCCACATCCAGCCGCTGGGATCGGCCCCGGGCGGGCTCCGGCTGGAGAACCTGCAGGCGCTCGCCGGCCACGGACGCGACGGCGCACTGGCCCTGATCCGGCGGGTGGACGAGATGTGTATAAGAGACAGGCGTTGGCCGTCGTGATCCCCGATCCGGCAACCTTCCGGGTGGCCGCTTCCGCGGAACTCGCGGCGCTACTGGGGCTGGACCATGTTGGCGCCCCGGCCGCCGGGCGGCAGATGCTGGCGGCCGCTGCCCAGCTGGAACCGCTGCTGCGCGGCGGCCGGACCGGACTGGTGCGGCTCGCCCCGCCGGAGGGCTGCCTTCCGGCGGCCGGCACCTCGGCCCCCGTCTCGGCCCACGCCGCGGCAACGTCCGGTGAAGGTTCGGTTGTAGTTTCCGGCACGGATTCCGGCACAGCCGTGCCACAAAACGACGGCACCGGCCCGGAGCCGGCCATGCTGCTCGTGGAGAGCAGGATGCCTGCGGCCCGTTTGCTGGTCTTCGGGGCCAACGACTTCGGCGCCGCGCTGCTGCCTGCCGCAAAGCTGCTCGGCTACCGCGTCACGCTCTGCGACGCCCGCCCCGCGTTCTCCGGACAGGACCGCTTCGCCGCCGCGGATGACGTCGCCACCGACTGGCCGCACAGGTATCTCGCCGCCGAAGCCTCCGCGGGCCGGGTGGACGCGAGGACCGTGATCTGCGTGCTCACCCACGACCCCAAATTCGACATCCCGCTCCTGAGGACCGCACTGGGCCTGGACGTCGCGTTCGTCGGAGCGATGGGCTCGCGGCGCAGCCACCGGCAGCGCTTCGATGCCCTGCTCGAGGCGGGCGTGACCCCTGCACAACTGGCCCGGCTGCATTCACCGATCGGCCTGGATCTCGGGGCCGTCACGCCGGCCGAAGTGGCGGTCTCCATTACGGCGGAGCTCATCGCTGCCCGCAGCGGCTCCGCGGCCTGCCCGCCGCTCAAAGACGGCACCGGTCCCATCCACCGCCTTCCCGCCGAGCCCCGCTTCCCCTCTGAACAAAGCCTTTTCGCCGAACCGCGCCTCCCTTCCGGGCCGCGCCTCAGCACAGAGCCGCGCCCCGGCACCGCATCAGCCCGCCAGGAGACAGCATGGACATGAACACCATTGAGGCCGTGGTCCGCACCACGGACCCTGCCGACTGGCGCGACGGCGACGCCTGGCTCGCCGGCGGCACCGTGCTCTTTTCCTACGGCAGCACCGCCTTCGGCCCGGAGCCGCTCCGGCGCCTGCTGGACCTCGGCTCGGCCGGCTGGCCCGCAGTCACGGTAACAGATGCGGGCATCGAGCTCGCCGCCACGTGCACCGTTGCCGAGCTCTACGCACTGCCGGACACGCTGGCCGGATCACCGACAGCCGGATCAATGACCGCAGAGTCACCGGCACCGGCCCCCGACTGGCCCGGCCTGGACCTCATCCGCCCCTGCTGCGACTCCTTCGTGGCGTCTTTCAAGGTGTGGAACATGTCCACGGTGGGCGGAAACCTGTGCACCTCACTCCCCGCCGGCCCCATGATCTCGCTCTGCGCCGGACTGGACGGCACCGCCACGGTGCTCAGCCCGGACGGCTCCAGCCGGGAGCTGCCGGTGGCGGAGTTCATCACCGGAGACGGGCAGAACGCCCTGGCACCAGGCGAGCTGCTGCGCAGTGTCAGCCTCCCGGCGTCGGCCCTGTCCTCGCGGGTGGCGTTCCGCCGGCTGTCGCTGAGCAACCTCGGCCGCTCGGGGGTGCTGCTGATCGGAACGCTCGACGGCTGCGGGCACCTGACGCTCACTGTCACGGCCGCGACGAAGCGGCCCGTGCAGCTGCGCTTCGGCTCGGCGCCGGACGCGGAGGACCTCGCAGCCGCGCTGGACGGGGCCATCCCGGACAGCCTGTACCACGACGACATTCACGGCCTGCCGGCCTGGCGGCGCGACATGACGCACCGCCTGGCCGGGGAGATCCGGGACGAGCTGGACACCCGGACGGGCGGGATGCCCTCCCGTGTGTCCGGCGATTTCTGGCCGCCACAGAGTCCGCGGCGGGAATCCACGCCGCAGGAAGGGGCCTGATCATGGCCATCGACATCAACGGCGCAGCGGTGGACACCCCGCCGCGCCCCGGCCAGTGCCTGCGCACGTTCCTGCGCGAACAGGGCAACCTCGGCGTCAAGAAGGGCTGCGACGGCGGGGACTGCGGAGCCTGCACCGTGCACGTTGATGGCACGCCCGTGCACAGCTGCATCTGTCTCTTATACACATCTAGATGTGTATAAGAGACAGCCGACGGCCACGCAGTCACCACCATCGAGGGCCTCGCCGGAACCGCGGCCGAAACCACGGCCGGCATCGGCGGCGCAACCGACGGCCGCGCCGCCGGCGCCACGGCGGCGCCGCGCTCCATCCGATGCAGCAGCAGTTCCTGGACCGGCAGGGCTTCCAGTGCGGTTTCTGCACCGCCGGCATGGTGATGACGGCCGCCACCTTCGATGACTCCCAGAAGGAGAGCCTGCCCCGCAGCCTGAAAGGAAACCTGTGCCGCTGCACGGGGTACCGGGCCATCGGCGACGCCGTGTGCGGCCACGAGGGCCACCCGGATCCCGCCGGGCCGGGCTCGGGCATCGCCGGCGAAGGCCAGCCCGCGCCGCAGCCCGGCCAGCTGGGCGACGACGTACCCGCCCCCGCCAGCCGGGCCGTGGTGACCGGCCAGGCCCGCTACACGCTGGACGTCCCGGCGGAGGAATTGCCCGGACTGCTTCACCTGAAGCTCGTGCGATCGCCGCACGCCCACGCCCGGGTGCTGTCCATCGACAAGTCCGCGGCCCTGGCCGTCCCCGGCGTCGTAGCCGTCCTCACCCACGAGGATGCGCCGGCCCAGCTGTTTTCCAGCGCCCAGCACGAGCTCTACACCGACGACCCCGACGACACCCGGGTGCTGGACACCGTGGTGAGGTTCCGCGGGCAGCGCGTTGGCGCCGTCGTGGCCGAGTCCGTGGCCGCGGCCGAGGCGGGCGTCCGCGCCGTCCGGGTGGACTACGAAGAACTCCCCGCCGTGTTCACGCCGCAGGATGCCACCAGTCCCGGGGCGCCCGCGCTCCACGGCGACAAGGACGCCGGCGCCGCACGGATCGCCCGGCCGGACCGGAACATCGTGGCCGAGTTGCACTCCGAACTGGGCAGTGTCCGGGACGGGTTTGCGGCGGCGGACTTCGTCCACGAACAGACGTACCGCACCCAGCGCGTGCAGCACGTGGCGTTGGAGACGCACGCGTCCATCGCCTCGGTGGACGACGCCGGCAGGCTGCAGGTGCGCACGTCCAGCCAGGTCCCGTTCCTCGTGCGGCGCACGCTCTGCCGCGTGTCTCTTATACACATCTAGATGTGTATAAGAGACAGGGTCCACGTGGTTGCCGGACGCGTGGGCGGCGGCTTCGGCGGGAAGCAGGAGGTGCTGACGGAGGACATCGCGGCGCTCGCAGCCCTGAAGCTGGGGCGCCCGGTGCAGCTGGAGTTCACGCGCACCGAGCAGTTCACCGCCAGCACCGTCCGCCACCCGTTCACCATCAAGCTCAAGGCCGGCGCCGGCAGCGATGGCAGGCTGACGGCGCTGCAGCTGGACGTCCTCACGAACACCGGCGCCTACGGCAACCACGCACCCGGCGTCATGTTCCACGGCTGCGGCGAATCGCTCGCGGTCTACAAATGCGCCAACAAGAAGGTGGACGCCCTCGCCGTGTACACCAACACGGTGCCCTCCGGCGCGTTCCGGGGCTACGGCCTGAGCCAGATGATCTTCGCCATCGAATCGGCCATGGATGAGCTGGCCCTCGGCATCGGCATGGACCCCCTGGAGTTCCGCCGCCGCAACATGGTCCGCGAGGGCGATGACATGCTCTCCACGCACTCCGAGCCCGAAGAGGACGTCCATTACGGCAGCTACGGGCTGGACCAGTGCACGCGGCTGGTGCAGGACGCCCTGGAACGGGGCCGTGAACGCTACCGGTCCGCCGGGCTGGACGATCTCGGGCCGGACTGGGTCACGGGGGAGGGCACGGCGCTGTCCATGATCGACACCGTGCCGCCGCGGGGCCATTTTGCCCATTCGAAGCTCAGGCTCCTTGCGGACGGCACGTACGCCGCCGACGTCGGGACCGCCGAATTCGGCAACGGGACCACCACCGTGCACGCACAGCTCGCGGCGACGGCACTGTCCACGGTGGCCGCCCGGGTCGCGGTCCGGCAGTCTGACACGGACCTGATCGAGCACGACACCGGCGCCTTCGGCTCCGCCGGAACCGTTGTGGCGGGCAAGGCAACGCTGGGCGCCGCCGAGGAACTTGCCGTCCGGATCCGGGCCTTCGCCGCCGGCAGCCGGCAGATCCAGGCATCGGGCTGCGTGCTCGACGGCGACGCCGTGGTCTGCGAGGGAACCCGGGTGCCGCTGACGGAACTTTACGACGCCGCCAGCCGGGCCGGCGTCGAACTCGCCGCCGAGGGGCGCTGGGGCGGGACCCCGCGATCGGTGGCCTTCAACGTCCATGGGTTCCGGGTCGCCGTGAACACCGGAACAGGGGAACTGAAGATCCTGCAGAGCGTCCAGGCGGCGGACGCCGGCGTGGTGGTGAACCCGCGGCAGTGCCGCGGCCAGATCGAGGGCGGGATCGCGCAGGCACTGGGCGCCGCGCTCTATGAGGAGGTCAGGCTGGACGACGCCGGACGCGTCACCACCGACATCCTCCGGCAGTACCACATCCCCTCCTTCGCCGATGTGCCGCGCAGCGAGGTGTACTTCGCCGACACGAACGACAAACTCGGGCCGCTCGGGGCAAAGTCCATGAGTGAGAGCCCGTTCAACCCGGTGGCTCCGGCCCTGGCGAACGCCATCCGCCACGCCACCGGGGTGCGGTTCGCCGAGCTGCCCATCGCCCGGGACAAGATTTACCTGGGCCTGAAGGAAGCCGGTCTGGTCCCCGCCACCAAAGCGTCCGCGCCGCCAAACGCAACGCGGGGTCACTTAGCGCCCAATGAACCGCGTCAAACGGGCGCTAAGTGACCCCGCGTTGGGGTTCCCCACATATAGTCGTGGGATGAAACAGCGCATCTTAGGCAAGACCGGACGGAACGTTTCCGTCGTAGGACTCGGCACCTGGCAGCTCGGCGCCGACTGGGGGAACGTGGATCCGGAGCAGGCGCAGGCCATCCTCGCCGCCTCGGCTGAAGCGGGGGTGACGTTCTTCGACACCGCTGATGTCTACGGGGACGGCCGCAGCGAACAGGCCATCGGTGCGTTCCTGGCGGACAACCCTGGGCTGGGCATCACGGTTGCCACCAAGATGGGGCGCCGGGCGGAACAGCGCCCGGAGAACTACAACCTGGCCAACTTCCGCGAATGGACGGACCGTTCCCGCCGCAACCTGGGGACCGACTCCCTGGACCTGGTCCAGCTGCACTGCCCGCCCACGTCCGTCTACAGCAACGCCGAGGTGTATGACGCCCTGGACACCCTCGTCGCCGAGGGCGCCATCCGGAACTACGGCGTCAGCGTGGAACGTACAGACGAAGCACTGGAAGCGATCAGCCACGCCGGCACGGCGTCGGTGCAGATCATCCTGAACGCGTTCCGGCTTAAGCCGCTGGACGAGGTCCTCCCCGCCGCAAAGGCCGCGGGCGTGGGAATCATCGCCCGCGTGCCCCTCGCGTCCGGCCTGCTGTCCGGCAAGTACACCAAAGACACCTCGTTCGCCGCGGACGACCACCGCAACTACAACCGCAGCGGCGGCGCGTTCGACGTCGGAGAGACGTTCTCCGGCGTCGATTACGAGCTGGGGCTCAAGGCGGTTGCCGAGTTCGAGCAGCTGGTGCCCGAGGGGGCCGGCACCGCGCAGGCAGCCATCGCCTGGATCGCCGCGCAGGACGGCGTGACTTCGGCAATCCCCGGTGCCCGGAACGTGGAGCAGGCACGGTCCAACGCGGCCGCGGCCGGAATAACCCTGGACGCGGAGTTCAACGAGGGCGTGGCCTGGATCTACGACCACTACTTCCGCGAGGCGATCCACCCCCGCTGGTAGCTGCAACGCGGGGTCACTTCCGGCCCAATCCGGGGCCGCTATGGGGCGATATCTGACCCCGCGTTGCTGTGGCGGGCGGGGTCAGTCCAGCAGGTGCAACTGGTCCAGGGTGTCGATGTCCGCGCCGCCGGACTCATCGCCCCCGGTCTGCGCTCCGCAGTCCACCAGGTCGATCAGCCCCGGGTGGGCCTGCAGGAATTGCCGCGCTCCGGCGTCGCCCGTTGCCGACTCCGCCGCGCCGGCGCGGAGCGTGGAGTCGAGCAAAAGCGGGTGCCCGCGCCGGAGCTTCCCTGCCGCATCCGGGTAGGCCGCGGCCGTCACCCGGCCGGGCCGGTGCGTCCTGAGCAGGCGGGCCACTGTGTCCGGTGTCAGCCCCGGCTGGTCAACAAGAGCCACGAGCACGTTGTCCCCGGGCCGGGCGCAGGAGAGCCCCAGCCTCAAGGAGCTGCCCATGCCGCCGGCCCAGTCCGCGTTCTCCACGACGGTGTGCCGGCCCAGATCGGTGGCGGCGCGGACGGTGCCGGCGGCCGCGCCAAGGACGATCACCACTTCACGGCAGCCGCCGTCGAGCAGCACGTCCGCCAGCACTTCAACGAGCGTGCGGCTGCGGAAGGGCAGGAGCGCCTTCGGACCGAGTCCCAGCCTGGTTCCGGCGCCCGCTGCCAGCAGGACAGCCGTGGTGGCAACCGTCGGGGAATCTGACATGTGCACCACCTTAGGGGACTTTGCTGGGGGCCGACCGACGGGCCCCGCCATGGTGCCGCCGGAAAACTACCGATTAGTAGGGGTGGCTACTTCGGTTAATGGCCGCTAACGTCGTAGACGTCGTGTTGGCAATTGGGGGTCACAGACGGCTGCAATGGCGCAGCCCAGAAGGAGCATAGATGGCAGGCACATTCGAAATACTGAGCGAAGGCAAGGGGGCATTCCGGTTTCGGCTCACGGCGGAGGATGGCACCGTGGTTGCGGTTTCACCCAGCTTCCCGAACATCAAAGCAGTGGTCGCAGGCATCACCGCGGTGCGGGAAAACGCTGCGACCGGTTTCATCGTTGACCGTCGCCCGGGGCTGAGCTCAACGTAAATCGAACGCGCTCTACGGAACGGCCGACGGCGGTCCCCACCGGAAGGTGGGGACCGCCGTCGCTGGTTGCGGGGAGCGTGCACTCCGCCGGTTGAGCCTGCCGGGACCAGGTTTCGGCAGGCTCAACCAGCAGCGGTCAGGACTCGCCGCCGGCTCCGCCGGTGGTGCCCGCGTTGACGTCGAGGAGCTTGTAGCGGTCCATCGCATACGCAGGCACTCCGCCGTCCACCTCTCCCCTGGCCGCGAGCAGCTGCAGGGTCTTCACCACGATCGAGTGGGTGTCGTTCTTGAAGAAGCGGCGTGCGGCGGCGCGGGTGTCGGAGAAGCCGAAGCCGTCGGCGCCGAGGGAGGCGAACTGGTGGGGCAGGAACTGGCGGATCTGGTCCGGGACGGCCTTCATGTAGTCGGAGACCGCCACGACGGGACCCTGGGCGTCTGCCAGTTGCTGGGCCACAAAGGGGACCCGGGCCGGTTCGCCGGGGTTCAGGAACGCCTCTTCCTCGGCGGCCAGGCCGTCGCGGCGGAGCTCGTTCCAGGAGGTGACGGACCAGACGTCCGCGGAGACGCCCCAGTCCTCTGCCAGGATCCGCTGCGCGTCCAGGGCCCACGGCACCGACACGCCGGAGGCCAGGATCTGGCTCTTGGGACCTTCAGCGCCCGACGCTGATACGCGGTAGATGCCTTTCAGCACGCCGTTGACGTCGAGGTTCTCGGGTTCGTTTGGCTGGGTGATCGGCTCGTTGTACACCGTGATGTAGTACATGAGGTTCCGGTCCGTGGCCGAACCGGCCGTCCCGCCGTCGGGGTGTTCACCGTACATGCGCTCGAGTCCGTCCCGCACGATGTGGCCCATTTCGTAGCCGTAGGCGGGGTCGTAGGTGACCACGGCCGGGTTGGTGGAGGCAAGCAGCGGGGAGTGGCCGTCGGCGTGCTGGAGTCCTTCGCCGGTGAGGGTGGTCCGTCCTGCGGTGGCGCCGATGATGAAGCCGCGGCTCATCTGGTCGGCTGCGGCCCAGAAGGCGTCGCCGGTGCGCTGGAAGCCGAACATGGAGTAGAACACGTAGACCGGGACCAGCGGCACGCCGTGGGTGGCGTACGCGGTTCCGGCGGCAGTGAACGCCGCGACGGCGCCGGCTTCGTTGATGCCGGGGTGGATCAGCTGGCCCTGGGCGGACTCCTTGTAGGCCAGGACCAGGTCCCGGTCCACGGACAGGTAGTTCTGGCCGCCCGGGTTGTAGATCTTGGCGGTGGGGAAGAACGCGTCCATGCCGAAGGTCCGTGATTCGTCCGGCACGATGGGAACGATCCGGTGACCGAACTTCTTGTCGCGGAGAAGGTCCTTCAGGAGCCGCACAAAAGCCATGGTGGTGGCGGCCTGCTGCTTGCCGGTGCCCCGCTTCGCGACGTCGAAGGTCTTGGCCTCGGGCAGTTCAATGGCCGCGTGGTTGGGACGGCGCTCGGGCGTATAGCCGCCCAACGCCGCGCGCCGCTCAAGGAGGTAGGCGATCTCGGGTGCGTCCGCGCCGGGGTGGTAGTAGGGCGGGCTGTAGGGGTCCTCCTCCAGCCGGGCGTCGGAAATCGGAATCCTTAAGTAGTCCCTGAATTCCTTGAGGTCGTCGAGGGTGAGTTTTTTCATCTGGTGGGTGGCGTTGCGGCCTTCGAAGTGCGGGCCGAGTCCGTAGCCCTTGACCGTTTTGGCCAGGATCACGGTGGGCTTGCCCTTGAATTCGGTCGCGGCCTTGTACGCGGCGTGGACCTTGCGGTAGTCGTGGCCGCCGCGCTTGAGGTTCCAGATCTGGTCATCGGTCAGGTCCGCGACCATGTCCTTGGTCTGCGGGGTCTTGCCGAAGAAGTGTTCGCGGACGAAGCCGCCGGATTCGGCCTTGTAGGTCTGGTAGTCCCCGTCCGGGGTTTCGTTCATGATCTTCACCAGCGACCCGTCGGAGTCGCGGGCGAGCAGGTCATCCCATTCCCGGCCCCAGACCACCTTGATCACGTTCCAGCCCGCGCCGCGGAAGAACGCCTCGAGTTCCTGCATGATCTTGCCGTTGCCGCGCACCGGCCCGTCCAGGCGCTGGAGGTTGCAGTTGATCACGAAGTTCAGGTTGTCCAGGTTCTCGTTCGCGGCGAGCTGGAGCAGGCCGCGGGACTCGGGCTCGTCCATTTCGCCGTCGCCCAGGAACGCCCAGACCTGCTGCTCCGCGGTGTCTTTCAGGCCGCGGTTGTGCAGGTACCGGTTGGACTGGGCCTGGTAGATCGCGTTCATCGGCCCGATGCCCATCGAGACGGTGGGGAATTCCCAGAACTCCGGCATCAGCCGCGGGTGCGGGTAGGAGGACAGGGCGTGCCCGGCCTTGGACTTTTCCTGCCGGAACCCGTCCAGGTCCTGCTCGGTGAGCCGGCCCTCCATGAACGCCCTCGCGTACATCCCGGGGGAGGCGTGGCCCTGGAAGAAGACCTGGTCCCCGCCGCCGGGGTGGTCCTTGCCGCGGAAGAAGTGGTTAAAGCCGACCTCGTACAGCGTCGCGGCCCCGGCGTAGGTGGAGATGTGCCCGCCCACCCCGATCCCGGGCCGCTGGGACCGGTGCACCATCACGGCCGCGTTCCAGCGCATGTACGCCCGGTACCTGCGTTCGAACTCCTCGTTGCCCGGGAACTCCGCTTCCTGGTCCGCCGGGATCGTGTTCACATAGTCCGTGGTGGTGACCATCGGAACCCCGACGCTCTGGGCGCCGGCACGCTGCAGGAGACTGCGCATGATGTATTGGGCACGCTCGGTGCCCTGTTCCCTGATCAGCGAATCCAGGGACTCAACCCACTCGGCGGTCTCTTCCGGATCACGATCAGGCAGCTGGTTAGTCAACCCGCTGAGGATATGGGAGGTATCTTCTCCTGCAGCCACGGCAGCCTCGTTTCATCTTTGAATGTTGGGCTCATGTTTTCGTATTGTGAGAAAACATTCTTGCCATTCGAGATTAGGCACTGAAGGATTGGCCGGTCAAGACGGGCGGCCGGGGAGTGCCCCAATTGGGGCTTCCCGGAGGCTGCGTGCCGATTGTGACCGCCCGGCGCAGCAAATCAACCTTGACGGCGGGGTGACCTAGGTCATACAGTAATTCCACTCTTCAAAAGCTAATTTCCACAAAGCGGAATCAGCTACCCGGAAGCTCAGCCTTCCGCCCTCAATCCTTCCCCAGAACTGGAGAACCAGATGCAGACGACCCCATCAGTCGGCGTCGAAACGGCTCCCGCCCCGACAGCGCTGTCGGGCAAGCCGGTCCATCCCGCCACGGGCATCGACGCCCTCTGCGAGGCGGCCAGCACCGCCTCAGGCCACGACATCAGCCCCACGCTTTACAACGCCGACCTCGCTCCCACCAAGCGGCACGGACGCCGCTGGACCGGCTACAGCATCTTCACCCTGTGGGCGAACGACGTCCACAGCCTCGGAAACTACGCGTTCGCCGTCGGCCTCTTCTCCCTCGGCCTCGGCGGATGGCAGATCCTCATGGCCCTGGCCATCGGCGCCGTCCTTCTCTTCGCGCTGCTCAGCTTTTCCGGCTTCATGGGCCAGAAGACCGGCGTTCCCTTTCCGGTCATGAGCCGGATCAGCTTCGGGATCCGCGGCGCCCAGCTGGCCAGCCTGCTGCGCGGCGCCGTCGCGGTGGCCTGGTTCGGCATCCAGACGTTCCTGGCGTCGGTGGTGCTTCGGGTGATGCTCGTGGCCATGGTCCCGTCCCTGCATGAACTGGACACCAACTCCATCCTCGGCCTGTCCACGCTGGGCTGGATCGCGTTCGTTGCGCTGTGGATCGTGCAGCTGGTGATCGTCAGCTTCGGCATGGAGATGATCCGCAAATACGAGGCGTTCGCCGGTCCCATCATCCTGCTGACCATGGTCCTGCTGGCCGTCTGGGTCTTCATCGAGGCCCACGGCGCCATCCAGTGGACCGGCATCAGGGGTCTTGAAGGCGGCGACATGTGGCGGACCATCTTCGCCGGCGGCGCCCTCTGGGTGTCCATCTACGGAACCTTCGTCCTGAACTTCTGCGACTTCACCCGCTCGGCCAAGTCCAGGAAATCGATCGTCCGCGGCAACTTCTGGGGCATCCCGATCAACATGCTCCTGTTCGGCGCCATCGTGGTGGTCCTGGCCGGCGGGCAGTACAAGATCAACGGCACCATCATCGAAACGCCGTCGGACATCGTCGAAAGCATTCCCAACACCCTCTTCCTGGTGCTGGCCTGCCTCGCGATCCTCATCCTGACCATTGCCGTGAACCTGATGGCCAACTTCGTCGCCCCCGTCTACGCCCTCACCAACCTGTTCCCCAAGCACCTGGACTTCCGCAAGGCGGCCTGGGTCAGCGGCACAATCGGCCTGGTCATCCTGCCGTGGAACCTCTATAACAACCCGCTCGTCATCGTGTACTTCCTCGGCGGACTCGGTGCCCTGCTCGGCCCGCTGTTCGGCGTGGTCATGGCCGATTACTGGCTGCTCCGCCGCGGCAAGGTCAACGTCCCCGAGCTGTACAGCGACAACCCCGGCGGTGCGTACTTCTACAAGAAGGGCGTGAATCCCAAAGCGATCTCCGCGCTCCTGCCGGCCTCGGCCGTCGCGATCCTCATCGCCTTCGTCCCGGCACTCGAGGCAGCGGCCCCGTTCGCCTGGTTCTTCGGCGCGGGCGTCGCCGCCCTGACGTACTACCTGATCGCCGACCACAAGCAGCAGTTCGAGGACGTCGACGGCGAATCCATCGCCGTCGCGAGCACCCACTGACCGCAGCCCGCATGCATCCCAGGAGGACAACTTGCGCATTCTCGTCGCCAACGTCAACACCACCCGGTCCATGACCGACTCCATCGCCGCGCAGGCCCGCAGCATCGCGGCGCCCGGCACCGAGATCATCGGGCTCACGCCGCGCTTCGGCGCGGATTCCTGCGAGGGCAACTTCGAAAGCTACCTGGCCGCCATTGCCGTGATGGACCGCGTGGTCAGCTACCCGGAACCGTTCGACGCCGTCATCCAGGCAGGCTACGGGGAGCATGGCCGGGAGGGGCTCCAAGAGCTGCTGGATGTGCCCGTCGTCGACATCACCGAGGCCGCGGCAAGCACTGCCATGTTCCTCGGCCACAAGTACTCCGTGGTCACTACCCTTGACCGTGCCGTGCCGCTCATCGAAGACCGGCTGAAGCTGGCCGGCCTCGACGCCCGGTGCGCGTCGGTGCGGGCCAGCGGCATGGCAGTCCTGGAGCTTGAGGAAGAACCCGGGCGCGCCGTCGAGGCAATCATCGAACAGGCCCTGCTTGCCGTCCGGGAGGACAAGGCCGAGGTGATCGTCCTGGGCTGCGGCGGCATGGCCGGACTCGACGAGCAGATCCGGCAGCGGGCCGGAGTTCCGGTGGTGGACGGTGTGGCGGCCGCGGTGACCATTGCGGAATCGCTCGTCCGGATGCGGCTGTCCACGTCCAAGGTCCGGACTTACGCCACGCCCCGGCCCAAGACCGTCATAGGCTGGCCACTGATGGGGGCGGATGTTCACGCCACCCAGTAAGCCGGCCCAGTAAGCCGGCCACTAGGCCAGGAACCAGCAGGAGTACCGCATGACCACCACGCCAAAGCCCGGACCCGTCGCCGTCGTCACCGGGGCCGGTTCGGGCATTGGCCGGGCGGTGGCCCGCCAAATGCTCGCGGGCGGTTACCTGTCTCTTATACACATCTAGATGTGTATAAGAGACAGCCCTGGCCGGCCGCCGCGAGGCGCAGCTGCTCGAAACGGCAGGCGGCCACCCGGACGCACTGGCGGTGCCGTGCGACGTCACCGTGCCCGAGGACGTCGAGCGCCTTTTCGCTGCCGCCCTCCAGCGGTGGGGGAGGGTGGACGTGCTGTTCAACAACGCGGGCGTGTTTGGCCCGGCGGCTGTCTCTTATACACATCTAGATGTGGATAAGAGACAGGATTACGCTCGCCGACTGGGAAGCCACCGTTGCCGTGAACCTCACCGGATCGCTGCTGTGCGCCGGTGCGGCAGTCCGCGCCATGAAGGCGCAGACTCCACAGGGCGGCCGGATCATCAACAACGGATCCATCTCGGCGCATTCACCGCGGCCGCGGACCGTGGCCTACGCCGTCACTAAGCACGCCATGACAGGCCTGACCAAGAGCATCGAGCTTGACGGCCGCGGCTTCGGCATCACCTGCGGCCAGATCGACATCGGCAATACCGCCACCGAAATCATGGACACCATCGGCGTCGGGTCGGGCGCGCTCCAGGCCGACGGCACCCGCAAAGTCGAGCCCATGTTCCCCGTGGAAGACGCCGCCCGGGCGGTCCTGATGATGGCCGGCATGCCGCCGTCGGCCAGTGTGGGCTCCGTGGTCATCACGGCTGCCGGCATGCCCTTCATCGGCCGCGGCTAACAGGACTTCCCACCGTTTTCCGCTACGTCTTCGGACCTCCGCACACGGGCTCCCGTGCGCGGAGGTCCGAGGGCGCAACGGATTTCTGCATGCCAAAATCCGATGATGAAATTCCGCAATATGGAAAGTGTTTATCCCCTTGCGGAATAATGTGAGCGGGGTTACTTTGGAATTAGACCCCGATTTCCGGGGCTGTCCCCGATTGAATAGGTACAGATCAATGAAGATCCCAGATTCCGCGGCGCTGAAGGCGAGTTCGGCGCCGTCGAAGAAGAAGCCCCTGTACAGGTCGCTCTTCTTCCAAATTCTGATCGCCGTCGTGGCAGGTGTTCTCATAGGGCATTTCTGGCCGGACCTAGGCGCTCAACTGAGGCCGCTAGGTGACGGCTTCATCCAGCTCATCAAAATGATCATCGCGCCGCTGATCTTCCTGGTGATCGTCACCGGAATCTCAGCCGTAGGCGACGTCAAGGCGGTCGGAAGGGTAGGAGTCAAAGCACTTCTGTACTTCACAGCGGCCACGCTTTTCGCCCTGGTCTTTGGCCTGGTTGTGGGCAACATCGTCCAGCCGGGAGCCGGCCTGAACATCGACCCGAGCACCCTGTCGCAGGAGGCGGTCGACGCCAAGACCGGCCACGCCGTGCCCAAGGATGCCGCATCCTTCATCCTGGACATCATTCCCACCAGCGTCATCGGAGCCTTCGCCAGCAACAGCCTGCTGCAGGTCCTCTTCTTCTCGGTCTTTTTCGGGGCGGCCATCGTCGTCATCGGCCGCGAGCGCTGCATGCCGGTTGTCAGCCTCATGGAGACCGTCCTGGAACTGATCTTCAAGATCATGTCCTGGATCATGAAGGTGGCCCCGATCGGCGCGTTTGGCGCGATGGCGTTCATCATCGGCCAATACGGGCTGGACACCCTCGGAACCTACGCCCAGCTCATCGCCGCCTGCTACGGCGCAGCCCTGGTCTTCATCGGGCTCCTGTTCCTCGTGGCGTGGGGCTTCGCCCGCGTCCCGCTGTGGCAGTTCCTCAAGTACACGAGGGAGGAGTTTCTCCTGGCCCTCGGCACGGCGTCCACCGAGGCCGTCATGCCGCGCATCATGACCAAGCTGACCAACGCGGGCTGCTCCCGGGCCACCACCGGCCTGGTGGTTCCCACTGGCTACTCGTTCAACCTCGACGGCGCCGCGATCTACCTTTCGATTTCCCTGCTGTTCCTGGCCCAGGCATTCGGCCACCACCTTGACCTGGGGCAGCAGCTCGCGGCACTGGGTGTCCTCCTGCTGACGTCCAAAGGCATGGCCGGCGTCCCCGGATCCTCCTTCCTGGCCCTCTCCGCCACCGCGGCAGCCCTCGGGATCTTCCCGGTTGCCGGCGTCGCCCTCCTCCTGGGGGCCGACCGCCTGATGGACTCGATGCGCGTGGTGGTCAACCTGCTGGGCAACTGCGTGGCCACCTTCGTGGTCTCCAAGTGGGAAGGACAGTTTGACCGTGACGTCATGGTCCGGGCCTTCAAGGGCGAGATCACCAACCACGATTCGGCGATCATGCTCGGCGTCGAGGACGACTTCGAGGACCAGGAACTTGAACGGATCAGCGGCGGCGGCCAGCCGTCACCCAAGTTCCGTGGCGGCCCGACCGCCGACCAGATCCCCGAGTTCCAGATGAGCAAGCCGTCGGCGGCCATCAACCACGAATAGCTGCACGGCGCTGCGGCCACAGCCTCCAGCTCGTAGCCCGCGACACTCCGCCCCGACTATCCCGGGGCGGAGTGTCACGCGTTAAGGCGACGACAGGCCGTGGCTACAGGGGCAGCAGCGCCGACAGGTCGGCGCGGAGTCCGGAGGCAGCCACCCGTCCGCCCCCGACGGCGTCCGCCCAACTCAACGTGCCGGTCACCATCGCAAGCCAGGTGGCGGCGTCGCACTCGATGACGTTCGGCGGCGTGCCTCGGGTATGGCGCGGGCCTTCGACGCACTGGGTGACGCCGAACGGCGGGACCCGGACCTCGACGGAGTTGCCGGGTGCCCGGGCGGTGACTTCCTCGAGCGAGTAGCGCACCGCCGTCGCAATCACGGACCGGGGGACCTCCGGTGCGGCGGTACCTGCGCCGGTACCCGCAGCGGAAGGTGCGGCGGAACCTGCAGCCGGCGGCGTGCCGGCGGCCGACCATTGGGCCACGGCCGCTCGGCCCTCTTCGGGGTCAATCCGGCGTCGGGAAACAGCCAACGTCCTGGCACCTCCACATCGATTTTCTTCCGTCATTACCCTACGCCACAGGCTCCGGAACCCGGCTGTTTCGCCCTCCGGCCCGGCGCCTGGCCCGCGTAGGGCGGCCAGGTTAGGGGCCTAGTCCAGCAGGGCCGAAACGGCGTGCCCCAGGCGGATCCTGCCCACCGGCCGGCCGCCGCCGAGGACGGGCTCCACCACCTTTTCCAGCACACTGGACACGCCTGGAATATCCACGGCGCCGGCGGCGGCCAGCAGCGTCAGGCCGATCAGCGACGTGGCACGCAGGTTTCCGTCCAGCACCTTCACCGCCACTGATACGCCCTGCGTCGTGGCCATGACCAGGATGCCCTCCGCGCCGATCTTGGCAATGACGTCCAGCTCCTCCATCACGATGGTGTTGGCCTCACCCCTGCCCTGCACGGCCCACGGGTAGTCCAGCATCGACGTGGCGATCGTGGCTGCCCGGGCGTTGGAATTCTTGTCGCCGGGCGCCTTCGCCAGCTTGGAGTAGGCGCGGGCCAGGCCGGTCAGCGAAATCGCGGCCACGGGGGCGCCGCAGCCGTCGATGCCCAGGTGCGCGATGTTCTCGCCCGAATACTCCTCGATCACGGTGCGGATGCGCTGCTGCAGGGGGTGGTTAGGCTCCAGGTAGCTGTGCGTGTCCCAGCCGTTTTCGGTGCAGGCCCACAGGAACGCGGCGTGCTTGCCGGAGCAGTTGTAGGCCAGCCTGGACTTGCCCTTCTCGGAGCGGGTGAGCCACGTTCGCGCTGTCTCGTCCTGCGGCCAGGCGGCCGGGCACTGAAGCTGCTCCTCCTTAACGCCGGCGGCTTTCAGCATGCCCTCCACCACGTCCATGTGGTCCAGCGAGCCGGTGTGGGAGGCGCAGGCGAGGGCCACCTGGGCACCCCGGAGCGGAACGCCGGACTGCATTGAGGCCAGGGCCTGCAGCGGCTTCAGCGTGGAGCGGGCAAGGATGGGGGTGGTGATGTCGCCGAGCTGGGTGACCACCATGCCGTCCGCGGCCAGGACCACTGCTGCTCCGATGTGCCGGGATTCGACGAATCCGCTCCGTTCCACAACCGCGAGTTCGACGGCGGACTCCACAGAGAACGTGGCATGCGAATTTAGTGGCATAGCCCAAGTCTATGGTGCCGGATTCGCATTCCCGGGACCCGTCAGGGGCCGGTCCGCCCCTACTCCACGGTGACCATGACGGACTGCCAGCCGGAAGCGCCATCGGGCACCGGATCCGCCCTTTTCTCCGTCTGGACCTCGCCCGTGCCGTCCGTGGCACGCACCCTGATGTAGTGCGAGCCGGGCTTGGCGTCCCAGTCGAAGGACCATTGCCGCCACGTCACCACGGAGGCCTCGTCAGACAGGACGGCCGGTGCCCACCCGGCGCCGTCGATCTGGACTTCCACCTTGGTGATGCCCCGGGTCTGGGCCCACGCCGTGCCGCCGATCGCCACCCGCCCGGCGGGCACCACGGCGAAGGACTTGGGTACTTCCACCCGGGCCATGGTCTTGATGGGGCCCCGCTCGGACCAGCCGCGCTGCGTCCAGTACGCCTTGCTGTCCGCAAAGCGCGTCACCTCCAGGTCCACCACCCACTTGGTCGCGGAGACGAAGCCGTACAGCCCTGGCACCACCATGCGGACGGGGTAGCCGTGCTCCAGCGGCAGCGGCTCGCCGTTCATGCCGATGGCGAGCATGGCGTCGCGGCCATCCTGCAGGACCTCCAGCGGAGTCGACGCGCTGAACCCGTCGATCGACGTGGAGAGCACCATGTCCGCGCCGTCCTTGGGCCGGGCACGCTTGAGGACTTCGCGGATGGGCAGCCCCAGCCATTTGGCGTTGCCGGCGAGGTTGCCGCCCACGGGGTTGGAGACGCAGGTGAGGGTCACATGGGACTCGATCAGGTCGGCGTCGAGCAGGTCCTGGAACGTGAGCCGGACCTCCTGTTCCACGAGGCCGTGCACGCGCAGTTCCCACTCGTCTGCGTTGATTTCGGGAACGCTCAGCGCCGTATCGATCCGGTAGAAGTCGCCGTTCGGCGTGAGCCAGGGCGTGACGCCGGGCACCGCGGACTGCACCCCGGCGGGCACCGCGGCCGCGGCCTTGCCCGGCGACGGCAGCCGGAGCGACCCGCGGGCCTGCGCCACGTTGCTGCGCGCAGCGCTCAGCAAACGGCCGCCGGTCGCGGCCATCCCGGCGGCCACGGCGGTCAGGCCGGTTGCCGTGAAGAATGCCCGCCGGGTGGTTGCGGGCCGGTCCGGAAGCTTCGCCGCGACGTCGGCCGGGGCCTCGGGAAAGGGCCTCATCCGCCACAGCCGGGAGACCAGGAGCCGCAGCATGATGAGTCCGGCCACCGTTCCGAGGAGCGTCGGCACGGCATCCACCGGCTTGACGCTGGCCCGGGTCACCACGCTGTCTCTTATACACATCTAGATGTGTATAAGAGACAGCAGCAGCACTCCGGCCACACCCAGCGACCACTTGCGGTAGGCCACCACGCCCAGCACGCACGCCAGCAGGAAAATGGTCAGGCCCATGCCCACGAACAGAGCGGCCTTGTCATTCGTGCCGAACGTGGCGATCGCGAAGTCCTTCATCCACGGCGGCGTGAAGTCGATGAACGTGGAGCCCAGCGCGATGACGGGGGTGGCCCGCGCCGTAAAAAACGCGCCGATCAGTTCCGCGACGGAAAGTACGACGGCGGCAGCCGCTACGCCGGCCAGCGCCGCCAATGGGGCGGGGCCCTTGAGCCACTTCGTGAGCTTCTTCATGCCCGTTGTTCGTAGCGGCGGGTCCGGGGGATGGTTCCAGGCGGCGGGAAGCACGGACGGGGGCCGCCGGCCGGGCCCGACACAGCTTAGGAGCCAGCCCTCTCCACGAAGTACGCTTGGAGACTGTGAAGGTACTCGTCATTGGCCCCGGCGGCCGCGAACACGCCATTGTCCGCTCCCTGCTTGCAGATCCCAACGTTTCCGAAGTCCATGCGGCTCCGGGCAACGCCGGCATCAGCAAGCTTGTCCCAACGCACGCCATTGACGGGAACGATCCGGAGGCCGTGGCGGCGCTGGCCACCCGGCTGGACGTCGACCTGGTGGTCGTCGGGCCGGAAGCGCCCCTCGCCGCCGGCGTATCCGATGCCGTCCGTGCCGCGGGCATTCCCGTGTTCGGGCCCAGCAAGGCAGCAGCCCAGCTCGAGGCCTCCAAGGCCTTTGCCAAGCAGGTCATGGCCGAAGCCGGCGTGCCCACCGCCATGGCGCTCGTGGCGGGCAACGCCGAGGAAGCCGCAGCGGCCCTGGACACCTTCGGCGCACCCTACGTCGTCAAGGATGACGGCCTGGCCGCGGGCAAGGGCGTGGTGGTCACCAACAACCGCGACGAAGCCCTCGCCCACGCGCAGAGCTGTTTCGACGCCGGCGGCACCGTGGTGATCGAGGAATTCCTGGACGGCCCCGAGGTTTCCGTGTTCGTCCTGTGCGACGGCCGCAACACCGTTGCCCTGTCCCCGGCACAGGACTTCAAGCGCATCTACGACAACGACGAAGGCCCCAACACCGGCGGCATGGGCGCCTACACGCCGCTGGAGTGGGCTCCGGAAGGCCTCGTCCAGGAAGTCATCGACCGCGTGGCCCAGCCCACCGTGAACGAGATGGGCCGCCGCGGCACCCCCTTTGTGGGCGTCCTGTTCGTCGGCCTCGCGCTGACGTCCCGCGGCACCCGCGTCATCGAATTCAACGTCCGTTTCGGCGATCCCGAAACCCAGGCCGTGCTGGCCCGGCTCAAGACGCCGCTCGGTGCCCTGCTCCTGGCAGCTGCCAAGGGCGAACTGGACAAGGCAGAAGAGCTGCGCTGGTCCAAGGACACCGCAGTCGCCGTCGTCGTGGCGTCCGAAAACTACCCCGACACCCCTCGGACCGGCGACCGCATCCGCGGCCTCAAGAAGGTGGACGAGCTGGACGGCGTCCACGTGATCCACGCCGGGACCAAACTCGACGACGAAGGCAAGGTGGTTTCCGCCGGCGGACGCGTGCTCGCGGTGGTGGCGCTGGGCTCCGACCTCGTCGAAGCCAGGGAAAGGGCGTACGACGGCGTGGAGCTGGTTCAGCTGGAAGGCGCCCAGTTCCGTTCGGACATCGGCGGCAAGGCCGCCCGCGGCGAAATCAAGGTGGCGTCTGCTGCCGCGGCCCCGTCGGCTGCCAAGGCCGGCTCCACTCCTAAAGAAAAGGCATGACAGTGGCTGAACTTGAGGGCAACGGCAGCGAGTCCAGGCGCGGCCTGGACACCGCGCCCCCGGAGCTTCCGGGCTGGAACCACGTCTATTCGGGCAAGGTCCGCGATCTGTACGTCCCGGTGGACGAGTCCATCACCCAGCAGTTCGGGCAGGACTGCGTGCTGGTGGTGGCCAGTGACCGCATCAGCGCCTACGACCACGTGCTTAGCAGCGAAATTCCGGACAAGGGCCGCATCCTCACCCAGCTGAGCCTCTGGTGGTTCGACCAACTGGAGGTCGAGCACCATGTGCTGGCCTCCTCGGTGGCAGACGGGGTTCCCGCCGCCGTGGAAGGCCGGGCCATGATCTGCAAGAAGCTGGAGATGTTCCCGGTCGAATGCATTGCCCGCGGCTACCTCACCGGCTCCGGCCTCGTGGAGTACCGGCAGTCCGGCACGGTGTGCAACATCCCGCTGCCGCCAGGGCTGGTGGACGGTTCCCGCCTGGAGAAGGCCATCTTCACGCCGTCCGCGAAGGCCGAGGTGGGCGAGCACGACGAAAACATCACCTACGATGCCGTCGTGTCCATGGTGGGCGACGACATCGCCGCGCGCCTGAGCGAGCTGACCCTGAAGATCTACACCAAGGCCGAGCGGACCGCCCGCGACCGCGGCATCATCCTGGCGGACACCAAGGTGGAATTCGGCTACGACGTGGTGACCGGCGCCATCACGCTGGGCGACGAGGTCCTGACGCCCGACTCCTCGCGGTTCTGGGACGCCGCCACGTACGAGCCCGGCAAGGCCCAGCCCTCCTACGACAAGCAGTATGTCCGTGACTGGCTGACCTCGGCCGAGTCCGGCTGGGACAAGGCCTCGGACACGCCTCCGCCGGCTCTACCCGCGGACGTCGTGGAGCGCACGCGGGCCCGCTACGTCGAAGCGTTCGAGAAGCTGACCGGCCGGACGTTCCAGTAGCGGCAGCTCTTATGTAGCGGCCGCCTCCAGCAGGCCAACGAAAAGGCGCCCCCGGGATCCGTTCGCGGCGGCGCCTTTTCGGTTGTCTCAGCTGGCTTCGGCCGCGGCGGCCCGGCGCTGCGCGAGCCGGATCTCCAGCATGGCGTCGAGGGCCTGCTGCACGCGGTCCTGGGCGCCGGCGGCGCTGAACTCCTTCTGCGCTTCTTCGAGGAGGACCAGCGCCTCCTCGGATTCGCCCGCTGCCTTGAGTGATTTGCCCAGGAGCAGCGACACCTCGCCGGCCGTGTGCTTGGCCAGTGCGGCGCGCTCGGCGTGGATCTCCCGCAGTTTCTGCACGGCCGCCACGATGTCGCCGGTCAGGTAGAGCCAGCGGGCGCGGATGAAGGCCACCTCGAGCTGGTCCGTCTTGTTGCCGCCCACAATGGACAGCGCAAGTTCGGCGCGTTCGATCGCGGACAGGGTTTCCGGCTCCACGATCCCGGAGGAGAGCCGGACGGCGGCCGACGCCTTGTTGAAGCGGGCCCAAAGATCGATGTCGTTCGCGGGGGAGAGCAGCTTGGCCGCACGCTCGTGGTGCTTGATGCCCTCCGGGTAGTCGTGCCGCATGAACGCGACGTTCCCGATCACCCAGGCCACCTCCCCGGCCAGCTGGGACATGGAGTGCTCGTCCATCTGCTCGTTCATGTCCTGGCAGTACTTCCAGGCCTCGTCCAGGCGACCGCTTTCCGCCAGGGCGCCGATCAGCGCACGGAGCGCGCCGATGATCAGCGTGGAGCCCTTGGGCAGCTGCGCGCACTGTTCCACGGCCTTCTGGGCATGCTCGACGGCGGCGCTCAGCTGGCCCTGCCCGTGGCACAGCGCCGCGAGCATCTGGCGGGCACGGACGCCCAGCCCGGCGGATTCCGTGGCCATGGGGTGCTCCAGCAGGTGTTCCATGACCCTCTGGCATTCCTTCAGCTGGCCCTGCTTCATGAGGCACTCGGCCTGCATGTAGGTCATGTTCCACCAGGCGCTGGTGTTCTTGCCTTCGAGGGCGATGCGCGCGGCCGAGGCGGCATGTTCGGCGGCGAGGGCGTAGTCGCGCAGGTCCCAGGCCTGCCGGGCATACAGCCCCGCCAGGACGTATTCGGCGTCGCTGACTGAGATGGGCTGGCTCCAGGCTTCAAGCGCTTTCGGCGCGAGCTCAAGCCTGCGGGCGAGCTCTTCGATGACGTCAGCCGTGGGTTCCCTGCGGCCGGTCTCCAGCAAGGAAATGTAGCTGGGGGAATAGAGGTCCTTGCCAAGCTCCGCTTGGGTGAGGCCGCGCTCGAGCCGCTCTGCTCGGAGCTTCTCCCCGAATCCGTTACCCACGGGAATCCTCCTTATTCCGGACACGTCTTGTACACAATGCTTGACACGCCCTGTGGAAAACATTTTACAATGTATGTCAACAAGGAAAGTGCTGACTTTGTAACGAATCCGACTCGTATTGAGGACCTCACATGTTGAAGAAGATTGCAGCCGCTGCCGTACTGGCAGGGGCCCTCGCATTCTCCGCCACGGCCCCAGCCGTTCTGTCCGCCGGTTCTGCCGCGGACAACTCGGGCACCACTGTTGCCATTGGCAACTGGCCGGATCCAATGAGCGTGAACTACATGAACATCGGCAACTGGCCGGATCCTATGTAGCAGGCTTTCCTCAGGAAAAGGGCCCCGGGACATGCGCGAACCATGTTCCGGGGCCCTTTCCTTTCACCCAGTTTTCCGCCAGGACCATAGAGGCCGGGACCACAGAAAGGGCACAACATGAAGCAACACGGAGCTAACGGGCTGCAACGGGCTTACCTTCTGTGGACCATTGCGGGTACGTCGCTGATTGTGGCGGCGGTCGCCGGGGCATCGGTCATCGAAGTGCTCACCGGAACGGCCGACGCCGGGAGCCTGGTCTGGGGGATCATCGGCATTGCGGCGCTGCTGGAAGCTCTGGTGCTTTTCGCTGTCGGCCTGCGGTTGCGGCACCGGTACCTGCACCAGGTCCAGGGGTACGAGAGCCGCGGCGACTACCTGGCCGACGACGGTTCTAACCGTGTCCAGATTCCACTGCTCGGAGACGGGCAGGCGCGGCCGAACATCACGCACGAGGGCCTCTGAGCCCCTAATCCGGAAGCCGCGGCAAGCGCCGGGCAGTGCAAAAAAGAGGGCCTCCCCGTGGGGAGACCCTCTTTTGTTTGGTCGGGATGACAGGATTTGAACCTGCGACCTCTTCGTCCCGAACGAAGCGCGCTACCAAGCTGCGCTACATCCCGATCCGCTGCAAAAGCAACTTTACAAGGATAGCCGATGCAGGGCCCACATGCGAAATCGAGGCCAGGACCCCCTGCAGGACTCCTCCAAAGGTGGGGGAGCTCGGCAGGAACCCCAGCCGAGGCGTCGGCCAAGCCACGGCTCAGACCAGCGAATCCTTCCAGGCCCCGTGGAGCCGGGCAAAGCGTCCGCCGCCGCCAATGAGCTCCGCCGGGGTGCCGTCCTCCACCACCTGGCCGTCGTGGATCACCAGCACCCGGTCGGCCGTCTCCACCGTGGACAGCCTGTGCGCGATGATCAGGGCCTGTCTCTTATACACATCTAGATGTGTATAAGAGACAGCCGCGCGGGGGCGGCCGGGCCGCCGTCGTCCGTTCCCTGCAGCAGCCGGGCCAGGCCGGTCTGGACGAGGCGCTCCGAGGGGATGTCCAGCGAGGACGTGGCCTCATCCAGGATCAGGACCGCCGGCCGCGCGAGGACGGCCCGGGCGAAGCTGATCAGCTGGCGCTGCCCGGAGGATACGCGGCCGCCGCGTTTGTTGACGTCCGTGTCGTAGCCCTCGGGGAGTTCGCTGATGAACTCATGCGCCCCCACGGCCCGGGCGGCTGCCTCGATCTCGTCGCGTGACGCCTCCGGCCGGCCCAGGGCGATGTTGTCCGCCACCGAGCCGCTGAACAGGAACGCCTCCTGCGTGACCATCACAATGTTCCGGCGCAGGTCCGCCGTGGCGAGCTGGCGCAGGTCCACACCGTCAAGCATGACCGAGCCGGACGTGACGTCGTAGAAGCGGGCAATCAGCTTGGCGAGCGTGGATTTGCCGGCGCCCGTCTGGCCCACCAGCGCCACCGTCTGGCCGGCCGGGACGGTGAGGTTCAGTTCCGGGATGATGAGCGGCCCGTGGCCGTAGCGGAACTCGACGCCCTTGAATTCGACCCTGCCGCGGGCTTCGCGGAGTTCCACGGCGTTCCGCGGCGGGCGGACGGTGGGAACCTCCTCGAGCAGGCCGGACACCTTTTCCAGGGCGGCCTGGGCGCTTTGGAAGGAGTTGTAGAACATGGCCATCTGGTCCACGGGCTGGAAGAAGCGCTTCGTGGAGAGCATCAGCGCCAGCAGCACGCCGACGGCCAAGTCGCCGGTGAGCACCCGGAACCCGCCGAACAGCAGCACCGCGGCCACGCAGACGTTGCCAATCAGGACCAGGCCCGGCTGGAACACTCCGTTCAGGTTGATAGACCGGACGGTCACCCTGCGGTATTCGTCGGCCAGTTCCCCGTAGCGCGCGTCGTTCTCGCGCTCCTTGCGGAAGGCCTTGACGGCGCGGATGCCGGTCATCGTTTCCACGAAGTGCACGATCAGCCGGGCAGACACCACCCGGGATTCCCGGAACGCGATCTGCGAGTGCTTCTGGTACCAGCGGGCCAGGAAAAACATGGGCACACCGGCGGCCAGGACGATCAGCCCGCTGCGCCAGTCGAGGGCAAAGACCGTGACGGCCGTGAACACCATGAAGAGCATGCCGGAGGCCAGGGAGCTCACGCCGGAATCCAGGAGTTCCCGGAGCGCCTCGAGATCCGAAGTCTGCCGCGCGATGATGCGGCCCGAGGTGTACTTCTCGTGGAATTCGAGGCTAAGCCGCTGGGTGTGACGGAACACCCGCAGCCGCAGGTCCAGCAGCATCGCCTGGCTGAGCTTGGCCGTCGAGGTGACATACAGTGCCGTCAGCACGGAGGCGGCCACCGCCGCAACCAGGTAGGCGACGCCGGTGATCACCAGCGGGACGTTGTCGCCGGCGCGCAGGGCCGGCAGCGCGTGGTCGATGCCGAAGGCAATCAGGGCAGGCCCTGCCACGCGGGCCGCCTGCGACAGGACCACAGTGGCCAGGGTCAGCCAGAACCGCAGCCGGACGGGCCGGATCAGCGATCCCAGCAAGGCGAGCGACCGCCGTCGAACCGCTTTACTGTCGCTCTTGCTGAGGTGGGCGTTGTCCTCGTTGGCGGTGCCGAATGCTGCGGCGCTCATCGGATGTGTTCCCCTGCTTCGTCTTCGAGGGCCGACAGCTCGGAGTCCAGGTCGCGGGGCTCAGTCTCCAGGCTGGCGATGACGTACCGGTAGTGGGCGTTGTCGGCGAGCAGCTCGGCGTGGGTTCCGACAGCGGCGATGCGGCCTTCCTCGAGCAGCGCCACCCGGTCCGCCAGGGCCACGGTGGACGGCCGGTGCGCGACGATCAGCGTGGTGGTCCCTGACAGCACCTCGCGCAGCCGGCGTTCCACGAGCTCTTCGGTATTGACGTCCAGGGCGGACAGCGGATCGTCGAGGACCAGCACCGTGGGCTTGGCAGCGATGGCGCGGGCCAGGGCAATGCGCTGCCGCTGGCCGCCGGACAGGCTCAGCCCCTCCTCGCCGATGAGGGTGTCCAGGCCGTCGGGCAGGGAGTAGGCGAAGTGGGCCTGGGCGGTGTCCAGCGCTTCCTCCAGGATTTGTTCGAGGCCGTCCCCGGGGTCTTCACCGGCGCCGGGGACGGCAGTCGTTGTTTGGACCGCCGCAGTCCGTGCCCCCAGGAGCACGTTGTCCCGGACGGAGCTCGAGAAGAGCGTCGTGTCCTCGAACGCCACGCCCACCACGGTGCGAAGTTCCTCCACGCTGAAGGCGCGCAGGTCCACGCCGTCGATGGTGATGGAGCCTTCCGTGACGTCATAGAGCCGGGGCACGAGCTGGAGGAGGGCGCTCTTGCCGCTTCCGGTGATGCCCACGAGGGCCATGGTTTCGCCGGGCCGGATGTCCAGCCGGATGTCCCTGAGGATCGGCTTGTCCGGGGCGTCGTCGAAGGCGAACGTGACGTTGTTGAAGCTCAGGGCGCCCTTCAGCTCGGCCGGCCGCCGGGGTGCCGCCGGGCTGGTGATGGTGTTCTGCGAATCCATGACCTCGAAGTGGCGGTCCAGGGCGCTCTTAGCGGTCAGGGCCATGGCCAGCAGCATGCCGGAGAACTCCACGGGGGCAGCGATGACGGCCGCGGTGGCGAAGAATGCCACGAGCGCGCCGATGGTGAGCTGCCCGTCCGCCACCAGCATGATGCCCGCCACCAGGCCTGCGCCCAGCCCGAGTTCCGGCAAAAGCGTGACCACCATGCTGAAGGTGGCCTGGTGTTTGGCCTTGGCGATCTCGGTCTGGCGGAGTTCCTCGGCCTGGCCGTTGAAGGTCTCCAGCGCTTCCCGGCTTCGGCCGAAGGCCTTCAGCACGCGGATGCCGTGGACGGATTCCTCCACTGTCGTGGCGAGGTCCCCGGCCTGGTCCTGGCTGCGCCGTGCCACCTTGCTGAAGCGCGTCCGGAAACGGAAGCCGTAGGCCATGATGGGTACAGCCGCGGCGAGGAAGATGAGGGCCAGCTGCCAGCTCATGGTGAACATCACGACGACGCCGATCACCACCGTCAGCGTGGTCACCACCAGCATGATGGCGCCGAACGCCATCCAGCGCCGGAGGAAGTTCAGGTCCGTCATGGCGCGGGAGAGCAGCTGCCCCGATCCCCACCGGTCATGGAAGGAGACTGTCAGGTCCTGCAGGTGGGCGTACAGCGAGACCCGCATCCTGGTTTCCACTGTCGTGGCAGGGTTGATGACGAATGTGCGGCGGAGGGCCACCAGCGCGGCCTCGGCGATGCCCAGGGCCAGGATGACGCCCGCGGAGGACCACACGGCCGCCGCGGTGGCGCCGTGCCTCAGGGAATCGTTGATGAGGACCCGCAGCACCTGGGGGATGGTGAGCGCCACCACGCTGGCCAGGAGCGCGCACAGCAGCCCCATCACCAGCCGGGGGAGGATTGGCTTAACGTGGGGGTACAGTCGGCTGACGGATCTGAAAAATGAACTTTGCTTGGCCATGCCCGCTTCTCAACTCGCGAATGTAGTTTCCCGTAGCAACTACCCTATGCCATCGGTGACCTGGTTCACACGGGTCAGAACTCAGGGACGGGCGGTGAGGGTGAGCAGTACGGCCTCAGGCTTGCAGGCGATACGGATGGGGGCGAAGCGCGAGGTGCCGATGCCGCCCGAGACGTTGACCGGCGTCGTATGTCCGTTGCTCTGCCAGTCGTGGAGTCCCTTGGCGCGCCAAGTGGGAATGTCGCAGTTGGCAATGATGGCGCCGTATCCGGGGATGCAGAGCTGGCCGCCGTGCGTGTGGCCTGCCAGCAGCAGATCCGCGCCGTCCTCGGTGAAGTGGTCCAGCACCCGCTGGTACGGGGCATGGATGACGGCCACACGCAGGTGCTCGGTTGCGTCCTGGCCCCTGGTGCCCCGCGGCCAGCCCGCATACCGTTCACGCTTGAGGTGGGGATCGTCCACACCGGAGAAATCGAACCGCATGCCCCTGAGCACAATCGACTGGTGCCGGTTGGTCAGATCCACCCAGCCGCCCATGCCGAAGCCGGACCGCAGGCGCGGCCAATCAAGTTCCTCCTCGTCCTGCTTGGCCTTGGAGGGGCCGAGCAGGTACGACGCCGGGTTCTTGAGCCGGGGAGCGTAGTAGTCGTTGGAGCCCGGAACGAAGACGCCCGGGAAGTCCAGGAGCGGTGCCAGCGCCGTCAGCAGCGGATCCACCGCCTTGGGGTGGCTGAGGTTGTCGCCGGTGTTCACCACGAGGTCGGGCCTCAGCCCGGCCAGCGAACGCAGCCATTCCGCTTTCGCCTTCTGGCCCGGAACAAAGTGGATGTCGCTCAGGTGCAGGATCCGGAACGGGTCCCGTCCCGCAGGCAGGATGGGAAGGGTTTCTTCCCGCAGCACAAACTGGTTCTTCTCCCACAACCCGTAACTCGTGGCCGCGAGGGCTGCCACCGCTCCCGCTCCGGCGGTTACGGCAAAGCCACGCCCGATGCTACGGACGCGGCTCGCCAGCTGCGATGTGTCGATCACCGTCAGCCATTCCCCTTGTTGCCGTTGCCGTTGCCGTTTCCGTTGCCGTTTCCGTTACCGGTGCTGCCGCCCGTGTTGCCGGTCTGCGGGGGCTGGGGGTTGTTCGGTACGGGGACCGAAGGCTGGAACTCCGGGGTCCCATAGAGCAGGTTGGACGGCGGTTCCGGGAACGGATCGGTGCCGTAGGTGGGAGCGATTTGGGACATGAACTGGGAGAACATGGGACCGGCGATCATGTAGCCGTCAATGCCGGTGTAGAACTTGCCGTTCACGGTGACGTTCTGGCCGGCCCGGTCCTGGGCGCCCAGCGCATCACCGAACCAGGCGGCGGTGGCAAGCCCGGAGGTGTGGCCGACGACCCACGTGGAGCCGTTGTTGTTGGACGTACCGGTCTTGGCAGCGATCGGGAACGTGGTCCGGGTGGAAATCCGGGGCTCGATGAGCGAACCGGAGCCCTCGTTGAGGACCTGCTGGAGCGCGTAGTTCACGCCGCGGGCCACCTCGGGCTTGACGGCATCCCGGCAGGCGCTCGACTGGGCGGGGAGCTGTGCCCCCGTCTGGTCGGTCACGGACGTGATGGCGATCGGGGCGCAGTATTTGCCGTCATTCGCGAACGTGGCGAAGGCGCTGGCCATGGTCAGCGGAGCCGTCTGCGTCGAACCAAGCAGGTTACCCAGCGTGGTCATGGTGACCTTCGGATTCGCATCAACGATGGCGTTCGTTTCCTTGTCGCGGACCGGCAGCCCGCCGTGCAGTCCAACCGCGTCCACGACCTTCTGGATGCCGCACAGGTCAACCTGGGAAGCTGAAGCAAAGGTCGCCGTGTTGATGGAGTTCTTCAGGCCGTCCAGCACGGTCATGTTCCGGTAGTAGCCCTCTTCGGCGTTCTGGAGGTCATCGGTTCCGTTGCTGCTGTCATACCAGCCGACGGTGGGCGTGGAACATGTGTTCCTCCACGGGAAGTCCTGCGGGTACCGGCGCTGGCTCGCATTGACGATGGTGTTCATCGACTTGCCCTCGTCGAGCCATTCGGCAAAGGTGAACGGCTTCATGGTGGATCCCGGCTGGGCGCCTCCGAGGCCGTTCAGGTCATTGCCCTGATCGTCATATTGATCCACGCTGAAGTTGATCTGGGAGTCGAACTTTCCCTTCCCCGGGAACCACGAGGTGTTCTGGGCCATATTCGTGATCTTGCCGGTCTTGGGTTCGACCGAAACGAGCGCCGCGCCCCACTTGTCCGGGTTGGCCCCCGCGGACGCGTTCACCTGGTCCTGGGCGGCCTTCTGTGCCTTGGGATTCAGGGTGGTCTTGATGGTCAGGCCGCCGCGGAAGATCTTCTTTTCACGCTCGGTGGCGTCCGCGCCGTAGGCCGGGTTGTTGAGCAGGAGGTGCAGCACGTAGTCGCAGAAGTACGGCGCAGTTGGTGAATAAGCGCAGCCCTGGCGTGCCGGCGTGACCTTGGGCTTGACCGGGGTGGCAACAGCAGCTGTGTGCTGGGCCTTGGTGATCTTGCCCTGGGCCAGCATTGCGTTCAGCACCAGGTCCCTGCGGACCTTGGCGTTCTCCGGGTGCGTGATGGGATCGAAGGCCGAAGGGCTGTTGACCAGGCCGGCAAGAAGAGCGGCCTGGGGGAGTGTGAGGTCCTTGGCGGAGGTGCTGAAGAAGAACTTCGAAGCGGCCTCAATGCCGTAGGCGTCCCGGTTGAAGAACACGATGTTGAGGTAGCCCTCGAGGATCTGTTCCTTGGTGAACTTCTTCTCCAGGGCGATGGCGAGCTTCATTTCGCGCAGTTTGTCGCCCACGCCCTTGTTGACGCCGTTGAGCTTGACGTCCGCGGTGCGGCCTTCGGATTCCAGCGAGGCGTTGAGGACGTTGTTGACGTACTGCTGGGTGATGGTGGACGCACCCTGCTTGTTGCCCCGGGCCGTGGCCACGAGTGCCCGGAGGATGCCTGTGGTGTCGACGCCGCCGTGCTCGTAGAAGCGGTTGTCCTCAATGGCGATCACCGCGTCCTTCATGTACGGGGAGATCTGGTCCAGCGGCACGCGGGTGCGGTTCTCCGCATAGAGGTTGGCGATGACGCTCCCGTCCGCTGCCAAAATCTTGGTCGACTGGCTGGGCGGGTCCACCTGCAGCTCCGCCGGGAGAGTGTCGAAGAATTCGATCGAGCCACTGGCTGTGCTGCCTGAAACAGCGGCGGCCGGAACCAAAAGGCCGGCCACCAACACACCGCAAATAGCGCTCACGCCAAGGAAACCTAAAATCTTTCCGAGGGTGGTGGCCGTGTCGAATAAAGGGTTCCTACGAGTCGCCATGTTCTCCAGTTTACCGGCAAGTACTAGGCTTTAGTTCATGACCAAATGGGAGTACGCAACGATTCCGCTCATCATCCACGCCACGAAGCAGATTCTGGACCAGTGGGGAGAGGACGGCTGGGAGCTCGTCCAGGTAGTCCCCGGCCCCGACGGCAACGGTCTGGTTGCCTACCTCAAGAGGGAGAAGCAGTAGCATGACCACGCCCCAGGAAACCGCTTCCGGCGCTGCGGCGGCGCCGTCGTCCGCCGTCGAACAGCGCCTTGCCGAGCTCGGGCTGACCCTCCCGGAAGTGGCAGCCCCCGTGGCTGCCTACGTGCCGGCCGTCATCAGCGGCAACCACGTCTACACGTCCGGACAGCTGCCGTTCATTGACGGCAAGCTCGAAGCCACGGGCAAGGTGTCCGCCGGAACGGAAGGAACCTCCGACGAGCCCACCGTGTCGCCCGAGGACGCCAAGGCCTATGCCGCCGTCTGTGCCGTCAACGCCCTGGCCGCCGTCAAGAGCGTCATCGGCGACCTCGACCGCATCACCCGGATCGTTAAGGTCGTGGGTTTCGTGTCCTCGGACCCGTCCTTCACCGGCCAGCCGGGCGTCATCAATGGCGCGTCGGAGCTCCTTGGCCGGGTCTTGGGTGACGCGGGCCAGCACGCCCGCTCCGCCGTCGGTGTTTCAGTCCTGCCGCTCGACTCTCCCGTAGAAGTCGAACTGATCGCCGAATTCAGCTAAGGACCGGTCGCTTCCTTTGCCCCAGCTAGCACGTCGCCTGTTTGTACTACCTCCCGAACTCGAAGGGGCAGCACAAAGCTGGGTAGAACACGGCGAACGCACGCCGCGCGCCGCCCGGCTGGCCTCCTCGGTGGTACTCCTCCGAGATTCGCCCACCGGCCTGGAGACCTGGCTGGGGTACCGGCCGGGGTCTTCGCCACTGGGCGTCCTCGCCTTTCCGGGCGGCTCCCTGGATGCGTCCGACGACGACCCCGTCGGCTGGCTGGGCCCCTCACCGCAGCATTGGGCCGAGCAGATGGGGACGGACGACGTCGGGCTGGCGCGCCGCCACGTGGTGGGCGCCATCCGCGAACTGTTCGAGGAGACCGGCGTGCTCCTGGCCGGACCGGACCTGTCCTCCACCGTGGAGGCCACGTCCACGTCCGAGTGGATGAAGGCGCGCGAGGCCGTCGCTTCCCAGGAGAAGTCGTTCACCGACGTGCTGGCCAAACGCGGGCTGTCCGTCCGGACCGACCTGCTCAAGTCCCTCGTGAACTGGCTCAGCCCGGACTTCGCGCACCGCCGCTTCAACACGCGGTACTTCGCAGCGACTGTCCCCATGAACCAGCAGCCCAGCCTGCTCGCGAGCAAAGGCGTCTGGGGCCGGTGGGTGTGCGTCACCAAGGTGGTCAGCGAACGCGACACCACCGCCCTGGGCGATGAGGTGGGCCAGGAAAACACCGTGGGCCTCAAACTCGGCCAGCTGCTGGTGCCCGGTTCCGAGATCATGCTCGAGAAAATGGCGGCGGCCAACGGATGCATCGCCTACCTCAGCTACAAGCGCACCCCGCACGTCTACCAGCCCAAGCTGGTCGAAGAAAACGGCACCCTCATGCTCGAGGTCGAGGCCGCAAAGACCGTAGCCGGAGAGCCCCAGCGGGAGCGCTAGGGCTGCCGAAATCACCTGGCGACACGAGAAATGCCTGGCGACACCGGAATTCCGGTGTCGCCAGGCATTTTCTGTGTCCTAGGGACCTTTGCGCGTCATTTCACGCTTAGCGGGAGCGCTGGCGGAGGCGCTGCATGTCCAGGATGACCACGGCGCGGGCCTCAAGGCGCAGCCAGCCGCGCTGGACGAACTCGGCCAGGGCCTTGTTGACCGTTTCGCGGGAGGCTCCCACCAGCTGGGCGAGCTCTTCCTGGGTGAGCTCGTGGGCCACCAGGACGCCGTCGGTCGCGGGGCGGCCGAAGCGGTCGGCCAGGTCCAGGAGGGCCTTGGCCACGCGGCCGGGGACGTCGGAGAAGACGAGGTCGGAGAGGGAGTCGTTGGTGCGGCGCAGGCGGCGTGCCAGCGCCTGCAGCAGCTGCGCAGAGACCTCCGGGCGGGTGCGGAGCAGGGAGTTCAGGCTCTCGTTCTTGAGCCCGGCCAGACGCGTTTCCGAGACGGCCGTGGCCGTGGCGGTGCGCGGGCTGGGATCGAACAGTGCCATCTCGCCGAAGAGCTCGCCCGGGCCAAGGATGGCCAGCAGGGATTCGCGGCCGTCGGGGGACGTGCGGCCGAGCTTCACCTTGCCGGAGACAATGAAGTACAGCTGGTCACCCTGGTCACCCTCGCGGAAAACGGATGCCCCACGCGACAGGTCAACTTCGGTCAGCTCGTCCGTCAGCAGACGGAAAGCTTCGTCGTCCAGCGTGGCGAAAAGGGGTGCGCGGCGCAATACCTCGATGTCCATGAATTCTCCTGATTAAAAGTGTCGTCTGGGGGCGCTTGTGCCATTGTTTCAGAATTTTGAACGATCTGTGACGTACTTGGCAGCTGAAACGCCCTAAAAGGCGCTAGGCAGCCGCGGCGGGCCCCTTGCGGTCCACGGCAAATTGTCAGACTCCGCCAGTAGAATCGGGGCGAAGCTGCCTGTGAGGAGACCGCGTGTTTGGCCTGACCGTTCTGGACCTTGCGTTGATCCTGACGCTCCTGTCCTACCTGATTTACGGCCTGCGCAACGGGTTCCTGGTCACCGTCGGTGGCCTTGCGGGATTTGCCGCCGGCGCCATCGCGGCATTCCTGTCGGTGCCGATCGTGAGCAACTTCGTGGAAGACAGCAGCTGGAGGCTGACCGCCATCATCGGCACCGCCGTCGTGCTGGTGGTCCTCGGCAACGCGCTGGGCACCATGATCGGCCGCAGCATCCGCAGCGCCGTGCGGCTGAAACCGCTCCGCGCCGTGGACAGGACGGTTGGCGGCGCCGTGAATCTGGTCGTGGCAGCGCTGGTCATGTCCATGCTGGCTTTCAGTATCAGCTCCCTCGGCGTGCCCTTTGTCTCCCAGCAGCTTGCCGAATCAAAGGTCATCCGCTTCATCGACGGGCTGACGCCCTACCCGGTGAAGACCGCCATGGCCCAGCTTCGGTCGGCGGTGATCGGTGACGGGATCCCCAGGCTGATCGAGGGCATCGGGCAGGAACAGCAGGTCCCTGTTCCCGATGCCAACACCGACACCCCCGCCCTGAACAGGGCCGCCGGTTCGGTCCTGAAGATCGCGGGCACGGCGTTCCAGTGCGGGCAGAACCAGACCGGAACAGGCTTCGTCGTGTCGCCCGGCAGGGTTGTCACAAATGCGCATGTCGTGGCGGGCGTGTCGCAGCCCGTCGTCGAGATTCCAGGCGGCGGGGCGATGCCCGGCCGGGTGGTCTACTTCTGTCTCTTATACACATCTAGATGTGTATAAGAGACAGATCTCGCCGTCCTCGCCGTCGACGGCCTGCCCGCCGCAGCGCTGGCCCTGAGCCCGGACCTGCCGGCCGGCACCAGCGCCGCGTTTGCCGGCTATCCCCATGGCGGTCCCTACCAGTCCAAGCCCGCCACGGTGCAGGGCATCTCCACCGTGCTGGTGCCGGACATCTACGGGAACAACCCCGTCCCGGACGAGGTCTACAAGCTGGCCGGCGACGTCCAGCCCGGGAACTCGGGCGGGCCGCTGCTGACCACCGGAGGTCAGGTGGCGGGAGTGATCTTCGCGAAGGCCACGTCAAACACGGCGCTGGGCTTTGCCATCCCCATGATCGACCTCCGGCCCGTCGCGGAGAGGGCGCCGAGCCTCAGCAACGCCGTGTCGTCAGGCCAGTGCATCCAGAAGTAAGTGGGCGGTCCTAAAACAGGTGATTCCGGCCACAGGCTGCAGCCCTGCAGCCCCAACCCACGGCTAGAGCCACTCCAGGCTCTGCCCGTGAGGACCCGTAATGGCCACCGGCCGGCCGTTGTGGAGCAGCAGGAAGTTTCCCCGGAGCCTGCCTGGCGCCATCTCCGGAACCACGCTGGACCCGTCCTCCTGGGCAATCACCGTTTCGCCCTCGTTGGACAGCCAGTGGCACCCGCGGCCGGCCGCCAGGTCCTGCACCGTAGCGCGGAACCGTGAGCGGCCGTCCGCACTGAGGTAGCCCATGACGGCGCTGTGGAACACCACCAGTGCCGCGTCGGCCGGAGCCAGGCCGGCCAGGGACACCAGTTGCTGGTTCAGGTCGCCGGCCACCAGCAGCGGCGGGTTTTCGCGCGCGACGCCGATCGCCTTCCGCAGCCGTTCGCGGCGGAAGTCCTGTTCGGGCCAGATCAGCGCTTCCAGCCAGGCGACGTCGTCGTCGTTTCCGACGTCGAGGGGGTTCAGGTCGATCCCGGCCCGCCACACCACCTCGGGGAGCTTGTCCGGCAGGGGAACCGCGCCGGAGACAGCGCACCGCAGGACGGGCGGCACGGGTGCCGGCGGCTGTCCCTCGGGGCGGGGTTCCGGAAGCAGCCGCGTGACTGTTGCGCCGTCGTCGTACTCGTAGCCGTACCGGTCCGGGAACAGGGCAAGCCCGGCGGAGGCGCCCACCTCGATCAGGGCGAGGGGCTTTAGTTCGGCGGCGGAGATGGCTGCCAGGGACGGCAGCAGGGTGGCGCAGCGGCCCACCTCGTTCGTTTGCGTGGCGCGGGACAGGACAGTCCGCGAGATGTCCGCCCAATGCGCATCCAGGAACGTCCGGAACTGGCCGTAGGGGGACACCTTGGCGCCCAGGTAGCGGGCAGCGGCCAGGAGCAGCAGCGGCTGGCGCTTGTTGTGCGGCCACTGGTCGATCCGGGCGATCAGCGCGGGGTCGTCGGCGATGTGCAGCGACCAGTCGGCATAGCAGGCTGACGAACCCGGGGCATCAACCGTGCCGAAATGCCGGTACCAGTCTGCGGTGCCCAGGGCCGCGGCAGGCATTGTCAGGCCTTGCCGGCATTCAGGTCGGCGAGGTATTCCACCGCGAAGCGGTAGCCCATGATCCCGGCGCCCGCGATTACGGCCTTGCTGATGTCCGAAAGGTAGGAGTGGTGCCTGAACTCTTCGCGGGCATGCACGTTGGTGATGTGGACCTCCACCGCAGGCAGCTGCACCGCGGAGATGGCGTCCCGGATCGCCACCGAGGTGTGGGTGTAGGCGCCGGCATTGAGCACGATGCCGATCGCCCTGCCGCGGGCCGCGTGGATGGCGTCCACCAGCGCGCCCTCGTGGTTGGACTGGAAGCACTCAACGTCCAGCCCGTGCGCCGCCCCGGCGTCCTTTGCCAGCTGTTCGACGTCGGCCAGCGTTGCCGTGCCGTACTTCTCGGGCTCGCGGGTGCCCAGGAGGTTCAGGTTGGGGCCATTGAGGACAAGGATGGTGCCGCGGCCGGCTTCGGTGGCGGAGGGGGCTTCAGTCATGGGTGCAAATCTATCGCGTCGCGCCGCCGGTCCCCTTCTCGGCCGAACTTTCGTTACGCCAGGCCTCCCCGAACACGCCGGTGGCCGGTGGCGGGAATACCCGCCACCGGCCACCGGTTCATTCTGCCCGGTTCATCCGGCCAACGTTTTCCCTCAGAGCGCCGTAACCTTCAGGAGCAGAGCGTGCTCCGGGTTCAGGTTCGGCATGGGCAGCCCCACCTGGGCCAGGAATTTGCCATTGGCTTCCGCCCCGGACGCCAGCCACGCCGGTGCCTGGATCTGCGTGAAGGTGTGGGCGTAGTCGGCATCGCCCGGTGCCGGGAATACGGCTTCGAGGCGGTAGCTGCGGTCAGCTTCCAGGCCCGGAACCGTGATCCGTCCGGGCTGCTCGGCAAACGACGTCCGGGTGCTCACCAGTGCGAACAGGGCCGCAGTCTCGCCGGCGGAAACTTCTCCGCCGGCCGCCACGCCATGAAGCATGAAGGAGTCGTCGGGAACGTCCGAACGGACCATCCGGCCGCTGTGAATGAGCCCGCGGTGCTCCTTGTAGAGCCCGATGAACCGCTTGAGCTCGTCGCGTTCTGCGCCCTGGACCTCGCGGACGTCCCATTCCATGCCGAAGTGGCCGAACAGTGCCGTGATGGCGCGGAAGGACAGATCGTGGGTGCGGGCCGTGGTGTGGGACGTGGTGGGCCCGATGTGCCCGCCCACGAGCTCCGGCGGAACCACCATGCCGGTCCAGCGCTGGATGGTCTGCCGTTCCAGGGCGTCGTTGCAGTCCGAGGCCCAGATGCGGTCCGTGCGCTCCAGGATCCCGAGGTCCACGCGCGCGCCGCCGGAGGAGCAGCTTTCGATTTCGACGCCGGGATGGACCTTGCGGAGTTCATCGAACAGGCGGTAGGCGGCGAGGGTCTGCTCGTGGACGGAAGACCGGCCGGCGTGGCCGTGTTCGGTGAGGTCCCGGTTCTGGTCCCACTTGAGGTAGCTGATGTTGTTCTCACGCAGCAGGGCATTGATCCGGTCGAAGATGTACTGCCAGGCTTCCGGGTTCACGAGGTCGATGATGTGCTGGTTCCGCCATTGCAGCGGCAGTCGGCCGCCGTCCTTGTGGGAGGCCGCGGCCGGGCCGACGATCCAGTCCGGGTGGGCGCGGGCGACGTCTGAATTGAGGTTGATCATCTCAGGTTCCACCCACAGGCCGAACTCCATGCCCCGGGTGGTGACGGCCTCGATGAGGGGAGTCAGCCCGTCCGGCCACAGGGTCTCGTCCACGAACCAGTCGCCCAGCCCGGCTTTGTCGTCGCGGCGGCCCCGGAACCAGCCGTCGTCCAGCACGAAGCGCTCGACGCCGAGGTCGGCGGCGGAGTCGGCGAGTTCGATCAGCGTGCCGAGGTCGTGGTCGAAGTAGACGGCTTCCCAGGTGTTGAGCACCACGGGGCGCTGCTTTCCGCCGCCCGCTGCCGGCAGCACATGGTGCGGACGGGAACGGAACCAGCTGTAGAAGGCCTCGCTGATTCCGTCGAGGCCGCGGTCGGAGTAGGCCGCGAAGAGCGCGGGGGTGGTGTAGCTGCCGCCGGGTCCGAGGACCACCTCGGCCGGGCCCAGCAGTTCGGAGCCGCCGATCATGGTCCGCCCGTCAGCCAGCGTGTCCGCGAACTGTTCGTGATTGCCGCTCCAGGCCAGGTGCGTGGCCCAGACCCTGCCGTGGCGGTTGCCGAAGCCGGCGGTGCCCGCGGCGAAAAGGAGCGAGGAGTCATGGCCGGTGCGGCCATGGCGTCCGGTGCGCACCCAGGTGCCCTGCTGGATGGGCCGGCGCTGCGGGTGCCGTTCCCGGCACCAGCGCCCGGTCAGGTCCAGGAGTTCGACGGCGTCCGGCGCCACCGGGAGGACCGTGGCCAGTTCGTCGAGCTGGAAAGGCGAGGTCCCGTCGTTGGTGACGGTGTGGCGCAGTTCCAGCAGGCCGCCGTCGTGCAGTGCGAGCGTGGATTCCACGGTGATGCCGGCGTCGGCATCCTGCTGCACCACGACCGCCGAGTTGCCCGTGACGGCGGCATGCACGGCGCGAAGGCGGGCGGAGAAGTCGAGCCCGGAAACGCCGTCGGCAATGCGGTGGCCGCGCAGCCCCGGCCGTCCGCGCCAGCTCGAGGATGCCTGCGGGAGAAGCCCGGCAGGAACGGTGGCATCGATGGCGGAGTTGGGGATGGGTTCGGCGAGGATGGCGAGGTCCGGGAGCTCGGTGCCGAGGTCGGCACCCCAATGGATGACCTCGGCCTCCCCGCTACTGAAACTGATCACCAGGCTGGTGCCGGCGGAACGGAGGTGCAGGGGATCCATAGGAAGTTCTCTTTCGGTGAGGAGCAAAAGCGGTAGGTAGGGAAAGCCGTTGCGGGGCCGGCACAGGGTGTGCTGTGCCGGCCCGTAAACGTGGTGCTGCGGTGGATGCCTGGGCTTCGATTGTCGCCCAGTTTGTTCCCTACTTGAAGAGGGAGTTGACCTGGCCGTTGGCGTCGGTCAGGGAGCTGGCGTCCTTCTTGCCGGACACAACCGCGTCCATGGCGGGCTTCATGACACCGTCCACCTTGGCGGCCTTGTCAGCGATGGGGAACAGGAAGGTGGTGCCATCCGTGACGTGCGTGGTGAAGGCGCTGACGTCAATGCCCTTGGCCTTGAAGGCAGCGGCGGCCTTGTCGGAGGAGCTCTTGATGGCGGGGAAGACGACGGCCTTGGAGGCCACGACATCCTGGCAGGCGCTGGAGGCCAGGTACTCGACCCACTTCACGGAAGCAGCCGGGTTCTTGGTGCCGGCCCAGATGGAGTCGGCCAGGCCGTTGAACATGCTGGCGCGCTTGCCGTCAGGTCCCTTGGGGGTCGGGGCGATTCCGGTTTCGACACCCTTGTAACTGGTGTACTGGCCGATCATCCAGGATCCGTTGGTGTTGATGGCTGCCTTGCCGGCACCGAAGGCGTCTGAGACGCTCGCGCCGACGGTGGTCTCAAGCTTGGGCATGTAGCCCTTGTCCGCGAGACCGGCCCACCACTTGATGGTCTCCTGGAGCTTGGGATCGTCGTAGTTGAACTTGGTGCCCCACGGGTTCTTGTCCGTGTGGGTCCAGCCGGTGGTGGCGGACAGGAAGCTCCATTGGGTCTGGCCCTGGCCGGAACCGGAGGACTCGAGGCCGAGGCCGTAGGTGGCCACCTTGGTCTTGTCGAAGCCGGCCTCGTCGCCGCGCTTGCCGCTCTTGTCCACGGTGAGGTGGGCGATGGCCTTCTCGTAGCTGCCGCCGTCCTGCGGGTTCCAGTCGAGGTTCTTCAGCTGCTCCTCGGTGTAGCCGGCATCCTTGACGAGCTTCTTGTTGTAGAACATGGCGACGGTGTCCCAGTCCTTGGGCAGTCCGTAGCGCTTGCCGTCCTGGCCCACCCACAGATCGGCGAGGCCCTTGTTGTAGACGTCCAGCTTGACCCCGTCCTTCTGGACGGCGTCGTCCAGGGCGAGCAGCTGCTTCTTCGAGGCGTATTCGGGGAACTTGGAAAGGTGGTCGGTGAAGACGTCCGGTGCCGTTCCGGCGACGAAGCCGTTGGTCAGGGTGGTCCAGTAGTCGTCCCAGCCGCGCTGGGTGATCTTGACCTTGATGTCCGGGTTGGCCTTGGTGAAGTCGGTGGCGCACTGCTGGTACGCGGGGAGCTGGTTGGCGTCCCAGAGCCAGTAGTTGATTTCTCCCTTGGCCTCGGCGGACGGGGCGGCGGATCCGCCGCCACAGGCGGACAGGGAAAGGGCGATGGCTGCGGCGGCAGCGACGGCGCCGATAGTTTTCTTCATGATGGACCTTTCTTGGGTGGTGCAAGGGGGTGCCGGGAGCGGCGGTTTGACGGGGTTGTCTGGAGGGAGAGGCTTATTTGATGCCGGAGAAGCCGATGGAGTTGACCACCTTCTTGCCGAAGGCGATGAACAGCAGGAGCACGGGGACGGCGGCCACCAGCGTGGCGGCCATCAGTCCGGTCCAGTCCGGGGCGCCCTGCGGGGACTGGGACTTGAAGACGCCCAGGCCCACGGTGAGCACGCGGACGTTTTCGTCCTGGCCCACCAGCAGCGGCCAGAAGTATTCGTTCCACTGGCCGATGAAGGTCAGCAGCGCCAGGGTGGCGAGGGGGGCGGCGGCATTCGGCAGGACGATCTGGAAGAAGATCCTCAGGTGCTTGGCACCGTCGAGCATTGCGGCTTCCTCCACTTCCCGGGACATGCTGAGGAAGAACTGGCGCAGGAAGAAGATGGCGAACGGGGTCATGAACAGGAAGGGCAGCGTCATTCCGGCGAACGTGTTGAGCAGGCCCATGTTCTTGATCATGAGGAAGTTGGGCAGCGCGGTGAAGATCGGCGGGACCATCATGGTGGCCAGGAACAGGGCGAACACGGCGTTCCGTCCGGGCCAGCGGAGCCGGGAGAACGCGTAGGCTGCCATCGCGCTGAAGAAGACCTGCCCGGCGGTGGTGACGCTGGCGAAGATCACCGAGTTCCGGAGGTACAGCCAGAAGTTGATGGCGGCTCCCGAGCCTCCCTCAGCGATGGCCTCTTCCGGGCTCTGCATCCCGAGGACCCTCTTGAAGGCGCCGAGGCTGAAGTCCGCGGGCAGCAGGTTGCCGGCGTTGGATGCCAGCGAGGCGTTGCTGGACAACGCGGTGCGCAGCATCCACAGGAAGGGTGCAACGGTGACGGCTACGGCGATGGCCACCAGGGCCCAGGCTCCGACGCGCCGCCAGTTGACCGGCTTCTTGGCGGGAACGGTATTCAGGGACTTCTTGCGGGTGAGTGTAGAGGTGCTCATGGCTGGGGTTCCTTAGTCCAGATCCGATTCGTTGCCCTTGAGGAACTTCATTTGCACGAAGGCCACCAGGGCAAGAATGAGGAAGAGAATGACGGACAGTGCCGATGCGTAGCCGAAGTCCGATTCGCCGAAGGCCTTTTGGTAGATGTACATCTGGATGACGCGGGAGGCGTTGACCGGGCCACCGCCCGTAGTCACTGCCACGGTGTCGAACACCTGGAAGGACCCGATCACGGTGACCACCAGCACCAGCACCATGACGGGGCGCAGGAGCGGCATGGTGATGCTCCAGAACGTCCGGGTGGGGGAGGCGCCGTCTAGTGATGCAACCTCGTAGACGTGGTTGGGGATGGACTGCAGGCCGGCAAAGATCAGGAGGGCGGTGTAGCCCATGTGGCGCCATACGTTGACGGCGGCGATGGTGGGAATGGCCCATTGCTCGCTGCCGAAGAAGGCGATGCGGGGCAGGCCCATCCAGCTGATGATTTCGTTGACGATGCCCATCTGGTAGTCGAGCATCCAGAACCACAGCAGCGCGACGATCACATTCGCCACCAGGAAGGGCAGCAGCAAAGCGCCGCGGATGAATGTGGACTTTGCGACGCGGTGCATGAGGAGGGCCAGTCCAAGGGCGATGACGGTCTGGAAGCCGATGTTCAGGCCGACGTACTGGACGGTGACTGCCATGGCGTTCCAGAACAGTTCATCGCCGAGCATGGCGGTGTAGTTCTTGATGCCGATCCAGGTGGGGTCACCCAGGATGCTGTACTCGGTGAAGCTGAGGTAGACGCCCCGGATGGTGGGGACCAAATAGAAGAGAACAAAGCCGATCATCGCCGGGAAGATGAAGAACAGGGCGACCTTCAGGTCGCCGAGGCGGTTGGTAAGGCTCCTGCGGGCGGGCTTCCCTGCCTTGGGGAGTCCGACCCGGGCTGCCGGGTCCTGTTGCTGCTTGGTAAGGGTGGTCATCTTCGACCCTTTCCTGACTGTGATGTGGGTAACAACTGAATGAGAATCTACACGAGTAGATTCCGAGTGGCAAGCTTTTCTTCCCGCAAACATTGAAAGTTACGTTTCCACTTGGCTAATTCGTTGACTCGAGTAGATTGCAGTGCAAGACTCTCAACAAGCCCACTTAGGGCCATTCGCGCCCGGACCTGCGGGCCAGCCAGGGAAAGGTAAACAATGGCGTTTTCAATCGGAGTCGTCGGCGTCGGACAGTTCGGCGGCCATTTCGCCCATCTTTTTAAGCTCCACCCGGGAGTCACGGAGGTCTACGTCGTCGACGAACGGCCGGAACGGGCCGCGGCCGCCCAAGCAACGTGGGGGCTCGACGGAACCATGGACAGCTTCGAGGAACTGCTGGCGTCCGACGTCGACGCCGTCGCCATCTTCACGCAGCGCTGGACCCACGGGCCGCTCGTGGAGCAGGCGCTGCGCGCCGGCAAGCACGTCTACTCGGCAGTGCCCATGGCGGTTTCCGAAGAGGAGATCGAACGCATCATCGAGGCCGTGAAGGAAACCGGGCTCGTCTACGCCATGGGGGAGACCAGCTACTACAACCCGGCGACCGTCTATGCCCGCAACCAGCATGCCGCCGGCAAATTCGGCCGGATCTTCTACAGCGAAGGCGACTACGTCCACGACATGGACCTCGGCTTCTATGATGCCTACCAGTACAGCGGCGGCGACCGCTGGAAGGAGACCGCCAGCTACCCGCCCATGCTCTACCCCACCCATGCCATCGGCGGCGTCCTGGGGGTGCTGCCGTCGCACGCGGTCAGCGTCAGCTGTATCGGCGTCAAGGACGACCGCGGGGACGGCGTGTTCGACAAGGACGTGAGCATGTTCGGCAACGACTTCTCCAACGCCACGGCGCTGTTCGAACTGAACGACGGCGGTGCGATGCGCACCAACGAAATGCGCCGGGTTGGCTACCCGTCCCACATCCGTGAGTCCCGGTTCCGCTTTTTCGGCACCGAGGCCAGCTTCGAGCAGATCGCGACGGTGACGGTGTGGCAGGACAAGGAAAACGTCCACGACATCTCGGACCAGGTGGAAACCCGGCCCAGCATCCCGCTGGATGATCCCTCGCTGGCCGGCGTTGCCCCCGAACTGCGCGACGCCTTCATCTCCGGGCTTGCCCCGGTGCACGACCGCGGACGGCTGCCGGACGAATACCTCGGAGCCCCGACCGGCCACGAAGGCAGCCACCAGTTCCTGGTGGACGACTTCGTGACGGCGGTCAACACCGGCACGCTGCCGCCCGTCAACGCCTGGGTGGCCGCTCGGTTCACGCTTCCCGGAATCGTGGCCCATGCCTCGGCCCAGCAGAACGGCGAACGCCTGGCCATCCGCGACTTCGGCGATGCCCCGGCGGCGCAGTAGCTAGCATGGACACCATGACGACTCCGGCAGTGCCCGCCCCGCGAACCCAGGTGACCCGCAAGGATGTTGCCCGGTACGCCGGGGTGAGCACCGCCGTCGTCAGTTACGTTGTGAACGGAGGCCCCAAGAAGGTAGCGCCAGCCACGGAAGCCAGGGTCCAGGAGGCCATCAGGCTCCTGGGCTACCGGCCCAACGCGGCGGCGAGGGCGCTGAAGCTGGGCTCAACGGAGACCATCGGCCTCATCATCCCGGACAACAGCAACCCCTTCTTCTCCTTGCTGGCCCATGCCGTGGAGGACGCGGCGGCAGAGCTGGGCTTCGCGCTCTTCCTGACGAATTCGGACGGGAACCTTGCCAAGGAGCGCCGGAACATCCGGAACCTCGCCGCCCGGCAGGTGGACGGGGTGGTTTTGGCGAGTGTGCTGTTGGACCCGGACCTGGCTGACCTGCAGGCTGCGGAGATACCGTCCGTGCTCCTGAGCCACAGCGAGAGGTCCGCAGGCTTCACCACGGTGGGTGTGGACCTGGCCGAAGGGGCCCGCACCGCCGTGGAGCACCTGATCGGGCACGGCCACACCAACATCGGCCTGGCGATGGGTACCACCACGGGAAACGAAGGGGACGCCCGTGAGGACGGGTGGCTGCGGGCCCTCAAGGACGCCGGCCTGCCCGAAGGGCCGATCGCACGCAGCGCGTTCACCCGGGTCGGCGGGTACGCGGCCGGCAAGCGGCTCCTTGCCTCGGCGAACCGGCCAACGGCGATCTTTGCGAGCTCGGATATGCAGGCGATCGGCATACTCCGGGTCCTCCATGAAGCGGGACTGGCCGTGCCCGGCGACGTGGCGCTGGCATCCTTCGACGGCTCGGTGGAGGCTGAGTATTCGTGGCCGCCGCTGACCACTGTTGAACAGCCCGTGCGCGCCATGGCGGAGGCCGCAGTGCGCGCGCTTGTCGGCGCCGACCGTGCCGAGCCGCCGCGGCACCAGGTCTTTCCGACCCGGCTGCTGGTCCGGCAGTCCTGCGGCTGCGGCTGACGAAGTTTCAGGGGATCGCGGCCTAGACGAGCCGCAGCCGGCTTACCCGGTCGCGGAGGATGCGCTGGGCTTCGCCGGACAGGCCGGCACCACTGATCACCTCGTCGGCTTCCTCGAGTTCCGCGATGGTGCTGATGCCCTGGGTGCCCCACTTGGTGTGGTCGGCCAGGACCACTACTTTGCGGGAGGCGGCCACGAAGGCGCGGTCGGTTTCGGCTTCCAGAAGGTTGGGGGTTGTGTAGCCGGCCTCGGCGTCCATGCCGTGCACGCCGAGGAACAGCAGGTCCAGGTGCAACTGCCTGAGCGCCGCGGTGGCAATGGGTCCCACCAGCGCGTCCGACGGCGTGCGCTCGCCGCCGATTAGGATCACCGTTGAGCTGTGCCGCGGGCCGCCCGACGCCGCACCGTGGTGGAAGAGGTCGGCGATACGGATCGAGTTGGTCACCACGGTGATCCGCGGGCCGTTCACGAGCTCCTTGGCCAGCGCCCAGGTGGTGGTGCCCGCGCTGAGGGCCACGGCCATGCCCTCATGCACCATGCTGGCGGCCTCCACGGCAATGGCGCGCTTCTGCGCCGTCAGCTGGGTGGACTTGAGTTCGAATCCGGGCTCGTGGGTGCTGGCGTCGCCGGGCAGCTTGGCGCCACCGTGGATCCGCTCCACCTGCCCGCTTTCCTCCAGCGTTTCGATGTCCCGGCGCACGGTCATGAGGGACACGCCCAGCAGCTGGGCGAGGTCCGAGACACGGACCACGCGCTCGCGCTGGACGGCATCCACTATGGACTGGTGGCGGGCGGCGGGAAGCATCGGAATCCTCTCAAGCGGTGACGGCGGCGGCGTGGCTGCTCCTGCCATCTTCGCTTACCCCTTGCTGGAACCAAGAGTCAGCCCGGCAACAAACTGCCGCTGCAGGAGCAGGTAGACGATCAGCGTCGGAATAACGGTGATCACGGCTCCGGCCGCCAGCAGGTTGTAGTCGTTCAGGAATTCGCCCTGGAGGTTGTTGATGGCCGTGGTGACGGGAAGCCTGTCGCCGCTCTGGATGAAGATGAGGGGCCAGAAATAGTCGTTGTAGATGAAGATGACTTCCAAGGTGCCGAGCGCGGCAAAGGCCGGCCGGCACAGCGGCATGATGATCTCCCGGTACTGGCGCCAGATGCCCGCCCCGTCCACCAGTGCGGCCTCGGTCAGGTCGGGGGAGAGCGCCTTCATGTAGTTGGACAGGACGAACGTGCAGAAGCCCATCTGGAAGGCCGTGTTCACGGCGATGACCGCGATGTACGTGTTCAGCATGTTGCCGGAATCGCTGAAGGCGTACGGCACTTCGAAATGCTTGGCCATCTCGAACAGCGGCGCCGCCAGGACCTGGGGCGGCAGCAGGTTGCCGGCAGTGAACATGATGAGCAGCGTGACGTTGAACTTCCAGCTCACCCGGCTGACGGCGAACGCCATCATGGATGCCAGGAACAGCACCAGCAGGACCGCCGGAACGGAGATGATCACCGAGTTCCAGAAGTACTTCGCGATGCCGCCCTGCGTCCAGGCCTGGACGAAGTTGTCGAAGTTGAAGTCTCCGGCGATGCTGAAGTAGCCGTATTCATTGGTGGAGGCGATGGGCCGCAGGGCCGTGAAGAGAGCCCATCCGAGCGGAATGAGCCACATGACGGCCATGACCGTGAGGAAGATGTGGGTTCCGTAATGCCGTTTTGGCTTGCTGCCGGAACGGCGCTCCGCCACGGACGGAACGCCTGCGCGGGCCGTGGTGCTCATGCTCTGTTCTCCTTGCCGAAGGTGCGGCTGAGGTAGAAGACGATGGGGACCAGGGAGATCACCAGCAGGACCACCGCAAGGGCTGAGCCGACGCCGATCACCTGCCCCTCTCCCACCAGGTTCTGGATCACCAGGGCACTGATCAGCTCCAGGCCGTTGGTGCCGCGGTTGATGACATAGACGACGTCGAACGCACGCAGCGACTCGATGATGGTGATCACGACGATCACCACGTTGATGGGGCGCATGGCCGGGAAAACCACCCGGAAGAACGTCTGCACCGCGTTCGCGCCATCGATCGCCGCGGCCTCCTTGAGGCTCGGGTCGACGCCCTTGAGGCCGGCCAGGTACAGCAGCATGACGTAGCCGGCATGGCGCCAGGTGGCGGCGATCAGGGCTGCCCAGATGTTGACGGAGGAGTCACCGAACCAGTCAACGGCCTGCGGGGTGCCGGACGTGCCCAGCAGGAAGTTCAGCAGGCCGTTGTCCCGCTGGTAGAAGAGCTGCCAGATGATGCCGATCAAGGCCAGGGACAGCATTACGGGAGCGAAGAAAATGCTCTGGTAGATTTTGCTGCCGCGGATCTGCTGGTCCAACAGCACAGCCAGCAGGAGTCCCAGCGGCGTGGCCACGAGGGCCAGGAACGCAAGCCAGAGCAGGTTGTGCTGCATGGCCGGCCAGAACGGCGGGTAGTCCTGCGAGATGTACTGGTAGTTACCGAGGTCTGCCGGCCTGATGTCGGTCAAGGCCAGTCCGTTCCAGCGCGTGAAGCTCAGGGCGATGGACATCAGGGTGGGCAGCCAGACAAAAACGAGCTGGATGAGCGTCGGAATGCCGACCATCAGGGTCAGGACGATCTTGTCCCGTTTGGAAAGCCGCCGGACCTTCCCGCTTTTGACGCCCTTGGCCTGCGCTCCGGACGGTGCCCTGGATTCCGGTGGGACCAGGTCTCTTGCTGTAGTGCTCATGACGGTCCCCTGCTACTGGGCCGCGTAGAGGGTCTTGGCCTGGGCCTCGAGGTTTTTGACGTCCATCTTGCCGTCCTTGAGGAAGGTCTGCAGGGCGGGAATCATGACGTTGTTGGCCATGGCGGGAAGGGCGTCACGGTCGAAGAACTGGCTGATGGACTTGGCGTTGGCGATGGTCTCGGCACATTTCTTGTTCAGCTCGCTGAATTTGGAAGTGTCCGCGCCCTTGGCGGTGGCGATGTTGGAGGGGTCCACGGCGGCGTAGGCGTCCTGGGCCTCGGGCGTGCCGATGAATTCCATGAACTGGCGCGCCGCCGAGTTCTCGCCGCCTTTCTTGGACAGGAGCAGGCCGTCGATGGGGGCTTCGACAGCGTCGCGGCCTTCAGTGGCGATCTCCGGGAACGGGAAGAAGTCGATGTCCTTGAGCACGGCGGGATCCGTGAACTGCTGGGTGACGAAGGAGCCGAGCAGGTACATGCCGGTCTTCTTGGCCGCCAGTGACTTGGCCGCGTCCTGCCAGGTCTGGCCCAGCGCTGCCGGGTCCTGGAAGGGAAGCAGCGCGGACCACGTGGTGAACACCTCGGTCACCTTCGGCTGGTCCCAGGATTCCTTGTGTGAACAGAGGTCCACGTGGAACTGGTAGCCGTTGAGCCGCATGTTGATGTAGTCGAACGTGCCCATGGCCGGCCAGCCGTCCTTGTCGGCAAAGCCGATCGGGATGATACCGTCGGCCTTCATCTTGGCCGCCAGCGTCTTGAGGGCATCGAAATTTTCCGGAACCTCGTAGCCCTTCTCCGCCCAGAGGCTCTTGCGGTAGAAGAAACCCCACGGGTAGTTGTAGTTCGGCACGAAGTACATCTTGCCGTCAGGGCCGGTGGAGGCTTTCTTCAGGGCATCCGAGAAATTTCCGCCGATCTTCTCCCAGACATCATCGACGGGAGCGAGGAGGCCCTTGCCGGCGTAGAACTGCATCCGGTAGCCCGCGAACCAGGTGAACGTGTCGTCCGGCGAGCCCTGCAGGTAGGAGTTGATCTTGTTCTGGAAGTCGTTGTGCGGCACCACGTTGGTGTTAACGGTCTTGCCCGTCTTTTTCGTGAAGGCATCGGTCACTGCCTGGTAGGCCTTCTTGGGAACCTCGTCGGAGGACCCTGAGCCGAAAGTGAGTCCCGAGGAATCAGTGCCTCCGCCGGAGGGGCCGGTGCCCCCGGTGCAGGCTGCCAGCAGCGGCACGCCGGCCAGCCCGGCAACACCCACGCCCATGGTCTTCAGGATTGTGCGTCGGCCCGGGCCGGCGGTGAGGGACGGTGCTGTGTGTGCTGCCATGATCTCTCCCTTGAAATTCAGCTGGTTGTGAGGCACCTCACATAGGAATGACTATAACCTCGCAAAAGAGAACAGGAAAGATCGAAAAGCAACATTTATCCGTGCCGATGAAAAGTCGGTGGGCAGCCCGACGGGCAGGCGCGGGCAGGGCCCGGCTGCTGCGTGCGGCCGGGCCCTGCAAAGTGCGGTTTTGTGCTTATTTCTTCAGTGAAGCCGCGATCTGGGCCATGACGGTGTTGTCGGCCAGGGTGGTGGCGTCTCCGGTGTCGCGTCCTTCGGCGACGTCCTTGAGCAGGCGGCGCATGATCTTGCCGGAGCGGGTCTTGGGCAGTTCGGGCACCACCAGGATGGTCTTGGGTTTGGCGATGGGGCCGATCTCCTTGCCCACGTGGTTGCGGAGGTCCTGGACGATTTCGTCGCCGGAGTCCACGGCGTCGCCGCGCAGGATGACGAACGCCACCACGGCCTGGCCGGTGGTTTCGTCCGCGGCTCCGACGACGGCGGCCTCCGCCACGGCCGGGTGGCTCACCAGGGCGGACTCGATCTCCGTGGTGGAGAGGCGGTGGCCGGAGATGTTCATGACGTCGTCCACGCGGCCCAGGAGCCAGATGTCGCCGTCCTCGTCCTTCTTGGCGCCGTCACCGGCGAAGTACATGGTCTCGAACCGGGACCAGTAGGTTTCCTTGAAGCGCTCGGGGTCGCCCCAGATGCCGCGCAGCATGGCCGGCCAGGGTTCGCGGATCACCAGGAAGCCGCCGTGGCCGTTCGGCACCGACGCGCCGTTCTCGTCCACGACGTCCACGGCGATGCCGGGCAGCGGGACCTGCGCCGAGCCGGGCTTTGTGGCCGTGACGCCGGGCAGCGGGGCGATCATCTGGGCCCCGGTTTCGGTCTGCCACCAGGTGTCCACGATGGGTGCGTTGTTCCCGCCGATGACCTCGCGGTACCACATCCAGGCCTCGGGGTTGATGGGTTCGCCCACCGAGCCCAGGACCCGGATGGAGGAGAGATCGTACTTGTCGGGGATGTCCCGGCCCCACTTCATGAACGTCCGGATGGCCGTGGGGGCGGTGTAGAGGATGGAGACCTTGTACTTCTGGACGATCTCCCACCAGCGGCCCTGGTGCGGGGAATCGGGCGTGCCCTCGTACATGACCTGCGTGGCGCCGTTGATGAGCGGCGCGTACGCGACATAGGAGTGGCCGGTGACCCAGCCGACGTCGGCCGTGCACCAGTAGACGTCCGTTTCCGGGTGCAGGTCGAACACGGCCTTGTGGGTGTACGCGGTCTGGGTGAGGAACCCGCCGGTGGTGTGCAGGATGCCCTTGGGCTTTCCGGTGGTGCCGGAGGTGTAGAGGATGAACAGCGGGTGTTCGGAATCGTGGCCCACGGCGGTGTGTTCGGTGGAGGCCGCCCCGACGGTGTCGGCCCACCAGTGGTCCCGGCCCTCGTGCCAGTCCACATCCTGGCCGTTGCGCTTGACCACCACCACGTTCTGCACGCTGTGCCCGTCCGCGGCCAGGGCCTGGTCCACGGCGGACTTCAGGGCGCTGGGCTTGCCGCGCCGGTAGGTGCCGTCGGCGGTGACCACCAGCTTGGCTTCGGCGTCCTCGATCCGGGACCGCAGGGCGTCAGAGGAGAAGCCGCCGAACACCACCGAATGCACTGCCCCGATCCGGGCGCAGGCCAGCAGCGTGATCACGGCCTCCGGAATCATGGGCAGGTAAACGGCCACGCGGTCACCCTTGGCAACACCGAGGGACTCGAACGCGTTGGCGGCCCTTTTTACTTCATCGGTCAGCTCGGCGTAGGTGTAGGAGCGGGAATCGCCGGGTTCGCCTTCGAAATAGATGGCCACGCGGTCGCCGAGCCCGTTCTCCACGTGCCGGTCCAGGGCGTTGTAGGCGGCGTTGACCTCGCCGCCGACGAACCACTTCGCGAACGGCGGGTTGGACCAGTCGAGCGCCTGCGTGAAGTCCTTGTTCCACGTCAGCAGTTCGCGCGCCTGCTTTGCCCAGAAGGCGGGGCGGTCGGCATCGGCCTCGGCGTAGGCTTCCGCGCCAACGACGGCGTTGGCGGCGAAGTCCGCGGTCGGGGCAAACTTGCGGTTCTCGTGCAGCAGGTTTTCAAGTGCATCGCCCTGCTGGCTGGTGGCGGCGGCGGTGGCCGTCGAGCCGGGAGTGTCCTGGGACATGGTGAACCTCATCATTCATCGATCTTTGCAGCGCGGGATGCGCCGGCCCCGGCTGCCACCCTGCCGCTGTGCGCGGCGCCGGGCAGCGGCCGATCGCGGACATACCGCAAAGAGCTGTTCCGAAAACAGACTAGCCCCTTCGGGTTCAGCCACGTGTGCCGCGTCACATAGTGAACAGTGAACGGTGCGTTATTAGCGACGAATGGTTGCCCTGCGTACGCGGCGTCCGTGCGGGGGTGTGGCCGGAACGGCGTGCCGGGGGCGCCCCGCCGCGGCCCGTCAGCTAGTGATCATCCATGCACTTGGCTAGGCTGAGATGGACTCGTGACAGAGGCCGGAGGCAGCCTGACCGTTTGAGGTCTGGCCCGCCGGCCGTTAGGCGTCGCCGGGCATTGGACAGCCGCCCGGATGCCGCCACGCTAAGGAGAACAGTATGAATCAGCAAAGCCACGGCCAGCCGGGTCTAGGTCAAACGGGTCCGGGCCAGGGGGATTCCGGTCAGCAGGGTCCGGCCCCGCGTGACCTGGGTCAGCAGGTACCAGCCGGGCAGGGTTCCGCCGCGCAGGCCGGAGCCGAGAAGGATTCAACCGGACACCGGGACACGCCGCGGGATGTTGCGCCGGCCGCCGGTAGCGACGTCCGCTTCATGAAACCGCAGGGCGGGGCGTTCGCGAACTCCGCTGCTTCTCCGTCCAATGCTTCCGCTGGCGGCAGGGGGCCCGGGGTGCGGAACGTTGCGGTCCTTGGTCCGTTTACCGTCCGTGACCTGACCGTTTTCGGGGCCACGCTGATTCTCTTCATCGCATCGCTGATTCCGGTGTTCGCCGTCCGCTACAACCTGTGGAACCTGGGGAGCTTGTTCTTCCTGGGGCTGGGGATCGTGCTGCCCCTCATCCTTGCGGCGCTGTTTGTGGCCCGCCGGCTGGCTCCGGAGACGAAGGTCCGGATCGGCTCGCTGTCTGTCGATCAGTTCGGCTCGGTGGTGGCATCCTTTGCCGTGGCTTTCTTCTTCCTTTCCGTTGCAGGGGCGTTCACGCCCAGCCTGCTCGTGGCCCTCATCGGCGCGCTGGTGCTGTTTGCCGCCACGGTACTGGCCAGGTTCATCCCCTTTTTCGCCGGGGACTTCCTGGACCGGGCCGAAGTGCCGGCCCACATCACCGCCCGCGAGTCCGCCGTACCCGTCCGGACACCGAAGGCACCCAAACCGGCCAAGCCAACTGAGCAGGGCAAACCAGCCGAGCAGGGCAAGTCAGCTGAACAGAGCCCGACGGCGGGCGGCCATAAGGCAGCCGGCCGGATTTTTGGCGGCCACAAGTTCGGCGGCCAGGCCGCTGCCCATGCACCGGGAACCGCCGCCCCGACGGCCGGTACACCGACCGCCGGCACGCATCCGCGGGCGCTCCAACAGCCGGCGCTGCAACGGCCGGGGCGCGGCCGCCGGTGCCGGCATTGCAGGTGCCGGACTTACCCGTCCGCTGGTGCCTGGCCCGCCGCGAATGCAGCCAGCAGCGCCGCAGCGTCCCCCGAAACGGGACCTGCCGCCGTCGTGCCTTCCGCAGAAGCGCCGGCCGCCGCCCGACCTGCCGCCGTCGTGCCTTCCGCAGAGGCGCCGGCCGCCGCCCGGCCTGCGGCAGCCGAACCGGCAGCGCCGCCGCCGAAGTGACGCAGCTGGACGGCACCCGGTCACCGCTGCTGCAGCCGCCGGAGCCAGGACGGCGACAGGGAACCGGCCCGCGGCCACTGATGCCGCCACCGGCGCCATGCCGCATTCGGCGGCGTCGGCCCTCCTGCCACCGCCGTCCATCAGCAGGTGAAGCCGCAGGAGCAGGTGAAGTCGCAGGAGCCGATCGGCGCCACGGTCGATCCGCAAGCCGGCCCGAGGAGGCCGAAGAGCAGCCGGTCCACGAGGCATTCTGGTTCGCGGTGGCGCAGCACCGGACGGCCGTGGATGAGCGCACGGGCGCACCCCTGTTCGGGATCGAGCCCGGCGGCTGGGTGCTGGCGCTCGAGGACCGGGGCGACAGTTCCTGGTCCAGCACACGGACGGCCGCGTGGGCGTCCTGCGCGATCTCAGCAACATCGAGCGCGGCTAGCCGGCCTCCCGTGGCCGCCTCCGAAGGTGCCGGGCCCCGGTCCGGCGAGTCAGCGCTGGCGATCAAGCGGCGTGCCCGGCGAATCAACCGGGCCCTTGCCGAGCAGTACCCCTATGCCCACGCCGAGCTCGACTTCCGGAACCCGTTTGAGCTCCTGGTGGCCACGGTGCTGTCCGCGCAAACCACCGACGTGACCGTCAACCTCATCACGCCGTTGCTTTTCGCCCGCTACCCCGATGCGCGGGCCATGGCCGAGGCCGACGCCGCGGAGCTGGAGGCGATCATCAAGCCGACCGGCTTCTTCAGGGCCAAGACGAAAAACCTTTTGGCCCTCGCGAACCGGCTCGTGGACGAGTTCGACGGCGTGGTCCCCGGCCGGCTGGAAGATCTGGTGACGCTTCCCGGCGTCGGACGGAAAACCGCGAACGTGGTGCTGGGAAATGCCTTCGGCATTCCCGGCATCACCGTTGACACGCACTTCGGACGCCTGGCGCGGCGCTTCGGCTGGACCGGGTCCGACGATCCCGTTCGCATCGAATCCGACGTGGCCGAGCTCTTCGAGCCTAGGGACTGGACCATGCTGTCCCACCGCGTGGTGTTCCACGGTCGGCGGGTCTGCCATTCCCGGAAGCCTGCCTGCGGCGCCTGCGCCGTGGCCAACTGGTGTCCCAGCTTTGGCCTGGGCGAAACGGACCCGGCCAAAGCCGCGAAGCTTCTGAAGTATGAGCTTGCGCCGGGAAACGAGGAGCTCCTCGGCAAACTCCTGGCCGAGACGCACCGCGCCGCCGAAATCCGGATGGAATCCCAGCGGAGGTCCCCGTGACTGCCCGCCAGGACCTGGTGGACCTCGTCGACTCCATCAACGCAGGAACCGGCCCGGCCCGGAACCCCTACTGGCGGACCCTCACCGTGGACGCGTCAGTGGCACGGAAGGCCGCCGTGCTCATCCTGTTCGGAGCGCTGGACGACGTCCCGGCGGCCTCGGGAAAACCGCTGGTTGCCGCGGACCTGGACGTCCTGCTCCTTGAGCGCGCGCACACGCTGGACGACCATCCCGGTCAGGTGGCGTTTCCCGGCGGCGGCATCGATCCGGACGAGTCACCCGTTGCGGCGGCGCTGCGCGAGGCGGAGGAGGAGACCGGCGTGGATCCGGGCGGAGTGGAGGTGCTCGGGGTCCTGCCCGAACTGGCGCTGCCCCGCGGCAACTACCTCGTGACGCCTGTCCTCGGCTGGTGGGCTTCGCCGTCGCCCGTCCGGGTGGTGGACTACGGCGAGTCCGCCCAGGTTTTCCGGGTTCCGGTCCGGGACCTGCTGGACCCGGAAAACCGGGCGATGGCCACCGTCACCCGGATGAACCAGACCTTCCAGAGTCCGGCCTTCACCGTGAAGGAAGTGGTGGTCTGGGGCTTTACCGGCATGATCCTGAACGAACTGTTCGACCAGCTCGGGTGGGCCGTACCGTGGGACCGGACCCGGCTGCACCAGCTGGAACTTTAGCCCTCGCTAGCCTTGGGGCTGCGGTCTCCGCAGGTCTACCACGAGTCCCGTTGCGGCGTTTTCCCGCATCGCGTTGATCCCGTCGACAACCCCGGAAACGGTCTTAAACCGCGGTGACACGGCCACCACGTTGCCGTCCCCGTCTACGAGCCGGAATTTGTAGGACTGCTCGTCGTCCTGGTGTATTTCAAACCTGCCCGCCATTGGCGTGGAACCCCCTGGTAATGCTTCATCGCACCTGCCGGGCCAACGATTCTGCCACTGCCCGGCCACCTCCGAGCCTAGTGTCATGTGCCACAGGGGGCGAGCTACTAGCGGGTACGTTACTCCGTTCAACGGTCCGTGTCCGTAGCGGCGGATGTGACTTTAATTCCCGCCGTTGAGCGGCTACCCTCACGCCCTGCGCCGCTACTTCGCGTTGTCGTAGGAATCCACCACGGCCACGCTGACCGGGAATTCCACCGGAATCGGGCCGAAGAGGAGTTCCTTCGCGGCGTTGGCGGCTTCCTCGATCGCCCTGATGCATGCATCGACGGCGGCCTCTGGGGCATGCACCATCACCTCATCGTGCAGGAAGAAGACGAGCTCCCCGGAAGCGGAGCCGTCGGCGCGCAAGGTACGCAGCCGCCGTCGTAATTCCGCCAGCCAGCAGGCGGCCCAGTCCGCCGCGGAGCCCTGCACCACGAAGTTGCGCGTGAACCGCCCCCGCGAACGTGCGATGGAATCCGCGCGCCGCTGCTCTTCCGCCGAGGTGGACCGCTGGCTGAGGAGCCACCGCTCGGACGGGGGCGGGCTGCTGCGGCCCAGACGGGAGGTGACCGTCTTCCCGGCCTCGCCGTCGCGGGCGGCCCGCTCCACGAAGCCGACGGCGCGCGGGTACGTCCGCACAAGCTGCGGCATGAGCCGGCCTGCTTCGCCGGAGGTGGCGCCATACATGGCGCCGAGCAGGGCCATCTTGGCCTTGCCGCGGTCGCCGCCGAATCCCTTGGCGGCGATGCCCGCGTAGAGGTCCTGGTCACGGGCCGCCTCGGCCATAGTGGAATCCTGGGCGAGGGCAACCAGAACACGCGGCTCGAGTTGGGAGGCGTCCGCGACGATCAGTTTGTGGCCGGGGTCGGCGTGCACGGCGCCGCGGATCTGGCGGGGGATCTGCAGCGCGCCGCCACCGCGTGACGCCCAGCGCCCCGATACGACGCCGCCCACCACGTATTCGGGCTGGAACCGGCCGTTTTTCACCCAGGCATCCAGCCACGCCCACCCGTTCGCGGTGTGCAGCCGCGAGAGTTTCTTGTACGCCAGAAGGGGCTCGATGGCCGGATGGCTGGACCCCTTCAGCTCCCACTGCCTGGTGGACTTCACCTCGATCCCGTTCCGGTGAAGGGCGCGCATGAGTTCCTGCGGGGAATCCGAATTCAGGCTTGGCGAGTTCAGGAGCCGCCGGAGTTCGGTGTTGAGCGCCTCAAGCTTGGCGGGCCGGTGTCCGAGCGGCGGGCGGGGGCCCAGGTAGTCGGCGAGAATCTGCTGGTGCAGTTCCTCCCGCCAGGGCACGCCTGCATGCTGCATTTCGGCGGCGATCATGGCCCCGGCCGATTCGGCGGCGAGCAGGAGCTGGAGCCGCTGCCTCCGGTTGCCGTCGGCGCTCGCGCCGCCCAGCGCCTCCTGCTCTGTCTCTTATACACATCTACGCAGCTGGACGGCACCCCGGTCACCGCTGCTGCAGCCGCCGGAGCCGGGACGGCGACAGGGAACCGGCCCGCGGCCACTGATGCCGCCACCGGCGCCATGCCGCATTCGGCGGCGTCGGCCACTCCTGCCACCGCCGTCCATCAGCAGGTGAAGCCGCAGGAGCAGGTGAAGTCGCAGGAGCCGATCGGCGCCACGGTCGATCCCGCAAGCCGGCCCGAGGAGGCCGAAGAGCAGCCGGTCCACGAGGCATTCTGGTTCGCGGTGGCGCAGCACCGGACGGCCGTGGATGAGCGCACGGGCGCACCCCTGTTCGGGATCGAGCCCGGCGGCTGGGTGCTGGCGCTCGAGGACCGGGGCGACGAGTTCCTGGTCCAGCACACGGACGGCCGCGTGGGCGTCCTGCGCGATCTCAGCAACATCGAGCGCGGCTAGCCGGCCTCCCGTGGCCGCCTCCGAAGGTGCCGGGCCCCGGTCCGGCGAGTCAGCGCTGGCGATCAAGCGGCGTGCCCGGCGAATCAACCGGGCCCTTGCCGAGCAGTACCCCTATGCCCACGCCGAGCTCGACTTCCGGAACCCGTTTGAGCTCCTGGTGGCCACGGTGCTGTCCGCGCAAACCACCGACGTGACCGTCAACCTCATCACGCCGTTGCTTTTCGCCCGCTACCCCGATGCGCGGGCCATGGCCGAGGCCGACGCCGCGGAGCTGGAGGCGATCATCAAGCCGACCGGCTTCTTCAGGGCCAAGACGAAAAACCTTTTGGCCCTCGCGAACCGGCTCGTGGACGAGTTCGACGGCGTGGTCCCCGGCCGGCTGGAAGATCTGGTGACGCTTCCCGGCGTCGGACGGAAAACCGCGAACGTGGTGCTGGGAAATGCCTTCGGCATTCCCGGCATCACCGTTGACACGCACTTCGGACGCCTGGCGCGGCGCTTCGGCTGGACCGGGTCCGACGATCCCGTTCGCATCGAATCCGACGT